>DATNMW010000248.1:0-37028 GCA_035602155.1 Bryobacteraceae bacterium | reverse complement strand
CCATCAACGTGATCGGGCCCATTCCGCAGGCCATGCGGGCCGCGCTGGGCAGCACGGGCATGGGCGCATGGGCCGCTCCGTTCGCCATCGGACTGGTGCTGGCGCGCGCCATCGCCGCCGCCAGCCTGATCTTCACCGGCTTGACCCGCCTGCCCATGACCGCCGGCTGGGACCACCTTACGCCTGCCTGGTTCGCGCGCCTGGACGCCCGCCGCGGCACTCCCGTGAACTCGATCCTGTTTGTGGCTGTGCTGGTGATGGCGCTCATCCTGCTGAGCATGCTGGGCGTGCGCGAGCAGGAAGCCAGCCAGTTGCTGGCGAACGCTTCCATCGCGCATTACGCGCTGGCTTACGTGGGCCTGTTCGCCCTGCCGCTGGTGGGCCGCGCGGCGTTGCGCGCGGCGCTGCCGCTGTGGGTAAAGGTGGCGGCGCTGGCGGGATTGGTGTCCAGCGTGGTGTCGCTGGCGATTGCGGTTTATCCGATTGTCGATGTCACCAGCCGGATGGAGTATGCGGCCAAGATCTGCACCTTGGTGTTAGTGGCTAACGCTGTGGGAGTCTTAATCTACCGCGCTGGCCGGGGTAAGGTTGCCTGAAGGGTCACCAAGAGCGTGATGCGCGGGTCCGGCGCAGGAGAGTTCTTGGTCAATACACGGCGAAAATGTTCCAAGTGCAGCAACAATGGCTCAACTCAAGGACCAACTTCACCAGGGAGCTGCAGGAAACCTCACGCGGGGCGCGGCTTGCAGCGAACAGGATAGAGCAATTTAGAGCAATTTATGGCCCGTGCATTATTCTATCCCCTGAGCGGGCTTGGCTGTACGGGTTTCGAGTGCCGGGAAGCCTTATAATGAAGTCGATGGAAAAGACACGCGCCCGCCGACCTGACTCCACCAGATCGCGCGAAATGGAACGAGGGAAAGTCGCTGTAGTCGATTTCGGGACCTCGGTAATAAACAAGGCAGAGACGGAAATCAGGGGTCCGGCAATAGAGAAGAAGGCTGCCGTGAAGGGCATGGGGAAGACGGTATTTGTTCCAGTAACGGCAGAAGGAAAAGGGGACACGAGGGTAGATCCCATCATTGAAAGAATCGTTGAAGTCATGGGAAACCGGGAGCAAGCGATGCGGTGGCTGGGAACGCCGGTGCGTGCACTGGACTTTGCTACGCCGATTTCGCTGATGGCGACTTCCTCTGGGAAAAAACGGGTCCTGGACGTCCTCGGCCAGATGGAGCATGGTGTCTGGTAATTGACTGCCGACCGCATTTGCAAGGCCAAATATCCGGCAAATGATGGCGAGGGCGCCAGAGTCCACGGCGGGCGGTGGAACCACAAAGGCACCCCCATGATCTACTGTGGGCAGACAGCTTCCCTCGCTGCTCTGGAAGTCCTCGCGACTAGTGCGGGGTTGCCATCGAATATGGTAATTATCCAGGCGTGGATTCCAGACACGATGAAAATCAAGAAACTACAGCGGGCCGATCTGCCGGGGGACTGGAACAGTGCCGTCCCAAGCGATTCGACGCGAGACATCGGAACGGATTGGGCCGCGTCTATGGAGACTGCCGTTTTATCGGTTCCATCCGCCGTTGTCGATCGCGAAAAAAATTATCTTATCAATCCCCGGCACCGTGATTTCGGACTGATCACGTTCAGCGCGCCGGAGCCATTCAACTTCGACCCGAGGTTGAAGTAGTCAACCTGATCCTCGCAGTTGTTGCTTCGCAAGCCTCCTGGTTTGAAAGTCTACGGAAGCAGGTTGCATTATGCGGTGTGGGGATGCATTGTCGTGGTCGGCGTCCTCGAGTGTGTACACGATCTTCGCCTGCGGCGCCGGAACTACTCAATCGCTCTGGCTTCAAACCCGCACACCTCACCATCCTCCACCGTATACCGCACCTCGATCGGATGGCAACAAACCTCGCAGTCCTCCACATAGGTTTGCCCTTTCACCGAGGTATCCAGCACCATCGAGATTTGCTCCCAGCAATAGGGGCAAGCGAAGAAGTACTCCACGCAGCTACTCGAGATACTTCAGCAGCGCGGCATTGAACGGCGCGGCGCATTCCACCGGGGGCACATGTCCGCACGAATCCAGGATCACGCTCTGTGCGCCGGGGATGTCTTCCGCCAGCGCCTTGCCCGCTGCCAGCGGAACAAGCATATCTTCGCGCCCCCAAACGACCAGCGTGGGAGCCTTGATCGCGCCCAGCTTGCCATCCACCACATCTTCGCCGCGCAGAATGGAATCGATGAAGCGGTCGATGGTGTAGCCGTCGTTCTTGCGCAAGTGCGTGGTGAACGCCTGCTCGGCGAATTGATCGCTGGCGAACATCTTGTTGTAGAAGACCAGCGCCATGAGTCGCTTCTCGCCCGCCACCGTCGATGGATTCAACGCCTGCAACGCTTCGCGAGTCAGTGGCGAACCGCCAATGCGCTGGGGCGAATAACCCGCGCTATCCACCAGCACCAAGCGAGTGACTTTGTCCGGATGCGCCAGCGCAAAGTCCATGGCCACCCAGCCGCCCAGTGAGTTGCCCACCAGAGTGGCCTTGGTCACGCCTACCTTCTTGTAGAACGCGTCCAGAAAATCCACCAGCGTGCCCACGCGATAGTCCAGTGCCGGCTTGTCGGATTGGCCGAAACCAACTTGATCGGGCACGTAGACGTGGAATTTGGCGGCCAGCGCCGGCACTGTTGCGGCCCATGCGCCGCGGTCCGCTCCCAGCCCGTGCAACAGAATTACGTCCGGGCCGGAACCGGCTTCCTGATAGTAGATCTTCTGCCCGTAAATCTCGACCTGCTTGGTGGCTGCGCTCTGCGCCCACACTGTAACAGCCAGCGGGCAAAGTAAGACGATGCGTGAAAGCATGTCCGATTGTACGACAACCCGCCTCATGTGGGGCCAGGTTCTCAGCGGACACCTGGCTCGCGCACGCGGACCGCCGCGATAAACGGTTCACCCACGGCCGCCAGCTTTCGCTCCAAGCGCTCCGTGCAATCGCACCCGCTGCAGGCCCATGGCTCCGACCCATTGTCGTCGCGACAGCGCCGCCGGTCGTGCGCATCCTGTACCCGGATCAGGTCGAAATTACCGGGTACGATCCGTCCGGCTAAGGCACAGTGTTTTCCCTCACGCCGCCCGCAACGCCAGCGCAGCCCGAAACGGCTCTGGCGATCGGCGCCGGAGGCGTGTTATATGGCGCCACGGTGCAAGCTGAAAGTTACGACGGTGGCATTGTATTTGCGCTGACGCCCTGAGTATCTTGCCGGCCCTCGCCGCCATATCGCGTACAATTAGAGAACCGATCCATATCCGAAGCGCGCCGCGAGCTTGGCAAGTTAATCGATCTGGCCCGGCAGTGCCAGGATATCGTCATCATCAAGGACTCCCGGCCGGTGGCGGCTCTGCGGCCGATCGACGATGCCGATCTGGATTTGGCGCTGGAACTTACCGACGCGCAGGTAGAGCGCCTCCGGAAATGGTCGGACGCGCAACCCTCGTTGACGTTCAATTCGCCCGGGGCGGCGCTATCCAACCCGCGGCAGTATACCGGCTTGGGCCTCAGAAAACCGCATCCCTCAGAGCTTTGGGAAGTGCGCATCGGCCTAAAGCTGCGCGTCCTTTTCCTTCGCAACGAGGTTCGGCTTTCTTCGTTTTTCTCGGCACGCACGACGAAGTCAGGCGGTTCCTCCGCAATCAAGCCTGACGGCTACGGAAGGCACGATCCAATAAACTTCGCCAGGTCCGCCTTCAGCTTCTCGAGCGCCGGCTTGTAAGTGTACATCATGTGGCCGGCCTCGAAGAAGTCCATGCTCACATGATTGCGCAGCGTAGGGTCGAGCCCCAGGTGGTCGAACGTGTATTCGGTGGCGAAGAACGGCGTAGCCAGATCGTAATGCCCGTTTGCCACGAACACCTTCAGATCGCGGTTCTGGGTCATGGCGGCACGCAGGCTGTCCGACACGTTGACGTAGCGATTATCGTAGTCTCCCCAACTCCACGGATGCACGCGTCCGGTGAGGATTTCGTACGGCAGGTCGCTCTCCCACTTCAACTCAGCGCGCACGTACTGGTTCCAGGCGGCGGTGAAGGGCGCGTAGACGCTGGCATAACTGGGATCGTAATCCGGCGCGGCGCTGGTGGGATCCAGGTCGATGCCTTCGAGGCGGCTGTCGTAACGGCCCACGGTGCGGCGCTCGTCGCGCAGCAGTTCCTTGGTGAAGCGAAAAATCGGCACGCGTAGATTGCTTTCGTCGATGAACTTGGCGGAGAGACCCGTCAGGCGCGCCAGCTTTTGGGCGGTCCCGGCGCGCTCTTCCGCGGAGATGGCGTCGCCCTTCAGCAGCGCCAGAGTGTACTCGTGCGAGGCGAATTGCCGGCTCTCCTCGAGCGCTTTGCTTTGGCTGGCCATCAGATCGGGCGGCAGCTTCTTGTGATACCAGGCGGTGGCGGTGTAAGTCGGCAGGAACAGAATATACGGCAGGTCGTTGCCCCGGTCGAAACTGATGGTTCCGAAATTCAGCACGGCGGAGATCAGCATGACGCCGTTCAGCGCGTAGCCCATGCGCTGCTGCAGATAGCCGGAAAGGTTCGCGGCGCGCGTGGTGCCATAGCTTTCGCCAGCCAGGAATTTGGGGGACGTCCAACGGTTGCTGCGCGTAGTGTACAGCCGGATGAAGTCGGCAACCGAATCCAGGTCGCCTTCAATGCCATGGAAGTTCTTGGCGTCCGCTTCCGGAATCGCACGGCTGAATCCGGTCGAGACGGGATCGATGAAAACGATGTCGGTGACGTCCAGGATGGAATATTCGTTGTCCACCAGTTTGTAGGGCGGCGGCAGGGCGTTCCCGTCGGGATCCATGGCGACGCGTTTAGGTCCCAGCGCGCCCATCTGCAGCCACACTGACGAAGAGCCGGGGCCGCCGTTGAAGGAGAACGTCAGGGGACGGCGCGTGGTGTCGGGCACGTCGTCCTTGATGTAGGCGATGTAGAAGATACTGGCGGTGGCGGTGCCGTCTTCCTTCTTCAGCAGCATCGTGCCGGCGGTGGCTGTGTATTTCAGGTCTTTGCCGCCGATCTGAATGGTGTGTTTGGTCTGAGAGGTCTTCTCCTCAGGCGGCTTCTTGTCTTCCTTGGCCGGCGTGGCCGGTGCAGCCGGGGCGGGCGGCTTGGGAGTCTCCTGGGGCGGTTGGGCGAGAGCCGCCACGGCGCACATCAAAAAGATCGTTAGTCGAATCATAAGCAATTACGATACTACATGTGATAAAGCATGAGGTAAACAATCACGCCGGTGACGCTGACATACAGCCAGATGGGCAGCGTCCAGCGGGCGATTTGGCGATGCTTGTCGAAACGCCCCGTGAGGCCGCGGCGCAAAGTGACGATTGCCAGGACCGGAACCGTGGCGGCGAGTATGGTGTGACTGGTAAGAAGGGTGAAGTATGCGGTGCGGATCGCGCCGGTCTTGGCGAAATGCATGGAGCGTGCGCCAATTTGCACGTGGTAGACGATGTAACAGACTAGAAAGACCGATGAGGTGATGAAGGCTGCGATCATCACTTTGCGATGTGTCTGAATGCGTTTGCGGCGGATCAGCGTGTAGCCCCAGACTAACAGCACGGCCGCGAGGGCATTTAGGGCGGCGTTGATGGATGGCAGATCGTGTACAGTCATTTGGAGTTCTCCACTGAGCCGGCTGAAAGCCGGCTGCGGGCAAGATTGCCCGCCCTCCAAGGCTCCGCAGCGAGCGTACGTATATCGTGCAGCAACTTAGGCAGCGCGCCATCTTCCGACGTACTGTAGAAGCCGCGCACGCGGCTAAGGCGGTCCAGCAGCACGAAGCGCGTGCTATGCACCAGGCTGCCATCCACGTCGCCCAATTTGAAACCGTTGCGGCAGAGGGTTTCGAGGGCGGCCCGATCGCCAGTGAGGAAGAACCAGCGGCCCCCTTCGGCGCGGTAACGGGTGGCGTATGCCGCCAGCGTAGCGGGCGTGTCGTTCTTAGGGTCCACCGTGAATGACACCAGCTTGACGTCGGGCATGCCGGCCACGGCGCTCTGCACGCCGCGCATTTGCGAGCTCATCCGCGGACAGGGACCGGGGCACGTGGTGAAAATGAAATCCGCCACCCAGATGTCGCCCTCGAGCGACTTGCTATCGAATGGCTGGCCCGACTGCGCCGTGAGTTGGAACGAGGGGACCTGCCAGTAGACCGGCAGCGGCGGCTCTTTGCGGCAACCCGCCAGAGCGACCAACAGCACCAGTGGGAGAAACAATCTCATGCGTTGCTTACGAGACTCTTCTGGTTGGCGACCACACCCGAAGCCAGCAGCAGCACCACGCCGAAAACCGCCGTAACTAGCAAGCTGACACTAATGCCCGGCGAACCGGAACTGAGCTTCAGCAATCCATTCAGCAAAGAAATGGAGTAAGTCAGTGGGTTCACCCACATGACCACCTTGATCCAGCCATGCGCGGTAGCCATGGGAAACAGGGAGCCGGAAACCATCCACATGGGCACCAGCAGCAGGTTCATGATGGCATGGAATCCGGATGTGGAAGACATGCGCCAGGCGATCACGAAGCCGAGGCCGGTGAGCGTGAAGGAAACCAGGAACACGGCTCCGATTACCGCAACCACTTCGGCGATGCCGATCGACACGCCCGCCAGCGGCGCGAATGCGAGAAAGATAAGTCCTTGTATCCAGGCCAGCGTGGCTGCGCCCAGAATCTTGCCCAGCACCAGGCTGGTGCGGGACGCGGGCGAAACCAGCATGGAGAGCAGGAAGCCTTCGCGGCGATCTTCGATGATCGAGATCGTGGAAAAGATGGCCGAGAACAATACGGTCAGCACCAACGCGCCGGCGAAGAAGCGGCCCAAGTCGCCGGAGCCGGAGCCGATCAGCAGCCAAAATACCAGCGGCGATGCAACCACCCCCAGCACGCGGCTCTTCTGTCTCCAGAAGCGCACCAATTCGCGCTGCCACAAAGTTACAACCGGCAACCAGAAGTTATTCAATGGAAGCTCCCGTCTCGCGCACGAACACGTCTTCCAAGGTCGGCTTATGCAGCCCGACCGAATCGATCGCGCCGGGAAAAGCCTCCACCACCTCGGTGATGAAGCGGTGGCCATTGGCGATCTCCACGCGGAGCACGCCATCGACAACCACGGGCTTCAGACCGAAGCGGGTTTCGATCCGGCTGGCCAGCGCGGCGGCGTCCGCGGTTTCGGCTGGCTCCAACACCACCACATCTCCGCCGATACCGGAGCGCAAGTGCGCGGGCGTGCCCTCCGCCACTACGCGGCCCTGGTGCAGCAACGCCAACCGGTCGCAGCGGTCGGCTTCATCCAGAATGTGGGTCGTTAGCAATATGGTAACGCCTTCGCGGCTGCGCAGTTCCTCGACGTATTGCCAAAGCTCGCGGCGCGCGCCGGGGTCCAGGCCGGTGGACGCCTCATCCATCAACAAGACCACCGGGCGATGCAGCAGTCCTTTGGCGATCTCGACGCGCCGCTTCAAGCCGCCGGAGAGCGTCTCCACGATGTCGTTGCGCCGGTCGGCGAGGCCCAGCCGCTCCATCACCTGCTGCATACGGTCGTTGAGCTTGGAACCGGAAAGGCCGTGCAGATGGCCTTGAGCGCGCAAGTTTTCGGCGACCGTGAGAGCTTTATCGAGGCTCTGCGTCTGGAACACCACACCGATGCTGCGGCGCACGGCGGCGGGATCGCGCGCGACATCGTGGCCGGCCACTTCGGCGCGGCCGCCGGTGGGCGCCATCATGGTGGATAGGATACGGAAGAGCGTGGATTTCCCGCCTCCATTCGGCCCTAGCAAGCCGAAGATCTCGCCCGCCTTGACTTCGAAGTTGACATTCGAAAGCGCCAGGCGAGATCCGTACTGATGACTCAGATTCTCGGCAAGAATCACAATCCAGGTCTATCCAATAGCATTAACCCGTAGATCAGCGGAAGGTAGAAAACGGAAACCATCAGCACATTGCGGGCGCGTATTATGGTGCGATCCAGCGCCACGCGCACACCGGAGTACAGGAAATAAAGACCGAGCAACAGAGCGCCTACGAGGTAGATGCGGCCGGACATGCCCAGAATGCTGGGAACCAGGCTGACGGGTATGAGGGCCAAGCCGTAAAGCACGATCTGGCGCGCGGTGGAACGGCCATCCGGCTCGACCACCGGGAGCATGCGGATACCGGCGCGCGCGTAATCCTCGCGGTACATCCAGGCGATCGAATAGAAATGCGGGAACTGCCACAAGAACAGGATCGCGAACAGCACCCAAGCCTCGCTGGTAATCGACCCGTGCGCGGCGGCAAAACCGATCATGGGCGGCATGGCTCCGGGGAATGCGCCGATGGTGGTGGAAAGCCAGGAGCGGCGCTTCAGCGGCGTGTACAGAAACAGATAGCTGAGCAGCGTGAAGAGTCCCAGCAGCGCGGCCAGCAGGTTCACGCCCAGCCAGAGATCCATGAATCCGGCAAGGGAAAGCGCAATTGCGAATGCCATCGCGCGGGAGGGCGCGATGCGGCCCGACGGAATGGGACGATCCGAGGTGCGGCGCATGCGGCGATCGGCGTCGCGTTCGTACCATTGATTCAGGGCGGCCGTGCCGGATGCGATCAGCCCGGTGCCGAGGATGGTGTGCAGCAGTCCCCACCACGGGATGGCGAAGGCGAAAGCCCACCAGCCGCCGGCCTTCGGCAAGCCGAAGTAGTAGCCGATGGCGGTGCTCATCAGGATGAGCCAGGTGATGCGCGGCTTGGTGAGCTCGATATAGTCTTTCATTGTTTTGTGGGGGCCGGCAGGCTTGCCGCGCTCCTACGGTCACTTCTTATACGTAAAATCGATGGTCTTGCTGTCGTTCGCGCCCACCGTGATCTGCTGGTCCATCGTGCCGTAAGTTTCATGCCAGGCTTCCAGCGTGTAGGTCCCCGCGGGCAAATTCTTTATTGTAAAAGTCCCGTCGTCGCCGGTCACGGCGAAAAACGGATGGTGCACGACGGCGATATATGCGCGCATCCAGGGATGCACGTTGCATTTGACGGGGATCATCACTTCCTCGCGCGGGAAGCTCTTGGTTTTGGGATCGCCCTTGGGCGGCTGCGACTCGTTCCACTCCTGGTTAATCTTGGGCAGCGGATGGATGTTGTGGTTCGTCGGATCGTCGTTCCTGATGTCGATCGGCTGGTTCGTCATCACAGCCAGGACGTGCGGCGTATACATACAGCCCTTCTGATCGATCGCTGCGTGCGCCGTGGGCGTAGGCCATGTTTTGGCGGGCAGCCCGGCCTTGATCCACACGAAGGTGTAGCGCAATGTGCCGTTACTATTGAGCATGACCGTCTCGCTCTTTTGCGGCGTGGAATGCGCGCGCTCGCAGGCCGGATTGGCCGACATGTCGATGTTTCTCACGGCGGGCTTCGCGCCGGAAAAAACGACCTTTCCGGTGACCGTGGCGGCATCCGACTGAGTGGCCAGGAGCAGAGCGAAAACCGCTCCGCACGGGATTAACAGACTCTTCATGAACAGCTCCTTTTTCGAAATGGGGTGCTGGTTCTGGGTGCACCTTACCTATTGTGCTGCACCGGCGCTCGCCCGCAGGCGAGTCAATTCCTCCGGCGTAAACTGGAACATGTATCGTACCAACAATTGCGCGTGGTCCTTATTGTAGCCATTGAAACTAGCCGGGGTGGGACCGGCGAACACCATTTTGTCGCCCTCTGGCCGGAACAACCCTGAAGGCATCGCCGTGCCCGGACTCATCATGGCCGGGTCCAGCATCCAACGCCGCGCCCAACCGGGCTTCAGACGCTCCTTGGCCAGCAGGAAATTCGGCGCAGTAGCGTGCGCATCGTGTTTCGGATCTCCGGTGGCATGGCACTTCAGGCAGGGCGCGCCTTCGCTCGAGAACAACTGTCTCGCCATGGTGCGCTCCTGGTCGGATAGCGGCTCCAATCGGTCGGCGATGTAGGGCGCCGCCTGCGACGACATGGCGGCGAAAAATCGGACCAGCTTTTGAATCTCTCCATCGGAAAAATAGAACGTAGGCATGCGCGCGTGCAGGTAGCGCCGCACGCCGTCGCGATCCATCTCATCCGGCTTCTCGGTCAGCGACGGATTGTTCAGAAAACCCATCAGCCACTGCGGATTGACGCGCGCGCCCTCGCCGATCAGCGTCGGCGGGCGTTGATCTTTCCAATCGGGATCCTGATAGCGCGGCAGCGTCATAAACACGGTGGTCTGCCCGACGTGTACCTGGTGGCATCCCATGCAATTGTATTTGCGGACCACCCACCAGCCCTCGATGATGTCGCGGCGCTGGTCGGCTGGCGCGTAGAAATAACGCGACGGAATGCTGGGATCCACGGAGCCGGTCAGAAATGTCGTGAGCTGATCGATTTCCGGCTTCGTCAGATTGAAATTGGGCATCTTCAAGCGGTCGAGTTTAGCCTTTTCCTTGCCCTGATCGTAGACCGCGGGATTGGCCAGCTTGTGTTCGAAGAAGCCTTTGTGCGTGTACCAGCCTTCGGCTTCCGCCCGATGGCCCAGCAGCGCAAAATCCAATCGCTCGATCGGCTTGGTGCCTTCCTTAGTCAGCTCCGTGCCGATGCGCTGCTCTTCCTCCAGGCCAGCGATTTCATGACAACCGGCGCAACCGTAGAAGCGCACCAGGAATTGGCCGTCCGCCTTCAGGTTGGGGTCGTCGAGATAGTCGGCGTTGGCGTATGCCACGCCGTCGTGTTTGCGGGTTTCCAGATAACTGGCGATATCGCGCGCCTCGGCTTCGCTGAGCCGCAGACTGGGCATGGGAGTCATCTGCATGACCAGTAATTCGTGACCGTCGTTGGGACACTTGCTGTGCTCGGTGTCGAAGACGAACGGCAGGCCGGCGCGCTTGTAATCGGCTTCCGTGATATCTTTCTTCTCGAACGGGCAGTAGGGGAGCGTGCGCTGGCGAGGGTTGTGGACCCAGCGCACCAGGTAATCGTAGTTGTCTTTTTCGCCAACACGGCTCAGATTGGCGGCGAATGTGCCGCCCTGCTTGTCATCGCCTTCACCCATCGAATGGCAGGCCATGCAGCCGCGGGTTTCAAACGCCTCTTTGCCCTTTTCGGGATCGCCGGCCGGCTGATGCGGCAGGTCGCCTGTCACGCCGGATTGCCAGATGAACGCGGCAATCTTCCTGATTTCGCCATCGTCCAGACGGAATGTCGGCATCTTCGTGCCGGGCCGCCACACGTGCGGGTCCTTAAGCCAAACGGGCAGCCATTCCTTGTGCATCTTCATGCGCACTTCTTTCAAGCTGGGCCCGACCTTCTTGATCTCCCGCACCAAGCTGCGCGCCCGGTCGTCGTCCTGTTCCATCTTGGCGTCGATACCGCTGATGCGCACCTTTAAATCGTTGGCGTGTTGATAGAACTTCTGTGCTTCGTCGTTATCGGGGGTATTGTCGCCCTTCGTCGTGGAGAAGCCGATTTCACGGGTCCATTCGGCTTTCTGCTGAGTCAGTTGGCGAATATCCTGATTGACGGCGGAAAGGTCGTCGGGATCGCGATCGAACCCTTCATAGCGGTGGCAGGCCATGCATCCGCGCAGGCGGAAGGTTTCGCGGCCGGCGTCCAGCGTGGGGGCCATTTCGGTGACGATTTCCTGCGAGTGGCATTGTTGGCAGCCGGCTTCCAGATTCTCCTTCGCGTGCAGCGGCCAAAGCCAGTGTTCGTTGTAGCCATGCGCCTTCTCGATGCTGGTCAAGGCCACGCCGTTGCCGCCATGGCACGGCGTGCAGCCGAACTTCTCCGGATCGTGGACTTTCAGCAACTCGCGGTCCGGATGGCTGACGAAAGCTTCCTCGCCTCCCATGGCGGCTTTCGTCAGAGTCACTGGCTCGCGAATTCCCATGTGGCAGGATTCGCAGCGGTCCACCAAGTCCACATCTTTCACGTGGATTTGGCGGATGCCGACTTCGAAGGTCGACATTTTGTTCCGCAAGCCGTTCAAGGTATCGGCGCTCACGTCGGAGACACGATCGGTAAGATACTTGTCGCGCTTGGCGCGCAGTTCCGTGGCGGGCTTCAAGAGATCCACGCGCTTCTGCAGGATCGTGGCTTTTTCCGTCTTCCAATCCTGCAGAGTCTTGTCCATCGTGGCGAAGTCCATGGGCAGTTTCTCGATGGACCCGTCGGCTTTGGGCAGCTTCACCGTATGGACTTCCTTCTTTAACTCTTCGATCTCCTTGCGCATCGACTCCTTGCTGCTTTCGCTTTTGGAGATCTCGATCTGATAAGTAAGCGCGCCGACATGGCCGCGGACTTCCTGGAACGGCTCGTTCAACGCAAGGGCGCGGGGCACCAGTTCCAGGTTCACCCGGTGGTCGATTTCGGCGACCTGCGGCATGACGGCCTTTTCGGCGGCCTGCATCTGGCGGTCCAGGTCCTTGTATTCCGGAGAGTCCTTGATCTGCGTCTCGGAGTTCAACTCATTCGGCAGCGTGTCCTTCAGGAACTTCGAATAGACCTTCGCGAACCGCGCTTCATAACCCTTCCATGGCCGCGTGCCATAGACTTCGTCATACAACGCCCAGCCGAACGAAAGTAATAGCAGCGCCGAGGAAATGAACAGCGGCTTGCTTAAGGATGAGTGAACGACTGGGTCCTTTTCTTGATCGGTCATATGTTGAACCAGGGCGTAATCCAGACGTATTTAATGCGAAACACCAGGCGCAGCAACATCTTCACCGGCAGCAGCATCATCAGGATCATGAACACCTGCATGACGGAGTACTGCAGCAGGCTCATGCGCGAGTAAATCTTTCGGTTGAAGGGCGTGCGCGTAATCAGCTTGTGCATGCCGATCCACGCCCCGACGAAATAGAGCCCCATCACGATGGCGCCGAAGATCAGCTTGCCGATGCTGGTCTTGATGCCGAATAGGTCGGGCAAGTCGCGGTTTACCTCAAAGATCAAACGGTTGTGGTCCCAAGTGACGCCGGGCCAGAACCACATCCATCCAGGGCCGCGAATGATGGTGCCGATCACGATCATGCTTACCCACAATGCGATGAAACCGAAGAGGAAGGTGAGGATCGAGAATTTGCGCTGCTTGTAGGTGTAATAGCCGTTGCCCAACGGATTGGCGTCGATATAGGGAATCACCATCAAGCCGACGATGATCAGGCTGGGGAAGATCACGCCCGCCATCCAGGGATCGAAGTACACCAGCATTTCCTGCAAGCCCAGGAAGTACCAGGGCGCCTTGGCCGGGTTCATGGTCAAGGTTGGATTGGCGGGTTCCTCAAGGGGAGCGTTCAGCGTAATCGACCACACCATCAGAATGACAGTCACGATGATGGCGGCCAGGAACTCGATGCGCAGCAGGTAGGGCCAGACGTGGACCTCCTTGGCCCAACCGGGCTTCCAAGGCTCGACCTTGCGGTGACTGGTTTTGGCCAGCGCCGGGTCGGCCTCAAGCTGGCCGATCAGCCGGTCGTTGGCGAACGCCTGCCGCATCCCGTACCAGGTGTAGAACGGCACCACGAAAAGGAGCAGCACGATGGGGACGTTATCCGGCGTGCTGAATATGGTCCAAAGCTGATGAAAGTCCATGTGAGCCTCGGTGTTCGGTGACCCGTCAGATTTTTCTAGGTTCTTTAATTTCCGACTCCAGCATCACGGGCGCAGGGCCCGAGATGCCGCCGTCTTTACGCACGCGCCAGAAATGCACCACCATGAACGTGGAAGCTATTATGGGGATCGCCACGCAATGCCAGATGTAGGCGCGCAACAGGGCGTTCGCATCCACGATCGAGCCGCCCAGTAGCCCGAAGCGCACATCGTTAAACGGAGTCATCCCCAGCATGTGGCCGAAAGGACCGTCGTGGCCCAGCAGCGGTGTGGCGCGCGCCATGTTGGTTCCCACAGTGACCGCCCAGAAGCCGAGTTGATCGTCGGGCAGCAGGTAGCCTGTAAAGCTGAGCAGCAGCGTCAGGACCAGCAGCAGCACTCCCACTACCCAGTTGAATTGCCGCGGCGGTTTATACGAGCCTGTGAGAAAGACGCGAAACATGTGCAACTCGACCATGATCACCATCAGGTGCGCGCCCCAGCGATGCATGTTGCGCAGCAGCTTGCCGAAGGGCACATCGTGCTCGAGATACAGGATGTCGCGGAAGGCCACCACCTTGGACGGATGATAATAGAACATGAGCAGCGTGCCGGTGAAGACCAGCGTGATATAGACGTAAAACGTCATGCCGCCCATGCCCCAGGTGTATTTGTAAGCCACCGCGTCGCGATTGATTTTGGCGGGATGCAGGTGCAGGAAGACATTCGACAGCACGCCCAGCGCACGGCTGCGCGGGGTTTCGTCGTGCTTGACGCGCAATACCGATTTCCAGAGATCGGTTTTTTCCGGCTGTTTGAGCGCTTTAAGTTCTTCGGTGGCCCGTTCGCGCACCACCTTGCCGCCTTCCAGCAGCGCGGTTACCTTTCCTTTGCCATTTTTGCCATTGCCGTTGGAGCCGGCGGGCGTCACTGTAGAGGGAGGCACGCCGTTTTTTCCGTCTGTTTCAGCCATGATTACACCTCACACATTGCGGAGAATGGCTCCGTCCATGCCGAACTGCGAGGGTTCGCCCTTCGGCCACCGATAGACGTGGCTCAGATCGACGACGATCTGGCCTTCGGGATCGAGTTCCACGTGCGCGCGGTCCATGGGGCGCGGCGCGGGCCCCTCGAAGTTGATGCCTTCCGGATCGTACCCGCTGCCATGGCATGGGCACTTGAATTTGTTTTCGCTGGGTTTCCAGTCGGGCGTGCAGCCCAGGTGCGTGCAGATGGCGGAGATCACGAAGATGCCCTCCGTGTTGCGCACCACCCAGATGCGGTATTGGTTTTGGAACTTGGTATCCACGCCAAAGCCAAAATCCGTTGGATAGCCGATGCGGAACCGGGTCTTCGGTTCATAGAGGGCGCGCGGGAAGAAAAAGCGGAGGAACATCAGGAAGTTCACGCCCAGGACTCCCAGCACCGAGGCGATTACGAATCGGCGCCGGCGAAGAATCGGACGTTGCGGATCGGAATCCGCGCGATCGGGATCTTTGAGAATCTTGAAAAGCGCTTGAGAAAGCGAGGGTTTCGACTGCGGCGGCGGGGGTGTCTTCCCCGCGGGACGTTCGGGGGTCGGATTTGCCATTACTTTCCTTTGGACCGGCGTTGGCCGGCCATTCTTCGATTCATACCGAATTGCAGGTACCCGGTAGACGCCGCTGGTTCCGCCAGCCGCAGGAATGGCGACTCCCTTATGGAGAGTATGGAAAGCCTGGTTGCTTAATAATTGGGGGCCCTTAAAATTCGCTAACGAGAGCCGCCCTCTTCCCGTTCCGCCGACATCCGCAACGTCGCATCCCGAGTGCTCCTCAAATATTTATACAGTCAACATCTTTACACCTGTTTACGGCATTATGCAAGTGGCCGGGAAAAAAGACGGTTTGCTTGTGGGGCAGGATGGCATCCTGCGCGCCGATTGCCGATCGGCGCAACCCGGCCCACCGAAAGCTGTATGATGGTCCATGATTCGCAGCAAGCGGCAACGCGCGCTCCCGTTGATCGTCCTGGCGCTGTCCCTCTCCGGTTGCAAGCCGCCGGAACAGCCCGCGGTTCTATCCATTGTAGGAGCGGTTCTGATAGATGGCACGGGTGGGCCGCCGATTTCCGACTCCGTGATCACCGTCGAGAACGGCCGAATTCGCGCGGTGGGCGCGCGCACGAGTTTGCTGGTCCCTCCGGAAGCGGAGAAAATCGACGGCGCGGGAAGGTTCATTACGCCGACCCCCATCGATGTGCTGCACCGCGGCCCTGGCCCCGGAGGCCCGGGATTCACCATTCTGCGGCCCGGCGATCCCGACTCCGTGCCGGATCGGGCGCGGCGCGACGGGACGCCGCTGTTCGGCGACGTGTTCTCGCTGCGCGACGCCCGCACCATGGTAGACCGGGGCGTCACAGGATTCCTGCATACGATCCGGGATACCGAAGCCATCGACCCGGCTTTCATTGCGCGGCTGCGGGATCTGCGGATCGTGTTCGTTCCGATGCTCACGGAAGAGCGCGATCCGGCGCAGCTTGCCATCGCGAAACGCAATACCAAACGCCTGGCCGATGGCGGCGTGTCGATCGCGGTGGGGTCCAACGGCGATATGCAGCGCGAAATGGATTTGATGGTGGCGTCCGGTCTGGCGCCGGCGGACGTGCTGGTCGCGGCCACCCGCGACAGCGCAGCAGCGCTGCATGAGAGCGATCGGAGGGGCACTATCGAGCCGGGCAAACGCGCCAATCTACTGTTGCTCTTCGCCAACCCCGCCGAAGATATCCGTAATCTGCGAAAGATCGACCGGGTGATGCAGGACGGGCAGTGGCGGTAGCCTTACAGTTTCTGCGTTCCGTGCACTTTTCCGAGCGCACGGTCAAAGGTACCGAGTGGTAAATGTCCTGCCTTGCGGGCAAGATGCAGTGTCAGGCAATCGGAAAGTCCCAGAGCCGGCCGCGACCGGTACAAGTCCAGCGCAGCCTTCACGACATCTTCATATTGCAGCGTGAGGTCCTTGTGGTTGAGGAGCATTTCGATGGCGGTTGCCAGACCGGCAGCGTCAAGCTCGTAAAGCGATCCAAGGACCCAGATAGCTTCGGCCAGCGCCAGAACCGACACCCAAGCGCCCGCCTTCACGAAACTCTCGGCTGCTCCGACCTGCTCGGGGTCGTCCCCGATAACGAGCCGGACCAGAACGTTCGGGTCAATGGCGCGCATCGCGCCCGCGCACGTATTGCCGGATCCCCTCTTTCATGTCCTCGACAGATCGGGATCGCGGAGCGCCCTTAGGGAACAGCGCCCGACGGATATCCTCCGACGAGAACCGGGCCGCGCGCCGCACCACGATGTTTTCGCCCTCTTCATCCCATTCCAGGATCGACCCTGGGGCAATGCCGAGCCTTCGGCGAATACCTGCGGGAATGGAAATCTGCCCCTGCGCCGTGACCTTCGACCGAGCCAGCGCCATGACTCCACATTACCAGGGTAATGAGGATCGCAGCCAGGCGGAGCGCGGTCGTATCGATTGTGGGCCTCCTCACGCGCGAGTCTGCCGGTCCCGGGTCGACTTCAATCCCGCTGGGGCCGGCTTGGCTTACCACCGAAGCCCGCACCACCGCGATTGCGCTATCTTAGATAGATCAAAAGATCAATCGTAGCGATGCCATTTCGTATTCAACCTGTTCATGAATTTCTGGTTCGTCCGGCGCTGCCGGAACAACTGTCCCGGATGCCGGAGTTGGCTTACAACATCCTGTGGACTTGGGAACCGCTGATCCGCGCCCTGTTCCGCAGGCTGGACGCGAATCTCTGGCGGGAGTGCAACTACAATCCCGTGCTGATGCTGGGGCGGGCCTCGCGGGCGGCTTTGCAACGCGCGGCCGCCGACCCGCGGTATCTGGCGCTCTACAACATGGCGTGCCAGCGCTACGATGCGCACGTACAGGGCGGCAAACCCCGCGCAGACGGCAAATTGATCGCCTACTTCTCGGCCGAGTACGGCCTTTCGGAATGCCTCCCGATCTACTCGGGCGGCTTGGGCGTGCTCTCGGGCGACCATCTGAAATCGTCCAGCGACTGCGACCTGCCGCTGGTGGGCGTGGGATTGCTTTACCAGCAGGGTTATTTTCGCCAGATACTGAACCCCGACGGTTGGCAGCAGGAGCGCTATCCCACGAACGACTTCTATACCCTGCCGGCGGTTCCGGTACGGGACGCGCATGGCGAGAACCTCAAAGTCTTCGTCAGGCTGCCCACCGGCAAGGTCATGATTCAGGTCTGGAAGATGGAAGTCGGACGGGTCGCGCTGTACCTTCTGGACACCAACATACCGGAAAACCAGTTGCCGCAGGATCGCAGCATCACCGACTCGCTCTACGGCGGCGATACCGACACGCGCATGCGGCAGGAGTTCGTGCTGGGCGTGGGCGGGCTGCGCGCGCTTAAGGCGGTGGGCCTGGAACCCACCGTCTACCATATGAACGAGGGGCACTCGGCGTTCCTGGCGCTGGAGCGTATGCGCGTGCTCAAGCGCGAGCACGGATTGCGTTTCGAAGAAGCGCTGCAGGCCACCCGCGCCAGCAATATCTTCACCACGCACACGCCGGTGCCGGCCGGAATCGACCTGTTCGATCCGGGCTTGATGTATCATTACTTCAACGCCTACTGCACTGACATAGGGATCGACTTCGACCAGTTGATGGCGCTGGGGCGGCGCGATCCGGCCAATCGCGAAGAACGCTTCTCCATGGCCATCCTGGCGTTGAAGGCATCCGCGCATCGCAATGCGGTGAGCAAGCTGCACCGCGACGTTTCCCAGGAGATGTGGCACGACTTATGGCCTCAATTGCCCGTCTGGGAAGTGCCGGTCAGCTCGGTCACCAACGGCGTGCATTTGACGAGCTGGCTCAATGGCGACCTGGCGGCGCTCTACGATCAGTATCTGCAGCCGGACTGGCGCGACCGGTTGGCGGATCCTAGCATATGGGAGCAGGTCAAAGAGATTCCGGACGAAGAACTGCTGGAGGTGCATCGCCGCCGCAAGCGCCGCCTGGTGAATTTCGTGCGCGAGCGGCAGCGTTCGTCGGCGTTGCGCCGCCAGGCATCGGCTACGGAGATGCGGCATACCGAAGAGGTGTTGGATCCTAACGCGCTGACCCTCGGTTTTGCGCGGCGGTTCGCCACCTACAAGCGCGCCACGCTACTGTTCCAGGACGTTGACCGGATCAAGCGCATCCTCTGTAACAAGGATATGCCGGTGCAGATCGTGATTGCCGGCAAGGCGCACCCGCGCGACAACGAGGGCAAGAATTTTATCCGCGATATCGTGCAGTTTTCGCGCGACCGGGATTTGTGGAAGCACGTGGTCTTCATCGAAGACTACGATATGAAGGTCGCGCGCGAAATGGTGCAGGGCGTGGACCTGTGGTTGAACACTCCCAAGCGCGGCCAGGAAGCCTGCGGCACCAGCGGCATGAAGGCCGGCATCAACGGCGTGCTGAACCTGAGCATTCTGGATGGCTGGTTCGACGAAGCCTACGAAGTATCCGGCGGCTGGGCCATCGGCGACCGCGAGCAATACACCGACGAACAGGACGGGCTGCACGCCAGCGAGATCTACTATCTGCTGGAGAACGAGATTGTGCCGTTGTTTTACGAGCGACGCGACCAGCTTCCGCGGGAGTGGTTGAAGCGCGTGAAGCAATCCCTGATGGGGCTGACGCCGGTGTTCGACTCGCGCCGCATGGTGGCGGAGTACGCGCGCGAGTTTTACGATCCGGCGCACGCCGATGCGGTGCGGTTGAGCGCCAACGATTACCGGGAGGCCCGCGCGGAGGCTGCCTGGAACGAGCGGGTCAAGGAGGTCTGGCACCGGGTGCGCTTCGTGGAGACCGGCGCGCCCCCCGTGGGCACGATCATGAGTGAACATCCGATTCCCGTGCGCGCGGCCATCGATTTGGCCGGTTTGCAGCCGTCGGAGGTGCGCGTGGAAGTGGTGATGGGACGGGTGGGCACCGATGGGGGCCTCGAAGACACCGAGGTGATGGTACTGCCGCCCACCGGACAAAACGGAACCGTGGCGGTCTTCGAGAAGGAGATCGTGCCGGAGCGGACGGGGCGCTTGGGCTACGCGCTGCGCATCAGCCCCAACCATTGCGACGATCCCTTGACGCGGCCCTGCACCAGCTTGCTGAAGTGGAGCGGCATGTAGCACTCTTTGGAGGGCGAGCAATCTTGCCCGCAGCCGGTTTTCAGCCGGCTCTTTTTGGACCGCCAGTTGCTCCTCGCCTTCGAGAGGCGAATGGTCATGACAAGCAAACTGCTTCTATCCGCAACACTTGGTTTTTTTTGTACACTCGTCGCAAGTGCCCAGTACCCACCCGAACACAGTGTAACCGTTCCCATCTATCGCGTGACTGTGGTGGATCGCACCGTGAGCGCGGTCGATTACCAGTACCGCAACGGACCTACTAACATCGATTTCCGCGGCACCGTCCTGCTGCCTCAGGCGAAGGGCGACGCGATCGTCGAATCCAAAACGGGCCGCACCGAGATCGCCGCCCACTTCGATCGCCTGCTGGCGCCTACGCGCTTCGGGCCCGAGTACCTGACTTACGTGCTGTGGGCCATCACGCCGGACGGGCATGCCAAGAATCTCGGCGAAATCCTGCCGGGCAGCTCCGATAAGGCCAGGCTACTGGTCACCACGGACCTGCAGACGTTCGGCCTGATCGTCACGGCCGAGCCTTATTCGGCCGTGCGACTGCCAAGCGACGTCGTGGTGCTGGAGAACCAGCCCCGTCCCGACACGATCGGCGGCAGGGAACCCATCCAGGCGAAATATGAACTACTGCCGCGCGGCCACTACACCTACAACGTGCAAGAAGGCATGGCAGCCGCCGAAGCAAACGCCGTCAGGCTGTCGCCGCATCAATACCAGTCGGTAGTGGAACTCTATGAGGCGCAGAACGCGGTGCAGATCGCGCAGTCGGCGGAGGCTGGCCGGTACGCGCCGGACACACTGGGTAAGGCCCAGGATCAGTTGCGTCAAGCCCAAGAGGCTCTGGACCATAAAGGCGGCATGACGATGGTCGTCACACTTGCGCGGCACTCGGCGCAGACCGCGGAAGACGCGCGCATCCTTGCCATTCAGCGCAAGCAGGGCGATGAATTGGCTCGGGCCCAGGAGCAGGCGGCGCGGGCGCAGGCGCAATTAGCCCAGGCGGAAGCCGCCGCACAAACGGCGCAAACCCAAGCCGCCGCCGAACATGCGCTACTGGAACAGGAACGCGCCGCCAGTCGAGCCGCCCAGGGCCAGGCTCAAGCCGCGGCGGCCGCCGCGAATGCCGCAGCCGCGCACCAGGCTCCTCAAATTGTCATTCAAACTCAGCCGCCGCAGGACCGCGACGAGGCGCGGAAAAAGGAATCGCGTCTGCAATTGCTCGCGCAGCTCAACGGGTCGCTGCCGGCGCGCGACACGCCCCGCGGCCTGACGCTCACCCTCCCGGATTCCGATTTCCAGGGGCCGCGCGTGAGTCCGGCCGTATATGACAGGCTGGCGCGGGTCGCCGCCATACTCAGAGCGCACCCGGACCTGAACGTGGAAGTGGATGGCAACGAGCAGTTCTGCTTCGAGCGCGCACATGCAGTGCGCGGTGTTTTGATACAGGATGGCCTGCCGGCCAGCGCCGTCGTCGCGCGCGGATTGGGCGACAGCCGGCCTTTGACATCCAATGCCACCGCCGCCGGGCGGGAGCAGAATCGCCGGGTCGAGATCGTTGTCTCCGGAAATCCGATCGGCGACATGCCGTATTGGGCGCAAAGCTATAGGCTGGCGCCGTCGAGGTAAGGTAGAAGGAAGTCGGGAGACAGGAGTCGGAAGCTCGGACGCGAGCATCGCCGGGACTTCACTTCTGACTTCTGTCTCCCGACTCCTGGCTTCTTCTCTTCGCAGCGTCTTCCAGAAACCGCACCACCAGCGCCGTCCAGCCCGTCTGGTGGCTGGCGCCCAGGCCCCGTCCGTTGTCTCCGTTGAAGAATTCGTAGAACAAGGTCAGGTCGCGCCAGTTCGGATCTTGCGCATAATGTGGCCCGTTGAACTCGCGAATTGCGACCCCGGCAGCATCATGCCGGCCGGCGAAGTGGCGGCATAACGGCGTACTCGACGGACATGGGATTCGCCATGCGCTTCGAAGCATCGAGAACCTCGAAACCCGCTATGCTCCCGCCGGCGTCGTAGTCCAGGATGACGCCGGGCTTATCCTGATCGCTTTCCGCTACGGGCGTGTCGCTCAGCAGGACGCTGAGAATGTCAACTTCGGAATCGTATATTAATTTCATCCGGCGCTCCAATACTTTTCGATCTTGCTGGTCCGATAAACCGTGACAATCGCGGGAGGCTCGTCATCCTCATCCACCACGACCCGCACCAACTATATTGTCCACCTTCGAACAGCAACCGCGACTGGTAGATCCAACGGCCCTTGCAGGACTCGTCGGCCAGCCGTTGTTCGGGTGGTTCATGACAGCCTGGACCAGCGTTAGCGCGATGCCGCGGCGGCTCATCTCCGATTCGGCGTGGCGGGAAACTCGGACGTCCATGGCCGCCTACGGTTCTCCCCGGAGCGTGTGCGCCAGGTACTCCATCTCCTTGTCCAGCAACTGCGGGTTCCGGCAGACGTGGAGAGCCCACCGCCGGAACTGGCCCCAGTTGTTCACCGCCTCCACCCAACGGTTCGCAGCGGTATGCTTGGCCTTCGTCTGGTCGTCTTCGAAGCCCTTGACCTCCAGTACCACGGTCACGCCGTTACCGAGCCGCACCAGGAAATCCGGTTCGTAAGCATGATCGATTCCCATGTATTCATACGGGATCGTCAGCCCCATGTGGTCGTTGCGGGCATAGAACTGCACCGCATCGCTCGATTCCAACCGGAAGCCCGCGCTCGACTCCCACGACAAATTGTCCAGCACGACCTGGTCGATGTGGCTCTTCATCGTCGCGTGGCAGGCGCGCGTAGTTTTGAAGTCGCTTCGGCTGTCGCGCCGAGAGGCTTGTATCGATTTACGATCGGCATCAGCGGAGCCTCGCCTTCCGATTCGTCCGGTACGATAGCATCCCGCAACCGTTCCACAATCCGTTGGACGTATTTCTCCAGGCCCAGTTCGCACGGGTGGCAATTCTGGAAATTCACCTTCCGGCGCACGTATGCGTCCACATACCGGAACACCTGCGGGAAAAGCCCATGGCGCGACTGGAGAGCCAGCACACGCCGCCGGCGGTCCGTAGCGCCGGCGCCAGCTACCGTCAACTGGTCCACAATGAGCCGCGCTATCTGAAACTCGATGGTTTGCAGGTGCGTTCTCCGATAGTATTCCTCGCGGTTCCGCTCGGCGAATGGGAACGGACTGCTATGAGACGACGGACTGCCCTCGGCGTACCCGACGGTAGGCCGCACGAACGTGGCGGTGGGCTCCCGATTCGGCTCGATGTCCATATGGGCATTCCGTCCAACATATTTCAATTTTCAATCTTTATTTTGCTTGTGCATATAATCATGTGTACAATGGAATTGTGCCCTTCGAATGGGACCCGAACAAGGCTGCGGCCAACGTTCAGAAGCACGGAGTGCAGTTTTCGGAAGCGACCGGCGTATTCAGCGACGACTATGCGATCACGATTCGTGACGATGAGCGATCCGCACGAGGAGCGGTTTGCGACCCTCGGTATGGGAATCAAAGGGCGCATTCTGGTAGTTGTTTATAGCTACCGTGGCGAGAACGTCCGGATCGTCTCCGCTCGCACCGCCGGGCGGCAGGAATGCGGGCAATATGAGGCGCAAAGATGAAGGATACTTACGACTTCAGCAAGGGTAAGCGGGGCCGCGTGGTAGCCGAGCCTGCTCCAGAACCCGGAAAAGTGAGAATCACCATCCGGCTGGATGAAGATCTGATCGACCATTTCGGCTCGATCGCCGATCGGTCTGGCGGGAAGGTCGGATACCAAACCTTAATCAATTCGGCGCTGCGCGAATACGTCGAAGGGAAAACGCCAAAGTGGGAAGAGACCCTACGGCGCATCATCCGCGAAGAAATTAGTAACCACAGCGCCGCATAGCGGCTTGGCGAGATATCCCACCTTTACCTGCTTGCATTTCGCCGCGCCGTAAAGAACAGAGAAGTCAGGAGTCAGAAGCTCGGACGCGAGCATCGCCGGGACTTCACTTCTGACTTCTGTCTCCCGACTCCTGGCTTCTTCTCTTCGCAGCGTCTTCCAGACACCGCACCACCAGCGCCGTCCAGCCCGTCTGGTGGCTGGCGCCCAGGCCCCGTCCGTTGTCTCCGTTGAAGAATTCGTAGAACAAGGTCAGGTCGCGCCAGTTCGGATCTTGCGCATAATGTGGGCAGCATTGCCACGCAGCGCGGCCGTCTTCGCCGGGCAGAAAGATACGCGCCAGGCGCGACATGATTTCTCCCGCCACCTCTTTCAGGTTCATCATGCGCCCCGAGCCGGTGGGACATTCGACCCGTAAGTGGTCGCCATAGAAGTGGTGATACCGTTCAAGCGCCTCCACCAAAAGGTAGTTGATCGGAAACCAAATTGGTCCGCGCCAGTTGGAGTTGCCGCCGAATGTGCCGCTGGTGGATTCGGCCGGCTCATAATCCACGCGCTGCTCGGCGCCGTCGATTTGCAGAGTGTAAGGCTGCTGCTGGTGAAACTTGGAAAGCGAACGGATGCCATAGGGCGATAGGAATTCGTTCTCGTCCAGCATATATTTCAGCACCCGCAGCAGGCGTCCCAGCGACGGGATGGCCAGCAGCCGGTGCGTGTGCCCGTCGGAGTCGTCCTGCTCCATGTAAGAAATCTGTTGGGTCAAGTCCTGGCGGTTCTCGAGGAACCAGTCCATGCGTTTACGAAAGCCCGGGAGATGCGTGATGTCGTCATAGTCGAGCACGGCCACGGCAACCAGCGGCACGAGTCCTACCACCGAGCGGACGCGCAGCGGAAGGGTGGTGCCATCCACGCGGAGCTGGTCGTAGTAGAATCCGTCCGTCTCGTCCCACAACCCGTTGCCGCCCAGCGAATTCATGGCGCTGGCGATGGCCACGAAATGCTCGAAGAACTTGGAGGCCACGTCCTCGTATTCGGGATCTTCGCGGGCCAATTCCAGGGCCATGGACAACATGGTGAGGCAATAAGCCGCCATCCAAGCGGTGCCGTCGGCCTGCTCCAGCTTCAAATTGCCGGGCAGCGTCCGCGAGCGGTCGAACACGCCGATGTTATCCAGGCCCAGGAACCCGCCCGAAAAGATGTTCTGCCCTTCCACGTCCTTGCGGTTCACCCACCAAGTGAAGTTGATCAGCAGTTTTTGGAACACGCGGCCCAGGAAGACGCGGTCGCGCCCGCCGCGCGGGCCGGTCATCTTGTATACGCGCCAGCAGGCCCAGGCGTGCACCGGCGGGTTCACGTCGCCGAAGGCGAACTCGTAGGCTGGAATCTGCCCATTGGGATGCATGTACCATTCGCGCAGCAGCAGCACGAGCTGATCCTTGGCGTAGTTCGGGTCGAGCTGCGCGAAGGGAATCATGTGGAAGGCCAAGTCCCAGGCGGCATACCACGGGTATTCCCAGTTGTCCGGCATGGAGACGACGTCCCTGTTGTAAAGGCTCTTCCAGTCGCGGTTGCGTCCCTGGTCGCGGCCAGGTGGGGGCGGGGGTTGCGCGGGGTCGCCTTCCAGCCACTGGGCCACTCCATAGTGAAAGAACTGCTTGGTCCACAGCAGGCCGGCATATGCCTGGCGCGCGATGCGCCGCGACTGATCGGTATAGCCTTCGCGCAGCCACGTCCCGTAGAATTCGTCGGCCTCGCCCTGCCGCTGTTGGAACACCTGCTCGGCATCGGGCGATGGGCTCGCGCCTTCCGCCGCCAGTCGCAAATGGAAGGTGGCGCTCGCGCCGGGGTCCAGGTCCATGCGATACAGAGCAGCCGCCTTAGTGCCTTCCTCTCGCGGGTTCACGCTGTCCGCGCGGCTCTCGATCAGGTAAGCTTGGAAAGCGTCTTTGACGTACGGCCCGGCGCTCTGCACGCCGAACATCCGCTCCATATTCGTTTCGTTCTCGGTGAAGAGAAACTGGCTTGCGCCGGGCGCGTCGAGCCGGTACTTCCCCAGCGAAGCGTGCTCGGCCAGCAACGCCGCATCGCCCACCCGGCTTATTCCGGGTTTGGGCCAATAGCCTTCGCCCTCGCGCCCCCACGACCAGCTATTGCGGAACCATAGCGTGGGCAGCAACGCCAGCGTAGCGCGCTCCGGGCCGCGATTGACCGCGCTGATGCGGATGGCCAGGTCGTCGGGTCCCACCTTGGCATATTCGACGAAGATATCGAAATACCGCTGTTCGTCGAAGATGCCGGTGTCTTCCAATTCGAACTCCGGCTGCGCGCGGCCGCGGCGGCGGTTCTCCTCCAACAGCCACGTATACGGAAAGGGACCCTGCGGGTATTTGTAGAGCGCCTTCATGTAAGAGTGCGTGGGCGTGGAATCCAGATAGTAATAGCACTCCTTGACATCTTCGCCATGATTGCCTTCATGGTTGGAGAGCCCGAAGAGCCGTTCCTTCAGGATGGGGTCGCGCCCATTCCACAGCGCCAGCGCGAAGCACATGCGGCATTCGCGGTCGCAGATGCCCAGCAGCCCGTCCTCGCCCCAGCGGTAGGCGCGGCTGCGCGCGTGATCGTGAGGAAAATACTCCCAACAGGCACCGTTGGCGGAATAATCCTCGCGCACGGTGCCCCACTGGCGTTCGGAAAGATACGGTCCCCAGCGCTTCCAGTTTTTCTCGCGGCGCTCGTCCTGGGCGAGGCGCTCCAGTTCGGCGATCACGCGCGGGCCGCCTGGGAGATCGCGATCACGTTCTTAATGCCGCCGGCTTTGCCCATCACCGGATCGTGGAAGGCTTCCATGGGATAGCGGCCCGTGATCATGGCGCGCAGGGCTTGCGGCCAACGCGCCGCGAAAACGCCGATATCGCGCACGGCATTGTCGAACGCCTGCGGGCCGGCATTTACGACCCCCAGCACCACCTGATTCTTCAGCACGAGATTGTACATGATGCGTTCGGTGTCGAATTCCACCGGCGCCTGATCGCGCGGCACGCCGGTGAAAACATAGATGCCGTTGGAACCCAGATGCTTCAACACTTCAAACGCGAATTGCGGCGCACCCGCGGCTTCGTAAATCAGGTCGATGTTGCCCACTTGTTCGGCCATCCGTTCGATGCTGGTCTGCTCGGACGAAATATACCGCGCGCCGACGGCTTCCGCCAAGTCCGCTTTGGCATTTGGCTTGGGCGACCGTGAATAGACGTACGTTTCGAAGCCGGCATTCACCAGCACCATGGCCCCCAACAGTCCGACAGGGCCGGAGCCCAGGACGACCGCGCGCCGCCGGCCGCCATCCCAATGCAAACGTTGCTGGATTTCGCGCACCTCAATGAGCGCCTTCTCCGCAATGGTCAGCGGCTCCACCAGCACGGCCACGTCCCGCAATTCGCGCGGCACCGGATGCAGGTTGTGCCGGTCTTCGACGACGAACTCGGTCATAAAACCGTCCAGATCTTTAATGCCGTGCTCGCGGTAGTTGCCGGTCGTGCAAAAGTCGTAGTGGCCGGCGCGGCAGGCGGCGCAATGCGGGTCTGAACAGGGCAGCCGAACGGTACTCACCACCAGGTCGCCTGCGCGCAGATCCGCGACACCCGGCCCAGCCTCCACCACTTCGCCCAGCGATTCGTGGCCCAGCACGAAGCGATCCGATCCGGGCGGTGGCGTGCCATAAGCAAAGGCGCAGATGTCCTTGTCGGTGCCGCATACGCCGACTTCCAGCATGCGCAGCTTTACTTGGGTGGGCGCGGCGATGCGCGGCTCGGCAATTTCCACGATATCGACCGCGCGCCTGGCGGGATAAACAGCTACGGCTTTCATGGCGGTACGCGCGTTGCGCTGATATTTGCATTGTACCCAACGCGGAGTTGCAACTCCGTCCGCAGGCTGGCGGAAGGCCCGGGCGCTCCCCGGGCTTTCCCGAATCGAAGCTCTAGTACTCCTTTCGGGTACTTGCTCTTCCAGTCTGAAACGGAAAGGCCTCCTCTTCTAGGGTGTGGCGATCCGGCCAGGATTCTCCGTCTTTGCGGCCCAGTGGAGTCCGATGCCGCCGAAGATGAAGCCGTGCGCTTTCACGGAAGCGTAGCCCGATCTGCGCAGGCGTTCCGCGAAATCCTGCATGGAGATGAAGGAGCGCAACGAATCCGGAATATACGTATAGATGCGCGGGCGGCCGTGCAACAACAGTCCCCAAAATCCGCCCTGCAAATACAGATAGCCGACATATAACTGCCGCAGCACCGGATTCGCCGGCAGGAAAAAATCCAGCGTCACCAGAAGGCCGCCCGGCCGCGTGACGCGCTCAATCTCACTGAGCGCCGCGTTCAAGTCCGGGAAATTGCGGAGACCGTAGCCGATGAACACACAATCGAAAGTGTGTTCGGCAAAGGGAAGGATGGTGGCATCGGCGCAGACGGCGTCGCGAATGCCGCGCTCGCGGGCCAGCCCCAACATTCGCTCAGTGAGATCCACCGCTATGGACTGGGCCTGGGGACAACGCCGCACCACAAGCTGCGAAAAGTCGCCGGTTCCGGAGGCCAGATCCAGGACCACAGCCCGCTCCGGCAAGCCCGCCATCTCGACGCAACGCCGTTTCCAACGGCGGTCCATTCCATAGGAGAAGATGCGCGTAATAAAGTCGTAGCGCGGAGCGATGGTGCTGAACATCGCGCGCATCAGACGCAGGTCCCGCTTTTCGGCTGGAATAGACATTAGCAGCCGAATTGTAGCACTGTCGGGCGCCGCGGCGCGGCTTAGCGGCGCGACGATCTGGCGTTTAGACTCCGCGGCACCTCGGCGCCAACTCCGGTCGCGAATGTCCCGAGAGGCTTGGTCACCGGCGGCTCCATCATTTGCATCATGGCATAAGGCGGCATGTCTTCCGCTTCCTTGAAGAACGTCATCAGATCCAACTCGCCGTCGTAATCCACCTTGACGAGATCCCCGCCGCGCACCTGCTCGGTAGCGATCAGGTTGGATAGCGGATGCACCAGGCTGCGATCGATGGCCCGCTTCAGATGCCGCGCCCCATACTTGAGGTCCGTGCCTTCGCGCAACAGAAAGTCCTTGGCCGGTTCGCTCAGCGCGAAGATGAACGGCGCGCCGTTCGCCGAATTGAAAATGCGGTGCTGCAGGATGTTCAGTTCCAGACCCAGAATCTTGCGCAACTCCGGTTCGCCCAGGGGCCGGAACACCACCACCTTGTCGAGCCGGTTCATAAACTCCGGGGTGAACTTCTTGCGCGCGGCTTCCACGCCTGCGCGCGAAATTTTCTCCGTGAGGCTTCCGTCCACCAGCCCTTCGGCACACTTACGTGCCATTTCGGAAGCCGCGAATCCCAAATTGGGACGCAGGATCGAGCTCATTTCTCCCGCGCCGAGATTACTGGTCATGAAGATCAAGGTGCGCGAGAAATCCACGCGGCGGTTGTCGCCCAGCGTCAGAGTAGCCTTGTCCAGTATTCCCAGCAGCAGATTCCACAGAGAGTCGCTGGCCTTCTCGATCTCGTCGAACAGCACGAAGCTCAGCTTCATTTTCTCCGTGTAATGCGCTTGCAGCACTTCCTGGCTCAGTAGCGGGTGGGTTTCGCGATGCCCCAGATATCCCGGCGGCGAACCGATCAGCTTCGCTATCTCATGGCTATGTTGAAACTCCGCGCAGTCTATCTTGACCACCGCGCGCATGTCTCCCAACAGGCTTTCCGCCGTGGCTTCCACCATGCGCGTCTTGCCAGAGCCGGTCGGCCCCAGAAAAAGGAAATTGCCGATGGGCCTTCCCGGACTCGACATGCCCGCCAGGAACGTCTGATAGATGTTCACGATCTGATCGATCGCCTCATCCTGCCCCACGATCCGGCGTCGCAAATCGGCATCCAGTTTCACCGCTTCAGTTCCCGTAAGCGTCGGGTCAAGCTGTCTGTTCGTACGGCCCATGACTTTACCTCTTTAAGCCCCCCCTGTTACCGTGAGGTGCTTTCTTCGATAGGGCCATCAGCACGTCTCGTGCCAATTTATGGCACGCAGTGTTTCCTATTACTTCTGAGGCTTGGAAGGCCTTATTTCCACCCGGCTAATCAGCGTACGCTCAGGCATGCGCAACAACACGGCAACGACTTCGGCAACATCTTCCGGTTGGATCTTCCACGGGGCGGCGCCGGCGCGGGCGCCGAAGTCGGTATCCACACTCCCCGGCATAATATAACTGACACGCACGTTGTCGTAACGGTGATCCAGCATCATCGCCTCGCTGAAGCCGTTCAGTCCGAACTTGGACGCGTTGTAAGCCGCGCCGCCTGCAAACGCGTTCTTCCCGGCCAGACTGCCGATGTTGACGATGCATCCCGCGCCGCGCCGCTTCATACGCGGCAGGGCTTCGTGGCTGCAATAATAAACACCGCTCAAGTTCAAGTCGATGGTGCGGCGCCATTCTTCGGGCGTGAGATCCGCCACACTCTTGAACACGCCGATGCCGGCATTATTGATCAGAATATCCGGACCGCCGAAGCGTGCGTCCACGCTGGCGAAGAAGCGCCGCACGTCTTCCAGGCTCGATACGTCGGCGGTCTCCGCCATCAGCCGGCCGTCCGCGCCGGGATCCAAATCTCGCAGAAAAGCTTGCACGTTCGCGTGCAATCGGCTGCATACGGCGACCGAGGCGCCCTCCCGGAGCAGCCGCTCGGCGATGGCCCGCCCGATCCCCCGCGTGCCGCCTGTAACAATTGCAACCTTGCCGGTCAATATTTGTTCCATTCTTCGATTCTATAGCTAACACAGGTTTCAGCTTCCGGTGGCGGGAGGAAAAGGACACGATCGCAGAACCGGAGATTGTTGCGCAGCCGCCAGCCGTATTATCCGTGCGCATCTGTGTGCATCTGTGTCCATCCGTGGTTCCATTCTTCGCTGCGCTCCGCGCTTGGTAGAATCGTTCCAGGATGTCCACCGCCGCTCCGTCCCCGTCCCTGCGTAGCTTATTCTCCGAATTGGAGCAATTGTTTCAAACAGAAACGGAAGCGCGCGTTTCCACCAGCGTGCAAGCCGCGGAGCGGGCCTTGGCCGAACATTTGAATCAGTCGGTGCGGCGCTTGCGCCAGGCCGCCGCGTTCCCCGAGATTGCCGCCATCCTGTGCGATGCCTCGGCCCCTTTCGCCAACGCTGGCGCCGTCTTTCACATTACCGAGAATATAGTCGGCGGCGAGCGTCTGCGGGGTGCAACAGGCGAAGCCGCCGCGCGCTTTCGCGAGATCCGATTTGCCGCGGCCGGCGCGGCCGCCTTCGCTGGCGCCATCGAGTCGCGCGAGCCTGTGGTGGCGCTGTGCTCCGCCGCGGAGGTGTCGCCCGCTCTGGTGGAAGCCTTCGCACACGCGCCCGGCGACAAAGCGTACCTATTTCCCCTAACCGTGGATCGCACCACTGTCGGCATGCTATACGCCACGGGCGCAGTCGATAGCGCGGCTCTGGAGTTGTTGGCCCAAGCCACAGCCGCCGTGATGGAGGCGCGGCAGCGCCCCAACCGCCGGGCGACTGCAGCACCAGCCTCGGATCTGGTACGCATCGAGCCGGCCACCGGCGCGCCAGCCGCTCCCGCACCGGATTGGGATCAGCTCAGCGCGGCCGACCGCCAACTGCATCTGCGCGCGCAGTGCTTCGCCCGGGTGAAGGTTGCGGAGATGCGGCTGTATCGGCCCGATGCCGTCAAAGCCGGCCGCGCGCAGCAGGATCTGTACACCGCTTTGCACGATGTTATCGATGAAGGCCGCGAGGCTTTCCGGCAAACGTTTATAACGGCCAGCCCCACGATGGTCGATTACCTGCACGTGGAGTTGGTGCGCACGCTGGCAAACGATAATCCGGCGTGGTTGGGGGGTAAATATCCTGGCCGGTTGGCGTAACACAGCGGCGCAGGCTTTAGCCTGTGGAGTGTTGGCCGCCGCGGCGTTTGGCCAGACCCCGGAATCCCTCGCCCGCACCTATCGCGATTCGCCCACACCCGGTCGTCGTAAGGCGCTGGAGCACTTCGCAGCCAGCCACAAAGACTTCAACGGCGCGCTGGCGCACCTGACACTGGGTGTGGTTGCGTTCGAACAGAAGCGCTTCCCGGATTCCATCGCGCAGCTTGAAGCCGCCCGTCCGCGGCTTCCCAATCTGGCCGACTACACCGCATATTATTTGGCTGCGGCCCGCTCGGAAACCGCCGACTATGCCGCTGCAGCGCGGGACGCCGCCGCGGTCCGGACCATGCCGCTGCGCTCCCCGTTCGCCGCCAAATCCATGGTGCTGCAAGCGCGCGGCCTGGCGGCTTCGGGAGCCGCGGCAGAAGCCGTGCGCATGTTGCGGGAACGCTATGCCGATCTTCCGCAGCCGGATGGCGACCTCGCCCTAGCCATCTCTTATGAAGCCGCGCGCGACCTGCCGCACGCCGTGGAATACTACCAGCGGGTCTATTACGAATGCCCCACAGGCGATCCCGCCACTCGCGCCGCGGCCGCGCTCATCACTCTGCGCGACGGCATGGGAGCGGCCTATCCCGCGCCTACCCCGCAAGCCATGGTGGAGCGCGGCGATAAGCTGCTCGCGCAACGCGAATACGCGCGCGCCAAGTCCGAATTTCAAGCGCTGGCGCCGCAACTGAGCGGCCCGGAGCGCGATCAGGCCCGCGTGGGCATCGGCGCCGCCGAGTACCTTGCGGGCGACGTCGCGGCGGCTTATTCGCACCTGCGCGCGGTGGAAATTTCCAACGGCGACGCCGAAGCGGAAGCCGAGCGGCTCTATTACATCGCCGAATGCGCCCGCAAGCTGAACGACGAAGACCAGATGATGGAGGCAGTGAAAAAGCTCGGCAAACACCGCGATTCGCCATGGCGCTACAAGGCGCTGCTGGCCGCCGCCAATCGATTCCTGGTCACCAACCAGCCCGACAAATACACGCCGCTTTACAAAGCCGTCTACGAATCCTTCCCGGAGCAGCCCCAGGCCGCGTCCTCACATTGGCGAGTGGCTTGGGCCGCCTACATCCGGCGCCGGCACGACGCGCGCGAGCTGCTGCGCGAACACCTGGAGCGATACGCCGGACACCCCTCCGCCAGCGCCGCGCTCTACTTCCTGGGCCGTCTGGCTGAAGCCGACCAGGATTACTCCGCCGCGCGCGCCTTCTATACCAGGCTCGCGGCGCAGTTTCCCAATTACTATTACGGAATCCTGGGGCGCGATCGCATGGCGCAGCCCAAGATTGTGGCCGCGGTTCCCGCGGAGAAGACCGCCCAGTTCTTGCGGGACATCGCCTTCCCGCCGCGCGTGCCCGCGGTTCCGAGCCAGCCGGATGCCGAAACCGCCTTGCGCATCGCGCGCGGCCGCCTGCTCCAATCGGCCGGATTGCCGGATTTGGCCCAGGCCGAGCTGCGTTTCGGCGCACGCAATGGAGGCCAGCCCTATCTGCTGGCCATGGAGCTGGCGCGCGCGGCGAACACGCCCCACGAGCGGCTGCACAATATCAAGAGCGCCGCGCCGGACTATCTCTCGATGTCACTGGAAGACGCGCCGCCCGCATTCTGGCAACTGCTGTTCCCCTTGCCCTATGAGAAGGATCTGGTGCGCAACGCGAAAGAGCGGGACCTGGATCCGTACATGGTGGCGGCGCTGATCCGGCAGGAATCCGAATTCGACCCGCAAGCGCTCTCCCCCAAACACGCCTACGGCCTGACGCAGGTGGAGCCGGCCACCGGACGCGCGCTGGCGCGCCGCGCCGGGGTGAAGCGCTTCAGCAATCGATCATTGTTCCAGCCCGCCATTAATTTGAAACTTGGCGCGTATTATTTGCGCGGGTTGCTCGACCAATGGGGCGGTAAGTGGGAGGAGACGCTGGCGTCCTACAATGCGGGCAAGTCGCGGGTGAACGAGTGGATTACTTGGAACCAGTACCAGGAGCCGGCGGAATTTGTGGAATCGATTCCGTTTACCGAGACGCGGGAGTATGTGGAGGCGGTGTTGCGGAATGCTAGTGTGTATCGGCAGATTTATGGGGGGAAGGCGGCGGCGGGGCGGGCGGCGGGGGCGCGGCGGAAGGGCAAGCGGGGCGCGGTGTAACGATTTCTCGGTTCATTTCACTATTAATATTCACGGTAATGTCACAAGTTATGCTTTCGGCCGACATCTAGAGTTCGCTCGGTAGCTTGCATGACGGACCGCATTCAAGCTTCCGGTTTTCGCGAACATGCGGACAGAGGAACTCTCTCGCATTCATGAAGCCTTCGCGTACGCAGCCACGAGACACAGGTTCGATATATGATTTTTGGTTCCATTAGGCCAACAGCGACTTCAATGAGTACTTTCAAAAAAGGTAGTGCGCTATTTGTGAAATAGCGCACTACCGCAAAATAGACCACCGGGGCGAAGAGAAAGTAGACCACTTCGTAGGCAGTGGATGCTTCGCTTTGAGGGATTTGCCGGGGTGGCTGGTACTTTGGTGGGCGGTGCGTGGCCGGAAACCTTAGATTCGCACGCTACAGATGACGGGGCCACTAAACCGCCGGGGATCTGGAGAATTACTTGTTTGGAAAGCCGGCACTCTCCCGCCTGCCCGATCGCCGCGCACTCTGACTAGGACGTAGCCGACGCCGATGAATTCCTTGCCGGTCGGCACCACATTGGCCGTCTTCACCATGGCGTCGGCCGCTTCGAGCGCGCCGGTCATTCCTTTTGTTTCAATCAGGCCAAGCTTTCAACGACATTGCCGCCTCCCGTTGCAAATAGAAGCGACCTAAAGTTCTATCGGCCGATTTCCGATCTTTAGGGTTATGACGTGTTCGCAGGGAGATATCGACGGCCACCAGTCCGATGAAGACCTGGAGAGTTACTCTCTGGGGCGCCTCGCGTCTTCCCGGACGGCCGCACTTGAGCAGCACCTTTTAGTCTGCCCGACGTGCCGAACGGAGCTCGACGCCATCGAGTTGTACAATTTCGTTCACTACACCCGCGAAGGGCCTTTCTATTCCCGCGTGACGAAGCTGCGGACGGGAAAGCTGTTTGCGCGGCATTGGAGCCGGAGCCTGGAAGTTGGCAAGGAGTTTCGGACGCACCACGAAGCCAAGGCATACCCGGCGCTCACATTCTGCCAGATGTTCCCGCATCATGTCTGCACTGCGCGCTGCGGCTCTACCGCGCAATGACGTAACCCGCGCGGGCCTTCCAGTGAACTGTTCTTATCTATTGAGATCAGTTAAGAATTTGCGGTGGTCGCCCATAAGCGCCTACGCGGCTTTCGGCTCTGATTCGCTAATGCAGTTCGCGCGCGATTGCGGCGACATTCGCCAAGCTTTGTCGCGTCACGGAAACATGGAATCCGTGTGCCGCTTGATTGCGTGATCGAACGGCTTCGTCCAGGATCCGGGGGCAGCACTACGGCAGCCACCGCCGGTCCTCCGCATGTTAACCTCGGCACATGAGCGGCCCGGATGCGGAAGGCTCCAGCGTGGCCGTCCTGGCGGAAAAGCCTTCGGTGGCGCGCGACATCGCGCGCGTGCTGGGCGCCACGAAACAGGGGCAAGGATACCTGCACGGCAACGGCTATGTGGTCACTTGGGCCATCGGCCACCTGGTGGCGCTGGCGCAGCCGCACGAAATCCAGCCGGAGTGGAAGCAGTGGCGGCGCGATCTGCTGCCCATGCTGCCGCGCGAATGGCCGCTGGTGGTCTACGAGAAGACCCAGCCGCAATTCGAGGTGGTGCGCAAGATCCTGAACTCGCCGAAGGTGGCGCGCCTGGTGTGCGCCACCGACGCCGGCCGCGAAGGCGAATTGATCTTCCGCTATATCTACGAGGCCGCCGGATGCCGGAAACCGTTCAGCCGCCTCTGGATTTCCTCGCTCACCCCTGACGCCATTCGCAAAGGTTTCGGCGCGTTGAAGGATGGCGCGGCATACGATCCGCTGGCCGACGCGGCGCGCGGGCGCAGCCGGGCCGATTGGTTGGTGGGCATGAACCTGTCGCGCGCCTACACGCTGGCGTGGGACGACGAACTCTCGGTGGGCCGCGTGCAGACGCCTACGCTGGCCATGCTGGTGGAACGCGAGTTGGCGATTCGGGCGTTCGTGCCGGAAGACTATATAGAGGTGGTGGCGACATTTTCGCCGAGAGCCGATGAGAAGTATCAAGGCACCTGGTTCCGCGAGCCGGTAAAGGATTCCGTCCAGATGGCCATGCGGCTCCCGCCGGATGGCGCGGAGGCGGAGCGCATCGTGGCGCGGGCGCACACCGGCGCGGCGCACATTGCATCCATCCAATCCGAAACGCAGCGCATGGCGCCGCCGTTGCTTTACGATCTTACCGAACTGCAACGGCATGCCAACCGCCTGTATGGCTTCAGCGCGCAGAAAACGCTGGAGACGGCGCAGGCGCTTTACGAGAGCCGCAAGCTGATCAGCTATCCGCGCACCGATAGCCGCCACCTTTCGCAGGATGTGGCGCGCACAATGCCGGAGGTGGTGCGGGCGATCGAAGCTCCTTACCACGCGCTGCTGGCGCCGGGCACGGGCGAGCGTCCGTTGGGCCGCCGTTTCGTGGACGATTCCAAGGTGACCGACCACCATGCCATCATCCCCACGCCGATGCAGGCCGGCGATCTCACTCCCGATGAGCGCAAGATTTACGATCTGATCTGCCGGCGACTGCTCAGCGCCTGGCACGACGATTACGTCTGGGCGGTGACCACCGTCATCACGGCCATCTCGGAGATCTCCAAGACGGGCGTGACGGATCATTATCACACCAGTGGGACGGCTGTCCAAAAGATGGGCTGGAAGGCGCTGGACGTGGTGCCGGAGCGGCGCCAGGAGCGCGCCCCGGAAGCACCCACGCTGCCGCCTGGTCTGGCGCAAGGACAATCGCAGGCAGTGGTGGCGGTGGAAGCGCTTAAGAAGAAGACGCGGCCTCCCAAGCGATTCACGGAGGGTACGCTGCTAACGGCGATGGAGACGGCGGGCAAGACGCTCGACGAGAAGGAATTGTCGGACGCCATGAAAGAGACTGGCCTGGGCACGCCCGCCACGCGCGCTTCCATCATCGAGGTGCTGCTGAAGCGCGGCTATATCGTGCGGGATGGGAAGGTGCTGGAGGCCACGGCAAAGGGTATCCATCTGATCGAGGTGGTGCACCCGGAAGTGAAGAGCCCCGCGATGACGGGACAGTGGGAGTCCTACCTGAAGCGCATCCAGCGGGGGACGGCGAAGCTGGGGCCCTTCATCGAGGGAATTGAAAACTATGTCCGCGAGGTGGTAGGAAAAGT
>DATNMW010000247.1:0-20752 GCA_035602155.1 Bryobacteraceae bacterium | reverse complement strand
TCGGCGGTATCGGCATGAGCGGCATCGCCGAAGTGCTGCTGAATCTCGGCTACACGGTGAGCGGTTCCGACCTAAAGTTAACCCCCATAACCGAGCGCCTGTCCGTGATGGGCGCCACCATTCACGAAGGACACGCCGCATCCAATGTCGCCGGCGCGCGCGCCCTGGTGGTCAGTTCCGCTGTCGACGAACAGAACCCCGAGGTGCAGGAGGCCCGACGCCTGCAAATTCCCGTGATCCCCCGCGGCGAACTGCTCGCCGAGCTGATGCGCCTTAAGTACGGCATCGCCATCGCCGGCAGCCACGGCAAAACCACCACCACCTCGCTCACCGCCACGATTCTCAATCACGCCGGCCTGGACCCGACCGTCATGGTGGGCGGCCGCGTGGCCACCATGGGCGGGTCCAACGCGCGCGTGGGCCACAGCGATTTTCTGGTGGTCGAATCGGATGAAAGCGATGGATCTTTCCTGAAGCTCGCGCCCATCCTGGCCATCGTCACCAACATCGATCGCGAGCACCTGGATCACTACGCTTCGCTCGACGAAATCCGCGCCGCTTTCATCGAATTTGTGAATAAAGTTCCGTTTTACGGGGCTGCCATCGTCTGCATGGACGACGACAACGTGAAATCCATCCTGCCGTGCATCCGCCGCCGCACCATCACCTACGGCGCCAGCACCCAGGCCGATTTGGAAGCCGGCGAAATCTGCTGCGGCGCGTTCGCCAGCGATTTCAACTTGCGTTATCGTCAAACCGCGCTGGGTCGCTTCCACCTGCGCATCCCCGGCCGGCACAATGTGCTGAATGCCACCGCGGCGGCGGCCGTAGCGCTGGAACTGGAAGTCGCGCACGATAAAATTCGCGAAGCCTTGGCCAGTTTCAGCGGCGTGGACCGCCGTTTCCAGACGCGCGGCCAAGAGCGCGGCATCACCGTAATCGACGACTACGGACATCACCCTACGGAGATCCGAGCCACCCTCGCCGCGGCGGGCCTGTGCGGCTTCCGGCGCATCCACGTGCTCTTTCAGCCGCACCGGTACACGCGCACGTTCCACCTGCTCGACGAATTTGGGAGCGCATTCCATCAGGCCGACACGGTGCTGATTCTTGATATCTACGCCGCCTCCGAGCGCCCGATAGAAGGCGTGAACGCCGAGGCGCTCGCCGAACGCATCCGGCAGTTCGGACACCGTGGCGTGGAATACGTGGGCACTATCGAACGCGGCGTCGAGGCATTGGTGCAAGTGGCGCAGGAAGGCGATCTGGTGCTGACGTTGGGCGCAGGCAACGTCTGGCAGGCAGGCGATCTGTTGCTTGCCCGCCTGAAGCAGCCGATGCGCGAAAGCAGGCAAAACTGATGCCGCGCGAAAAGGCACGTCCCCCATTCCGTTGGCGCTTGTGTCTGACCATGCTCGCCTGGTGCGCCATCTTCATCTCCACCGCAATGGCGGCACGCCAAGCGCATCGCTACGCGCTTACCGATCCCCAATTCATCCTCTCCAGCGAAGACCGCAACGCACTAACCCTCAAGGGCGTCAGCTATGCTTCCCGCGCCAAGGTGTTGCGCGTTTTCGCCATCGACTATGGCCGCAGCATCTTCGCCATCCCGCTCGCCGAGCGCCGCCGCCGTCTCCTGGCGGTCGATTGGGTGGAAGACGCCAGCGTCTCGCGCATCTGGCCGAACCACCTGCTGGTGCGCATTACCGAGCGCCAGCCGGTGGCCTTCGTCAGCCTGCCGCTGCACGGCACATCCGGATCCGCCGCGCGGTTTCTGCTGGTCGACGCGCAGGGCGTGCTGCTGGATCCCCCGTTACGCGCGCAGTTCGCTTTCCCCGTGCTGACCGGCCTGAGCGACGATCAAACCGACGCCGAGCGCCGCATCCGCGTGCGCGCCATGCAGACCCTCATGGACGACCTGGGGCCTGCCGGACAAAACATTTCCGAAATCAACGCCGCCGCTCCCGACGACCTCACGGTAGTTGCCCAAGTGGAGGGACGCCCTCTCGAACTCAAGCTCGGCGACGGCAATTATGCGAAACGCTTACAGAATTTCCTGCTCCACTATCCGGAGATTCGCAAGCACGCGGCCAACGTCACGGCGTTCGATTTGCGCCTCGACGACCGCATCACCGCGAAGGAGCAGCCGAACCAACAATGAGTACGCCCAATACATTCGACGCCGTGGGCCTGGACGCCGGGAGCGCCTGGACCCGGTGCGTCATCTGCCGCCTGGAAGATCACTGCATGCGTTTTCTAGGGTGCGGATCCGCGCCCTCCCAAGGCTGGCTGAAGGGCCTGATCGCCGATCAAACCGCCGTCTCGGAATGCATGCTGGCCGCTTTGCGGGAGGCCGAGAAGAACGCGCAGATCTCCGTTGAATCCGCCGTGGTGGGTGTGGGCGCGACCGTGCGCGGCGCAAACTGCCGCGGCCTGCACGATCTGGGCCGGGTGCGCAGCGTCGAACAGCGCGACGTCAACCGCGCCGTGGAGCGCGCCCGGCGCGTGGTTCTGCCCGACGGCGCCATGATCCTGCAGATGTTCCCGCAGGACTTCATGGTGGATGGCCATCCCGGGCACCGCGATCCGCGCAAAATGATCGCCGGCCAGATTGAAGCCAACGTACATTTGGTGATGGCCTCGCAACGGGAGCACGACTGCGTGGTCACCGCGGTGAACCAGGCGCACCTGGCCGTGGAGGAGACCGTCTGCGAAGCGCTAGCCGCCTGCTACGCCGCAGTCCTGCCGGAGGACCGCCGTGAAGGCGCAGCCGTGCTGAACATCGGCGCGCAATCCTCCGAACTGGCGGTTTACTACGGCGACGCGCTGCAACTGGCGGCCAGCGTACCCATCTCCGGCGATCATTTCACCCGCGACGTGGCGCGCGGTTTGTGCATCGGTTTCGAGGACGCCACCATCCTCAAGCACGAATTCGGCTGCGCGAGAGCCGACGTCACGGCGGAGAATTCTTTCGTCGAAGTGGCATCCCGCGAAGATCGCGACGTGCAGCGGCGCACGCTGAACCGCATTTTGGAATCCCGCGCCCTGGATCTGTTTCAAATGGTGCAGCGGGAGTTGGCCCGCGTCGGCATGGAAGGCGCGCTGATGGGCGGCATGTTCCTGTGCGGCGGCGGCGCCCGCCTGGAAGGCTTCTGCGAGATCGCAGAAGAGGTTCTGAAATGCCGGGTCTGCAATGCCCTGCCGGTAGGTATTCAAGATTGGCCCGACGACCTCTGCGACCCGGCATGGACCACGGTCGCAGGGCTGGCCATGTACTCGGCCAAGCTAAAATCGCAGCACGAGATGCAAAGGCAGTCCTACGGGCTGCTGGGAAAGATTCTGAAATGAAAGGAAGAAGTCAGGAGCCAGAAGACAGAAGTCAGAATGCGAGGCGTTATTCTGGCTTCTGTCTCCTGGCTCCTGACTTCTTTCCAAAAGGAGGGTACTCATGGGCCTGATTGATTCCGATAACGACGATTTGAAATACGAGATTCAAGAAGAAGCCGCGGGCGGCGCGCGCATTAAGGTCATCGGCGTGGGCGGCGGCGGCTGCAACGCCGTCGCGCGGCTCTACCGCGAAGGCATGCCCGGCGTGGAGTTTTGCGCCATGAATACCGACGCCCAGGCGCTGGCCGCTTGCGAGGTTCCCAGCAAGCTGCAGCTTGGCGCCAAGATCACCAACGGGCTCGGCGCGGGTTGCAACCCGGAGATCGGCCGCCAGGCCGCCCTGGAAAACACCGACAAGATCGTCGAGCTGCTGCAAGGCGCGGACATGGTGTTCGTCAGCGCCGGGCTGGGCGGCGGCACCGCCACCGGCGCGGCGCCCGTGATCGCGTCGCTGGCCAAGGAGCTGGAGGCGCTCACCATCGCCGTGGTCACCAAGCCGTTCACCTTCGAAGGCGCGCGCCGCATGCGCCTGGCCGACCATGGCCTCACCAAGCTGGCCTCCACCGTGGACACCGTCATCGCCATCCCCAACGACCGGCTGCTGAAACTCGTGCCGCGCGGCACAAGCTTCTTCGAAGCTTTCAAGCTGGCCGACGATCTGCTGCGCCAGGCCGTGCAAGGCATCAGCGACATCATCAATACGCCCGGCATCATCAACCGCGATTTCGCCGACGTGAAAGCCACCATGCTGGGCATGGGCTACGCGATGATGGGCACCGCCACCGGGCGCGGCGAAAATGCCGCCGTGGACGCCGCCCGGCAGGCCATCAATTCGCCGCTGCTCGAAGACTCCCGCATCAGCGGCGCGCGCGGCGTGCTGATCAACATCACCGGCTCCAGCCGCTTGGGCCTGCATGAGGTGAACGAGGCTTGCTCCATCATCCGCGAAGCCGCCGCCTGCGACGATGTGCAGATCAACTTCGGCGTGACCATGAATGAATCCATGGCCGACGCCGTAAAGATCACCGTAATCGCCACCGGCTTCCAGCCGCAGTACGCGCCTGCCGCGGAACAGCCGCCCGCGCCGCCGCAAGTGATTTGGTCCGACCCGGTAGTGGCGGCGGCCGCGCCGCCCGAGACGGAACCCGAGCCTGTAGTGAATGGAGAACCGGAGCCGCCTTTCGATCCGGACGACCTGGACACGCCGGCCTATATGCGCCAGGGCCGATTGCTGAATTAGCACGGTAGGACGGGCCTCCTGGCCTGTCCGCTCTTTCTATGGCAGCGCCATGCGCCGGTGTTTCAGCCTTTACGGCTATCCGCCATTGGCGGATAATATGACAAGTGGAGTTGATTGAAAACTTCTATTTTCACGAGGCAGATCACGGCCCTGCTAAATGATGAAGAGTATGCTGGGTTTCAATCCCGGATCGCCGCGAATCCGGGGCTCGGCCGGGTAATCAGAGGCGGTGGCGGGATACGCAAGGTTCGCGTTGCCGTTGGGTCCCGGGAGAGAGCGGCGGCGCCCGCGTCATATACAATTGGGCGGTACGAAAAGAGTTGATCCTTCTGCTCTATGCATATCCAAAGAACGCAGCGGCGGATCTGACTCCCAAACAAGTTTCGCAACTCGCCAAAGTTGTCAAAGAGGAGTTCGGCAAGTGAAAAGACAGACGTTTGAAAAACTGCTGGGGAGCGTACGGGAAGCCGGGGCCATTCTGCGAGGCCGGCAAAAGCCTTCGCGACGAATTGTAATCCGCGCCTCCGGTGTCCGGGTCATTCGCGAACGAACTAGATTATCCCAATCGGAATTCGCGCGTTTGATCGGCGTCAGCGTGAAGACACTTCAGAACTGGGAACAGGATCGGCGGCGTCCTTCGGGACCGGCAGTGGCACTGATGAGCATCATTGAGCACGATCCGGCGCTGGCGGTAAAAGCCATCCATCGGGTGTGAGGTGCTTAGCGATTACGGGGTGGGAAACCCGGCGGTAGCCAATCTGAGCGGCATCTCGCAAAGGGTCAGTTTGATACGCGCAGCGAAGCCCACGAAATCCGTGATCTTCGGGGATAAATGGCGGGGTTCCTTCAGCGCTATACGGCGCTGTGCAGCCCGGCGCATGGGCACAGAAACGCGGTAAAGTGAGACGGCGAGGTCTCCATGCGGGTGCTCACAACCTACGGCGCAGTACATGTTTATCAGACGCGGGACCTGAGCGCGAGCGTAATCCCATCGCTACCAAGCGGCTCGCAGATCCAGATCGGAGAGATAACGGCGTTCGAAGGCAGTGAGTGGCACCCTGGAGGTTCAAGGTTCACCGTCGCCTGTTTGACCAAACTCTTAAGGAGATCGTGGCCCAACAGCACGCTCCTCGGTACGAACAATGTAAGCATGCGAACGGGGCGGGCAGCGCTGGTGGCTGGTTGCCGCATGGTGGTTTCTCCAGGAAATGAGCGGCAGCGGATGGTTTATCATCGAAACGGGTGCCATTGTTGGGGCTGTCGCGACAAGTTCCCTCTGGGGCAGCGTTTTTGATCGAGGAGGAAAATAGGCGCGCCCGCCCCTTGCAGAACCGCGAGATGAGTCCGCCCCTCCCACGGGTTTACCGAGCGTTTTCCGCTTTCGCGAAATCAAGGCGATTAGAGGGTATTGGCCCGGTCCTGTGGGATAGGGAAAGCGTCGGCGTAGCCGACCTCCGGGACACGCGTGGCTGTCCCCCGGTTTCGATTAGACACGCCAGCACTTGTTTCGTTTTAGGATCCAACGTCTACGATTCCGGCTCGGTCTCTTCCACGAGGTGCGACACATGGATTTTGTAAATGGCGGGCTTGCCATCCCGATCGCTCTCGAAGAAGATCTGCTGGCTATCCGCGGAAAAGATCGGCGCGACCATGGCGGGGTTGCTGGCACGGTGCTCGCACAGCGAAAGCTCCCGGCGCGTCAGCCGCAGCAGGATCAAAATGTACGGCGCGCCGCGGTTCTGGCTGGCGCCCACGAAGACGGATGTATTGGTATTGCATCCGAAGTGCGCGAACTGGCTGGTGCGCGCGACCAGTTTGTCGGAGCCCTGGTCCGGCCAGCATTCGCGGAGGGCGTGCAACTGCGTGGGATCGTCCGGGAAATTCAAATACAGAACCGTACGCCCGTCCGGCGACCAGCGCGCGGGACCGATGCGCCCGTCGGCCAACGGCAGTTTGCGGTTCTGAGTGCCATCGAAGTTGACCAGCCAAAGCGACTCGTCCGCCTGCCGGTAGAGAATCTGGGCACGCTTGGGCCGCGCCTGCGGGTGCGACAGTGTAAAGGGAGCTTCGGCGACGGTGCGGGCCGCGCCTTTCTGCAATGCGACAATCCGCAGGCGCGATCCGCCGCCGCGCGTCTCGCCAAGCAACGCGGTACCATCTTCCCCGACACTGGCTCCAGGACAGCGCTCCCAGCCGTCGGCCACCTCGCAAACCTTGCGCGCACGCAGGTTGCCCAAAGCGATGTGATATAGCGCGGGGCCGTCCCAACAGCAGAAGCTGCGCTCGTCCGGCAGCATCGCGATGGAGGAGGGATCCAGATGCGCGGCTTCGGTCAAGCGGCGCGATTCGCCGCTGTGCTGGTCCATGCGGTAGGCTTGCGGCGCGCCCGTATCGTCGCTTGAGTACAGCAGGAATCCACCGCGTCGCGGGAGCGTCCGGTTGTAGAAAGCAGGCAGCCAGCAGGAGTGCGCGGGGTCGGTGAGGCGCAACACTTCGAATTCGGTGGCCGCATCGCTATAACGATGCCAAGCAGACGGAAGCAGAGCACCCTTCTGCTCGGCGAATGCCAGTGGCGCCAGGCCGGAAACCAGAAAATTGCGGCGCGTCCAGCCCCCCATAAGAGAATGGTAGCAGTAGGACGGGCCTCCGGCCCGTCTATCCGCCGGACCGATGGCTGGTTTGGTAGTGCAGCTTCAGCAGATCTACGCCAAAGTCGCCGTTGAAATCGCGCCACACGGAGTGGATATGGTTGGCGTTATTCTGCGTGTCGTCGTACTCGATCAGGAACGAGGCGGTCTGCACGCGGTAGTAGTGCGGATCGCCCTTCTCCGTGCCGCCCGCCCAGGCGAAGTAGATATCCTTGCCGGCCTTTCTGATTTGCTCTTCGCGGACTTCCGCGATCTGGTCCGGCATGTTGCGCGCGTACTCTTCCAGCAGTGTCATGAGCAACTCGAACTGCTTGGCGTTCATTTTGGAAGCCTGCAATCCGGAGGGCTGGCCCTTCAGCGCGGCCTGACGGCTGTCGAAGCTCAGGATGTCTTTGTACGCCTCTTTATCGACGATGGCCACCTTGCGTTGCTCGGGATCGAGCGCCTGGATCACGGCGCGGCCGAGATCCTCCTCGGCGGCCAGCACGCGCAGCCCTTTGCGCGGGCCTTCCCTGACCTCGGCGGGATTGGCGCCGAAGAAACTGGGGGCGCCGGCTACCTGCCCGCCCACCACGGTGTAGTTCTGGCTCAGATGATGGCCTTCCACGCGATAGCCCCAGGTTCCGCCCGCGGAAGGCGTGCCGAATATTGACACGAAGTACTTCTCGGGGTCCCGCTCGGGACCTGTACCGTGCTCGATGACGCGCAGCACGTCTTCCAGGCTCATGACCGATTCCGCCTTGAAGTAACCCTGCTGGCTTAGCCCCGCACTGAGCAGCGCTGTGGCCAGATGCTTCTGAGCGGAAGTCATTTCGCGCAACGCTAGCCCCTTCCGCTCAATGGGGACAAAGTGCCAGTTTTGGCGTTCATCTTCTTCGAAGGCGAAGGTGGCCTTGGCGCGTTGCTCCGGTGTCAGAGAAGCAAGAAAGCGATTGGCGGACTCGGCCATCAGGGCGGAGGAACTCAGACGGTGATAGGCCGAGGTCAGCAACATGACGCCGATAGCAGCCGCAACGAGGCGGAAGTAGAGGGACCTCATGGACATCTCAGTAACGCTGCGAAAGCGTCAGAACGGAAAATCCTTCTTCACCATCTGCACCACCCCGGCACGCGCGAGAAACGTATGAGGATTCACGGGAGTGCGGCCGATCCTGACTTCATAATGCAAGTGCGGCGCCGTCACCCGCCCGGTGCTGCCTACCGCGCCGATCTGCTCGCCCCGCCGCACTTCCTGGCCTTCCACAACGGCGAAGCGGGAAAGATGCGCGTAGTAGGTTTCCATTCCGCCGCCATGATCCACAATGATCAGTTGACCGTAGCCGCTGTCCCATGCCGCGAAAGTGACAATGCCATCCGCCGTGGTCCGCACGGGGGTTCCGGTGGGCGCGGAAATGTCCACGCCGGTGTGCATGGCGCCTTCACCGGAAAAGGGATCCGTACGCTCTCCGAAGCCGCCCATCAGGCGGCCCTCCACCGGCCAGATACTGGGCTGCACGTTGGTGTGCCAGCGTCGCGCGAAGCTGTTCTCGGTGCCATGGTAACTGCGCAGCACCCGGTAGGCCGCAACGGAGTCGGAGAACGTGGGCAGCAATCGGCCTTCCGCCGCAATCCCGGCGGGGCCTTCCAACTTCTGCTTGATGCCGTAGGCGATCGAAACTTCGTTGGCGAACATCTCCAGGCTGGCCATCTGCTGGTTGGTCTGGTTGGACACCTTCTGCAGCCGCTGATAGCGGACGCGTAAGGCATCCACTTCGGTGCGCAACGCGTTGTAATTTGCAACTTTCCAGGCCATCCGCGCGTAACTGGAGATGAAGCCGAATATCGAGATGCAGCCGAACAGGGCCAAAGCCATCACGGCGTAGACCACTCTCAAGGGCACACGGATGCGCCGGAGCTTGCCGCGGAGCGAATGGGCCAACACCAAAATAAAATAGTTCTGCTGCATAGTCTTCTCAATCGAACTTGGCAAACAGATATCCCGTTGCCGGTCCGGTAGGGCTATTACGATTGGCGAAAGGTGAATGTAACAGGACCTACACAGCGCTGTCAAGCATATGCTTTGCTTGCAAGTTATTGAAAAAATTGGTAGTGTTGCCATTTGGAGATATTTTTTCGACTTCCGGGAGCGCTTTTTCTGCGGAATTTGGTGGAACGGCGCAGCCTGCTGTTCCAGCTCGTCAGGCGGGATTTTCAGCAGCGCTTCGTAGGATCGGCGGTCGGCTGGATCTGGGGCGTCATCCATCCGCTGGTGCTGCTGGCCAGTTGGACATTCGTGTTCAGCGTCTGCCTGCATCAGAAAATGCCGGCTGGCGAGGTGACCGACAGCTATCCGCTCTTCCTTTTCGCCGGCATGCTGCCATGGCTGCTGTTCAGCGAAACCGTGCAGCGGTCCGCGTCAAGCCTGCTGGAGCAGGCCAGCCTGATCACCAAGACCGTGTTTCCGGCCGAAATGGTGCCGGTTTCGATCTTCCTCTCCTCGCTGGTGAGCCATTTGATTGCGCTGGCGCTGGCGGTGGCGGCGGTGGGCATCTGGCTGAACCACATCAGCCCTGGCTTGATGCTGCTGCCGGTTTATATGCTGCTGCTAGGTATGTTTGCGGTGGGCTTCGGGTGGATCCTGGCGAGCTTGCAGGTGTACCTGCGGGACACCGCGCAGGTGTTAATTGTGATCCTGACCTTCTGGTTTTGGCTGACGCCGATTTTCATCACGGAGCAGCAGTTCCCGGCGCGGCTGCGTTTCCTGCTGGCGGGCAATCCGCTGGCGTACCTGGTGCGTGCCTATCGCGAATTGTTGCTGTCGGGACGCTGGCCGAGGCTGGGTGAACTGGGGATTATGGCGGCGTTCGCGACCGCGACTTTTTTGGCTGGCGGGCTGTTCTTCCGGCATATGAAGCGCGGATTTGCGGACGTGTTGTAATGTCAGGAAGCGGATTTTCATGCAGCCGTTTGTGAAGACAATTCATGCGCGCGGGGTGCTTTCGTTTGCGCCCGATAGCGAACCGCTGCCGCTCACTCCGTTGAATGTTTTGATTGGCCCGAATGGGTCCGGCAAGTCGAACTTGATCGAGATATTTGAGTTGCTGAAGGCGTTGACTCGCGCTCCTTTCTGGTGTACAATTTGAATGTGTACAGGAGGGAAACCCATGCCAAGAGCGGCCGTCGCGGATAATAGCCGGATGTCGCTGCGGGTGCGCGCCGGCGAAAAGGCGACGCTTCTGCGAGCAGTGGCACTGAAGCATACCGATCTGACGGATTTCGTGCTTCAGCATGCCTTGCTTGCCGCCAAGGCGGTCATTGAGGAAGCCGAGCATGTCCGGCTCTCCGAGAGAGACAGCCTGCGCGTTCTGGATCTCCTGGAAAATCCGCTCGCGCCGAATGCACAATTGCTCGCCGCCGCTCATGCGCTGCCACAGCGGCGATGAGCGTCACGGCCTGGCACGAAGAGCCGATCCGCAAGACTCATAATCGGCAAGCCTTCGACTGCGGCGAAGCAGCGTTGAATGAGTTCTTGCAGCGGTATGCCCGCAAGAGCCACGAGTTGGGGGGCGCAAAGACCTTTCTTGCGATTGATGACGCCGACAACAAAACCATCCTCGGCTTCTACAGCGTGAGCCCTGCGGCCATTGAGTATGCCAGGGCGCCGGAGGTCGTGCGGAGAGGGTTATCGCGTCATGACGTGCCGTGTTTCCGCTTGCCGCGTCTAGCCGTGGACCGCAGTGTACAGAAGCAAGGTCTTGGGGGGCAGCTTCTGCTTGCGGCGGGCGAACGCTGCCTGTTGGCGTCGGCAGAAGTGGGCGGCGTCGCGATTCTCATCGATGCCAAGAACGACAGGGTAGCCGGATGGTACGCGGGTTACGGCGCTGTGCCGCTCACGGACGCGCCGCTCACCTTGCTGTTGGCGCTAGCGACAATCGAGGCCGCGCTAAAAACGGCCGAAAAATAATATGGATAAGCTTACAAACAGGCTGCCCCAGTTTTGTTGCATCATGAATAGAGATGCACTCAGCGGGCAAACTCGCAACGTTGCCGGTCATCCTGGCGATGGCGGCCTTGGCGCATCCCGCGCTCCAGTTCGGCTTGCGCGATACGGAAGGCGTCGCCCACAGCCCGAACGAGTGGGCCCAGGCGCGCGCCGTAGTGCTTTTCTTCGTCACCACCGACTGCCCCTTGAGCAACGGCTACGCGCCAGAGATGAACCGCATCGAACAAGCTTACGCTCCGCGTGGCGTGCTCTTTTACGCGGTGCAGGGCGATACCACGATTCCCGACGAAGAGGTCCGGCGGCACGCGCGCGAGTTCGGGTACCGCTTCCCGGCGCTGTTGGACCCGCGGCAGGTTCTGGCCAGCCACACCGGCGCCACGGTCACGCCGGAAGCCGTGGTGCTCTCTCGTGAGGGCGCGGTGCTGTATTTGGGGCGCATCGACAATAAGGTGGAAGACTTCGGCAAGACGCGGGTCGAGGCCACGGAGTTCGATCTGCGCGACGCGCTCGATGCCGTGCTGGCCGGGCGGCCGGTGGCACGCGCGCGGACGCGCGCGCTGGGCTGCGCCATTACCAATGGTCATTAGAGGAGCGACGGCATGAAATTATTGGCAATCTTGGCGGTAGCATTCGCGGCGCACGCCGCCACACCCACATTCAACAAGGACATCGCACCGATTTTGTATCGGAACTGCGCGACCTGCCATCGCCCCGGCGAAGTTGCGCCGTTCTCGCTCCTGACCTACGCGGATGCCGCCAAGAAGGCCGGGCTGCTCGCCGTCGTCACGGAGAAGCGCGTGATGCCGCCGTGGAAAGCCGAGCCAGGCTACGGTTCCTTTGCCAACGAGCGGCGGCTGTCGGAGCAACAGATCGCGACGATTCGCGATTGGGCCAAGGCCGGCGCGCCGGAAGGCAACGCCAAAGACAAACCTGCCCTACCGAATTTTCCAAGCGGCTGGGAAGGCGGCCAGCCCGATAAGGTCCTGACCCTGGGCCACAAGTTCGAGGTGCCTGCCGACGGCCCCGACCAATACCGCTGCTTCGTCCTGCCGCTCGAAACCGCCGACGATGTGTACTTGAGCAGCATGGAGTTTCGTCCCGGAAACCGGCGTGTGGTGCATCACGCACTGGTGTACGCGGATGCCACGGGCACGGCGCGCAAACTGGCGGCCGATTCGCCGGATGGCAGCTACGCATGCTTCGGCGGCCCGAAGTTTCCGCCCGTGGGATTGCTCGGCGGATGGGCGCCGGGGGCTACCCCGCCGCCGGACTCGCCCAGCCTTTCGCAGCCTATTCGTAAGGGCACCGACATCGTGGTGCAGATCCACTATCACCCGTCGGGCAAGCCTGAGGAGGATCAGTCGTCGCTCGGTTTGAAATTCTCCGGACCGCCCACCAAAGGGCGCGCGGGCATTGTGCTCTCCGACCGGCGCATCGCGATCCCCGCCGGAGATGCGCACTACGTGGTCAAGACTTACGTGACCTTGCCGCGGGATGTGGACGTGTTCAGCATCACGCCCCACGCGCACTATCTGGGCAAAGACATGCAGGTGAATGCGGTCTTGCCGGATGGCAGCGTGCAGCATCTGATCCGCATCGACGATTGGGATTTCAACTGGCAGGGGCAATACCGTTATAAGGAGCCGGTACACCTGCCGCAAGGGACGCGCCTCGAGCTGGAATACGTCTACGACAATTCGGAGAACAATCCGCACAACCCTTCGCACCCGCCGGTCGCGGTGACCTGGGGCGAGGAGACCAAGGACGAGATGGCGGTGCTGTTCCTGGGCGTGGTGCTGCCGTCGCCGGCCGACGTGCCCGTTTTCCGGCGCGAAATGCGGGCGCAGTATATGGAAGCGTTTTTGGCCCAAGGCAATGGCATCGACGACCTGCCGCCCGGCATTCCCCAGGGTGAACTGGAGATGCTGAAGCGCGTGTTCCACAGATTCGATAAGAACGGCGACGGCAAGCTGGACGCGGACGAACGCGCGGCTTTGATGCAATACCTGCAGGGGTTGCACCAGTAATTTCTAAGCCGACGACAAGTTGGACCCGCCTTAAATCGGAACTGCTTCGTGGTTCATTCCTTGAGGACGTCCCTGGAAGCCGCCGGAAAGATCGAGTCGATCGTCGCCGCTACATCCGGGAATTCGTTTCTCGCCGATCTGGTCTTACAAGCCGCGGTGTTACATCATTTGACTGTTATTAGTGAAGCCGTTAATCGGCTTTCGCCGGAGGTGCCAGACAATCACCCCGAAGTCTTCGATACTTTCCTCAATAGTGCGGCCACTACCGCTTCAACGCCAACGTCAAACCGTCGCCGATGGCCACCAGGCTGAGCCACACCCGATCGTCCAGGTGCAGCTTCGCATTGAATTCGCGGATGGCGCTGGTGTCCTTATCCTGCACGGCGTCGTCGATCACCGTGCCGTGCCAAAGCACGTTATCGAAGGCCGCCAAGCCTCCGGGCCGCAGCAATCTCAGGATCCGCTCATAGTAGTGCCGGTAGTTTTCTTTGTCGGCATCCACGAAAGCGAAGTCGAAAGTTTCCGCCGCGCCTCCGTCAAACAGCGCGTCCAGAGTCTCGATGGCGGGCGCAATCCGCAAGTCGATTTTGTCCGCCACGCCCGCTTCGGTCCAATAATGGCGCGCAATAGCCGTGGTTTCCGCATTCACATCGCAAGCGATCAGGCGCCCTTCCGGCGGCATAGCCAACGCCACATGCAGCGAGCTGAGCCCAGTGAAGACTCCTACTTCAATAGCCCGCGTGGCGCCGGTCATGCGCACCAGCATCCCTAGAAACTGTCCTTGTTCCGGCGACAACTGCATCGTTGCATCGGCGCGCAGCGCAGTCTCGTCGCGCAACCGCCGCAACAGATCCGGCTCGCGCAGAGACACACTGCGGATGTACGCCGCCAGTTCCGGTCCGATTGGTGTTTGAAAGTTAGACATTATTTATTTGGCGCTCAGCATATTCGCGAACAAGCGGTATGCCCCTGGCACCCCCGCCGGCAGCTCCCGAAACCACGCGTACCCGCTGAAGATATAGACGCCCTTGCCATAGTGCGTGTATAGCATGCCGCCGGCCAGCGGCTTCTCGCCCGGATCGTGAGATTCGAACACGGTCTGATACCGCGGGTCCCATTCGGTGGCGAAGTACAGGCCGCGCTCCTGAATCCACCCATCGAAATCCTTCTGCGTAATCTCATTGGGTGTACTCAGTAGCGGGTTGCTCAAATTCGTAAACGTCACCGGCGCTTCCTCCACGGTGACACGCTCGTGCCCCACCTTGAACGGATACGGTCCCATCGGCACCAGATTGCCGTCGGTCACGTTGTACTGATCGATTAGCCTGCCGCCGTTGCGTACATAGTCCAGCAGGCGCGGCAGGTTCACGCGCAGATCCGCGCGCGTGTTGTAGGCCCGCACGCCAGTGACGATGGCGTCGAATGCCGAGAGGTCGCGCTGCTCCAGATCGGAAGCCGACAGCAGTGTTACTTCGCAGCCGAGCTGGCGAATGGCGTCGGGCATCTCGTCTCCCGCCCCCATAACATAACCGACTTTGTGCGCTGTGACCCGCACATCGGTCCGTACCAACTTCATCTTCGCCGGCGGGAACACCGTCAACGGCGGCAGGGGCGGATGCGAAATCACCAGCATTCCTACGCCGATCTGGCGCTCTCCCACCCGCGCCACGCCCAGAAGCCATGCAGGCGGGTCCGGGCCGCGATCGGGCTTGATCTCGAAAGTCAGCGGTTGTTGTTGGCCCACCTCCGCTTGCTCGAAGGTCCGTGACATCGGCTGGGCGTTCCATCCCGCGCCCAGCGCCAGCCGCACATCGCCCGCCACCTTGGGCACATCCGCGCGGACCTCCATCTCCACTTTGCGTGCGTCGCCATTTGGAAACAGCACCACGTCCTGCGGCACATTCAGCGCCACCGGCGGCACCACGGTCAGCGCGCGGGTCTGCTCGCCATCCACGCGATCCACGTAACGATGCCGCACCGGACGCACCAAGTCGAATGCCACCCCGCCCGCCTCGATTCCAAAGCGTAGACTCAGCAGCGGCGGATCTTCGGGCAGGCCGACCATGCGCTGATCGGAGACGCTGTAGGTGTCGCCCTGCTTCGGCTCGCGCAACCAGAAAGGCTGCGAATAGGGTTGAGCGGCTGGAACCGAATACTTAAGCTGTGCGTTCACCGGCTGGTTCGACGCGAGCGCCGCATGATGGACATCCGTATGGGACTCGCCGCCCATGCCCTCCAGGGTCAGGCCATCGAGCGTCAGCGGAAACGGCGAGCGGTTCAGCGCCGTATAGCCGACATCCACGGTGGCGCCCGGCACCACGGCGTAGTTTTCGGCATTCGCATCCAGCCACAATCCCGAGCACAGGGCGATGGCTTCGTTCAGTTCCACCAGCTTTTCGCTCTCCCATGGGTCGTGCAGCGCTGCAACCAGCGGGTGCGCCTTCAACAGCAGCGGAATGGTGCGTTCGGGACGATCCGGCTGGAACGTGCGCACGGCCTCTTCCAGGATGCGGCCGATCTCCGCTCCGCCCGGGACGCGTTCCCACGTCGTGTCGATGCCATCGAAAGCGTCATTCAGGGGAGGTTTCGCCACTGCATCGCCCGCCAGAGGCACCAGAAAATTCTTCGATGGTCCTGGCCGCTGCGACGCTCCCATCCCCTGGCTGCGATGCATGCTGCGGCTCATCCCCGCGATTTGGCTGTACGAAACACCCAGCACCGGATTGTACGCGCCCGTATCGACTTCGATGCGCCCGGGAGTGGCAGCGGCTTCCTTTTCCATCTCCTTGGTGAAGCTGAATGAGTTAAACAGCAGCCGGCGCGCCTTCCACGTTTGCACGAATTTCAGTTGCTCCGGGAAGCGGCTGGGATCGCCCGCCGCGAAAAACGCCTCTTTGCCCACGATGGCGGACACCTGATGCTGTCCGTGACCATCTTTCGGCGTGCCCGAAAAGCGCAGAATCACGACATCCGGACGGAAACTGCGAATCACCCACACCACGTCGGAAAGGACCAGCTCGTGTCCCCACTTGGCGAAAGTCTCTTCTGGCGTTTTCGTATACCCGAAGTCGATGGCGCGCGTGAAAAACTGTTCCGCGCCGTCGATCCGCCGGGCCGCCAGCAATTCCTGTGAGCGGATCAGCCCCAGCAGATCGCCCTGCTCGGGACCGATCAGGTTTTGTCCGCCTTCGCCGCGAGTGAGCGACAGATAACCCGTACGCATGTGGCGGCCGCGCGCGTAGTAGGCCAGAATCGCGGTATTCTCATCGTCGGGATGCGCGGCGATCATCAGCACGCTGCCCAGTACGGTGAGCTTCTCGAGCGATTGCTCGATGGCCGGGGTGCCGGAAAAAGGCGCCTGCGCAAATGCGGGCGCAAGCAGGAACAAGCCGAGAAGCAGAGCCAGGGATTTGGCGGAATGAGTGCGCATCCAAAGATAATGGTAGTCCATCCGAAGCGTTGAAAAGGAGACGGGCCTGAAGATCGGATAGGCAGTTGGAAATCCGCCTTCGGTCAGGGGCCGCGTCCGCCAGCCGATGAACCGACCGTGGCGATTCCCGCCCCCATGCGTCTCGGGCTGGCGCTGGGTGGGGGGTTCGCGCGCGGTCTGGCGCACATCGGCGTTCTGAGCGTCCTGGAGGAAAACAACATTCCCGTGCATTGCATCGCGGGCGTCAGCGCCGGGGCCATTGTGGCGGCGGCTTATGCCAGCGGCGCGACGCCCAAGGAGATCGCCGCGGCCGGCAGCGCCATGCGCTTCACCGATGTGGCGCGCTGGACCATCGGACGGATGGGCATTGCCGGCAGCGACCGTATGGACCGTTTTCTGCGCAAATTGCTCAAGTGCTACAGCTTCGAACAACTGCGTATTCCGCTGGGTGTGGTGGCCACCGACCTGGTTACGGGCGAAGCCGTTATTTTCCGCGACCGCGGCGACGTGGTGCTGCCCATCCGCGCAAGCTGTTCGTATCCCGGTCTGTTCCAACCGGTTCGCTGCGGCGATCATTTGCTGGTGGATGGCGCCATCGCCATGGAAGTGCCGGCGCTGCTGGCGCGCATGCTGGGCGCCACGCACGTCATCTCGCTGCATCTGCCCATGCAAGGCGCCGCGGCCATGCCCACGAATATGTTCCATGTCATTGATCGATGCTTCCAGATCCTGCACAGTCGCGCCGAAATCACCTAGCGGCAGCATTCGGACCTGGTTATCGAGCCGGATGTGCGCGGCATGGAATGGGACGCGTTCGATAGCGCTACGCGACTGATCGGAGCCGGCGAGGATGCCGCCCGGCAAGCCCTGCCGCGCATTCAGGGGTGGATGGGCCGCCCGATCCATCAGGAAGAGTGGGTCGGGGGACCCGCGGGCATTCCTAACTCGCCCCGCCCTCGCGTACCACGTTAGAATCCGGGTATGGAATACGTCAATTTGGGAAAAGCCGGCATCAAGGTTTCGCGCCTCTGCCTGGGCGCCATGACCTACGGATCGAAGCGCTGGCGGGAGTGGATCCTGGAGGAGGAAGAGGGCCGGCCGTTCATCCGGCGCGCACTGGAATTAGGTATCAACTTCTTCGACACCGCCGATATGTATTCGCTGGGCGCCAGCGAGGAGATCCTGGGCCGCGCGCTCAAGGACTTTGGCGGGGGACGCGACCGGGTGGTGATTGCGACCAAACTGTTCAACCCCATGGGCGACGATCCAAACCAAAAGGGGCTTTCGCGCAAACACATCCGGCACGGCATCGACGACAGTTTGCGGCGCCTGGGGACCGACTACGTGGACCTCTACCAGATTCATCGCCTGGACTACGAGACGCCCATCGAAGAGATCCTGGATGCTTTGGACGGTGTGGTGAAAGAAGGCAAGGCGCTTTACATCGGAGCCTCTTCCATGTTCGCCTGGCAGTTTGCCAAGATGCTTTATAAGGCCGATCAAATGGGCCTGACGCGCTTTGTCAGCATGCAGAATCACTACAACCTGATCTATCGCGAGGAAGAGCGCGAAATGATCCCCCTGTGCTTGGAAGAGGGCATCGGGGTGATTCCGTGGAGTCCGCTGGCGCGCGGATTCCTGGCGGGCAACCGGCGCAAAGAAGATTTCGGCGAAACCGTGCGGTCGAAGACCGACCATTACGCGCAAGGGATGTATTACCAACCGTCGGATTTCGCCGTAGTGGACCGGGTCGGCGAGATTGCCCGCGCGCGCGGCGTGCCGAACGCGCAAGTGGCTCTGGCGTGGATCTTGCAACAGCCCGGCGTGACCGCACCTATCGTGGGGGCCAGCAAGATGCAGCATCTGGAGGATGCCGTGGCGGCGCTGAGCCTGAAGCTCGATGCGCGGGAATTGCAGGCGCTTACGGAGCCGTACCAGCCGCACAAGGTGCTGGGGCATTCGTAAAGGTGTATACTGAAGCTATGGCAGGCACAGCGACGAGCCCGATCCTTTCGGTGGATGAATACCTCAATGCCGGTTATCATCCGGACCGGGAATACGTCGAGGGCGTTCTGGTGGAGCGTGATGTGCCAACCATTGCACATGGTCTTTTGCAAATTCTCCTAGCCGTCTATTTGGATGCTTACCGCAAGCAGTTCCGATATGCAGCGCTACCAGACGTCCGCACGCAGATCGTCGAGGGGGCTCGATATCGCATCCCGGACTTGATGCTATGTCCGGTACCGCTTCCGTCCGGCAAGATCGTAAACACGATCCCTTGGGTGGTCATCGAGATACTGTCACCTGACGATAGATTGTCCGCACAACTCGCCCGTTTTCGCGACTACAAAAATATCGGTGTCCGCCATATGGTGCTTCTCAATCCCGAGGAGTTCATCGCCTATCGCTTCGACGAAAATGGCTCGTTGCTGGAGACGCATTTCGCTTCATTGGACCTGCCGTCCGGCGATCTTCCATTCGACAGCGACGCGCTCTTCCGGCAACTCGTGGAGCGACGCAACGAAGGCGCCACGCTATCATAGGTAGGTGCCGGGCGTTTACGTTTCCTATCCCTTCTGCGCGCAGAAGTGCACCTATTGCAATTTTGCCTCCGGCGTCTTTCCGCAGGGGATGGAATCCTGTTACCTCGAAATCCTGCGCGCCGAAATCGTGCGTCACGCTTGGGCCTGGCGGCCGGAAACGGTTTACCTGGGCGGCGGCACCCCCAGCGCCATGGACCCGGGCCTACTGGCATCCATCCTGGCGTTGATTCCGGGACGTCCCTGGCTCGAAGCTACGCTAGAAACCGCGCCCGGAACCGTCACGCCGGAACGGGCGCGCGGCTGGGCGCAAGCCGGCATTGACCGGGTGAGCCTCGGCGTGCAGTCCTTCGTGCAGCCGGAGATCGCGCGCACGGGCCGCAGACACACCGCCCAGAGTGTCGCCGCCGAGATGGATGTGTTGCGCGGTGCGGGTATCGCCAAGATCAACATCGACCTGATCGCGGGACTCTCCGGCCAGACCGAAGCAAGCTGGCGCGAATCCCTCGATTGGGTCGCGCGTCTGGCACCCGATCACGCTTCCGTATACATGCTGGAAGTGGATGAGGACAGTCGCCTGGGGCGCGAGATTCTGTCCGGGGGCACGCGTTATGGCGCGGGTGACAGGCCCTCTTGCGATCTTACTGCCGATCTTTACGAAATCGCCGTCGAGCGCCTCGCGGCGCAGGGCCTGCCGCGCTACGAAATTTCGAATTTCGCCGTGCCGGGCCACGAATCCCGGCACAATATGAAATACTGGTTGCTGGAGCCTTACGCCGGCTTTGGCAGCGACGCCCATTCCTTCGATGGCCGGCTCCGTTGGCAGAATCCCGAATCCCTAACTGAATACCTCGGCGCCTGGCACCCGGTGAGCGTCGAGCGCAATCCGCTGGAGGAGCGCTTCTTCGTGGGCCTGCGCCTGGCCCAAGGGATCCGCCCCGAGCCGTGTGAGTGGGAGCGCTTTGGCGCGCCGATCCGCCGCTTCATCGAGCAAGGCCTGCTCGAAACCGATGGCGATGCGTTGCGCTTGACCAACCGCGGCGTGATGCTGTCCAACGAAGTCTTTCAGGAGTTCCTGACATGATCGATCTGCGCAGCGACACGGTCACCAAGCCCACGCCGGAGATGCGGCGGGCCATGCTGGAAGCCGAGGTGGGCGACGATGTATACGGCGAAGACCCCACTGTAAACCTGCTGGAAAGCCGCGCCGCCGCTATCGCCGGCAAAGAGGCCGCGCTGTTCGTGCCCACAGGCACCATGGGCAACACCATCGCGGTGAAGATGCATACCGAGCACGGGCAGGAGGTGATCTCGGAAGCGCGCGCGCATCTGCTCGATTGGGAGCTTTCGATGCTGGCCTGGTTCTCCGGCTGCCTGATCCGGCCGGTGGCGGCGAGCGACGGAATCTTGCACTGGAAGGATATTGAAGCCGCTATCCGTCCGGCGAGCGCGCATTGCGCTCCCACAACACTCATCGAAATCGAGAACACGCACAACA
>DATNMW010000246.1:0-15069 GCA_035602155.1 Bryobacteraceae bacterium | reverse complement strand
GCCCATCGGCCGATAAAGAGTGCGGGGGAATCGAGATGATTACGTCCGGTTTGCCGATCCGCCAATCGGTCGAGAACACCGGTGCCGCGGGCAGCCGCTGTGGGTCGCCCTCCTTGGAGCCTTGATCGACCCAGGCCTTGAAAGTAGCGATTTCCGCGTCGCTGAGGCTCCAGTCGTTGGCCCATTTGCCGTAGCGCGGATCGGCCTTCCAGGGCGGCATCTGCCGCGTCAACACTGCTTCGCGAATGGCGGCGGCCCAGGGGCGCGTCTGGCGATAATTCAGCAGCGCCATGGGGGCGATGTCGTCCGGGTGGTGGCACGTGGCGCAATGTTTATAAAGGATGGGAGCCACGTCGCCGCTGTACGTGATTTCCGCGCAAAGAAGTGGCGATGCGGCGGGGAACAGCGCGGCAAGAGCCAAGGCTGACAGTTTCACGAATCGCCTCCGAGTTGGTAGGCACGGGCAGATTCGAACTGCCGACCTGTCGCTTAGGAGGCGACCGCTCTATCCATCTGAGCTACGTGCCCGCAATTTAGTATTATAGCGCTTCAAGCCTTTCTGGCCTATGTCAGTCCGGTAGTGCATACCGTCGAAATGGATCAGGTGCGCCGCGGCATATGCATGGTCGATGGCAGCCGCCAAGTCCGCACCGGAAGCCGTGACGCCGAGCACGCGGCCACCTGCGGTTTCGAGTCCTGAGGACGATTGGCGGGTGCCTGCATGGAAGACCGTGGCGCCCAAGGCCTCGGCGTCTTCGATTCCGTGGATCGGCTTCCCCGCAGCGAAGGCGCCCGGATAACCGCCGGATGCAAGCACCACGCAGACCGAGGGGCCGGGCGTCCATTCCATGCGCGTGTCGGGCAGCGCGCCGCGCGCGGCGGCCAGCAGCAATGGCGCGAGGTCGCTCCGCATGCGATGCATAATGGGCTGAGTTTCCGGATCGCCCAGGCGCACGTTGAACTCCAGTACCTTGGGGCCGGCGTCGGTCATCATCAATCCCGCGTAGAGGAAGCCGGTGAAGCCGGTAGCTTCGATGGTTGGGCGGATGATGCGATCCAGGATCGCGCCGCTTTCCGCTGCGGTAAGGATGCGCGAATCGCAGTATGCCCCCATGCCGCCCGTGTTGGGACCCGTGTCGCCATCGAAGACGGCTTTGTGATCCTGTGTGGGTTCCAGCGGGACGACGTTGCGACCGTCGCTCAAGACGATGTAGCTGATCTCTTCTCCGGCTAGGAATTCTTCGATCACGAAGGGCGGTTTCAGCGATGCCAAAGCGGCCTCCGCGGTGGCGCGGTCCTGGGCGACGACCACGCCTTTGCCCGCAGCCAGACCATCGGCTTTGATCACGATAGGGTAGCTGAAGCGATCCAGCGCGCGGCGCGCTTCGACGGCATTCGCCGCGGTGGCGAAGGCGGCGGTAGGGATGTCGCTTTGTCTAAGAAAGTTCTTTGCAAATATCTTGCTGCCCTCGAGCCGCGCGGCTGTGGCGGTGGGACCGAAGATCGCGCGGCCTTGTGCGCGAAACGCGTCGACCACTCCCACCACCAGGGGCGCCTCGGGACCCACAAGGGTGAGATCGGCGTCCACCGATTCGGCGACAGCCAAGTATGCGTCTGGCGATCCGTCGCCGGCGGGCCGACACGCCGCAACGCGCGCGATACCCGGATTGCCCGGTGTCGCAAAAACTCGCTCCACTTCGGGGCTCTGCGCGAGACGCCACGCCAAAGCGTGCTCCCGTCCGCCACCGCCGATAATCAGGACCTTCATAGCCGATACAATGATATCAATGCACGAGATGTATGATGTCGTCGTGATCGGCGCGGGACACGCGGGGTGCGAGGCGGCGCGCGCGTGTGCCCGGATGGGGCTGCGGACGGCCATGGTCACCATGAACCTGGACCTGATCGCGCAGATGTCGTGCAACCCCGCCATAGGCGGCATTGCCAAGGGGCACCTGGTTCGCGAGATCGACGCCTTGGGCGGAGTAATGGGCGAGGTCACCGATGCAGTTGGGATTCAGTTCCGTCTGCTCAACACCAGCCGCGGACCGGCGGTTTGGTCGCCGCGCGCACAGTGCGATAAGAAGATGTACCGCGTCCGCATGCGCGAAGTGCTGGAGCGCGAGCCGAACCTGCGCATTAAGCAGGCGGAGGTTGCGGCGCTGGAAATTGCGAAGGATGGCGGAGAGTGCCGGGCGACGGGTGTGCGGCTCCGTGACGGCCGCGGCATCGGCGCCGGCGCGATCGTCGTCACTACCGGAACGTTCTTGAACGGATTGGCCCACGTTGGCGAGATGCAATATAGTTGCGGACGCAATGGCGAAGCGCCGTCGCAGCTTCTTGGAGAGCAGTTGCGCACTCTGGCCCTGCCGTGGGCGCGCCTGAAAACGGGAACGCCGCCCCGCCTGGACGGCCGCACCATCGACTGGAGCCGCTTTGAGCCGCAGGCGGGCGATGCGGAGCCAACGCCCTTCTCGTTTCTGACCGATAAGATCGACCGGCCGCAGGTGCAATGCCACATCGCGTACACCACGGAAGCGACGCATCGCATCCTGCGTGAAGCCATTCCGCGGTCGCCGCTGTACAGCGGTCAGATCGAGGGCGTGGGTCCGCGCTATTGCCCGTCGATCGAGGACAAGGTGGTGAAGTTTCCCGACAGGCTGCGGCACCAGATCTTCCTGGAGCCGGAAGGCCTGGACACCAACGAAGTCTACGTGAATGGCATGTCCACCAGCATGCCGATCGACGTGCAGGCCGCCATGGTGGCCTCGGTGCCGGGATTGGAGCGGGCCGAGATGATCCGTCCCGGCTATGCAATTGAATACGATGCGATCGATCCGCGGGAGCTGAGCCATACGCTGGAGGTGAAGTCGATCCGGGGATTATATCTGGCCGGGCAAATCAACGGCACGTCGGGGTACGAAGAGGCTGGCTGCCAGGGCTTGGTGGCCGGGATCAATGCGGCCTGCTCCCTGCGAGGGATGCCGCCGGTCGTCATCCGACGCATTGAGGGCTACACGGGAATCCTGGTGGACGATCTGGTCACCAAGGGCGCCGACGAACCGTACCGCATGTTCACTTCGCGGGCGGAGTTCCGGCTGCACCTGCGCATCGATAATGCGGATGAGCGGCTGACCCCGATTGGCCGGCGCGTGGGTCTGGTTACAGACGAGCGGTGGGATTTATTCTCACGCAAGCAGGCTCAAAAAGAGCGCCTCACTGCGGCGCTGGCGCAGCATCGGTACGGGCAGTGGCTCAAGCGGCCGGAAGCTTCGATTCGCGATATCGGGGCTTGGTTGCGCGAGACTTTGGGCGAGGAGCCCGTGCGTGGGCTGCTTACCACTATCGAAACGGAAATCAAGTACAACGGTTATATTGCGCAACAAGAGCGGCAGATCGAGCGGGTTAAGGATGCGGAGCGGCGGCCGATCCCGGGGGCGTTTGAGTTTGCCGGAATACCGGGTCTATCGCACGAGATTCGCGAGAAGTTGGAGCGTGTTCGTCCGGAAACGCTGGGTCAGGCTGCGCGCATTCCAGGCGTGACACCGGCGGCCGTAGCCATTCTGGATGTCTATCTGAGCTTGGGCCATGTTCGCTGAGCTGCTGCGATCGAAGCTGGCTGGGATTTGTGAATTGTCCGAGCCGCAGATCGCGCGGCTGAACCTGCATTATGACCTGCTCACTCGCTGGAACAAAGTCCTCAGCCTGACCAGCGTGCGGACTCTTGAGGAAGCGGTCGAGCGGCACTATTGTGAGTCCGTGTTCGCCGCAGTTCATCTTCCCGAGGGATCGTTTTCTGTTGCCGATGTCGGCTCTGGGGCAGGCTTCCCAGGAATCCCCATGGCGATTGTTCGACCGCAACGTCAGGTCGTGCTGATTGAATCGCAGCGGCGGAAGGGGGCCTTTCTGAAGGAAGCATCTCGGGATTTGGCGAATGTACGGGTATTAGCCATGCGAGCTGAGGAGATTGCCGAGAGCTTCGACTGGGTTGTTTCCCGAGGGGTACGGTACTCGGGTATTGCTGGCGCCTTAAAGAGGCTGGGGCGAAATGCCGAACTATTAACTGGGGACGTGCAGGCTCCAGACCTCATTGGGTTCGAATGGCGAAAACCGATCCAGCTTCCCTGGGGCGAACGGCGGTACCTGTGGATAGGAAGCAATGATGTTTCACGTGAAACTGACCGCGCCAACTGTTTCACGTGAAACAGAGTATCCCAACTGGGGAATGTCTCCGTACATGCCAATTGTGGTAGCATGGCCGCTTGGGAAAGATCCTCGCCATTACCAATCAGAAGGGCGGCGTCGGGAAAACAACCACCGCCATTAACGTAGCTGCCGCCCTGGCTGCCAACGACCTCCGCGTCCTCGTGATCGACTCGGATCCTCAGGGCAACGCTACAACCGGAATGGGCGCCAGCAAAGACCCCGACCGCCCTAGCTTGTACCACGTACTGTTGGGCTCAGCCGAAATTGCCGACGCCATCGTCCATACGGGATTTGAAGGGCTGGACCTGGTCCCCGGAGACAAAAACCTGGTGGGCGCAAACCTCGAGTTGGTGGATACACCACGCCGTGAATTCCGTCTCCACGACAAGCTGGCTCCAGCCCGCCCTCAATACGACTTCATCCTGATCGACTGCCCGCCGGCCCTCGATCTGCTAACACTGAACGCCCTGATAGCCGCTGACTCCGTCCTCGTTCCCATCCAGTGCGAGTTCTTCGCTCTGGAAGGTATCTCCGAACTCATGGATACCATCCAGCGTATTCGCGATTCATTCGAACATCCTCTCGAAATCGAAGGCATTCTGCTGACCATGTTCGACGACCGCACCAATCTAACCCGCCAGGTAGCCAACGATCTTAGAGACTTCTTCCGCGAGCAAGTCTTCGAAACTGTAATTCCCCGCAGCATTCGTCTGGCTGAAGCGCCCAGCCATGGCCAGACGATCCTAGCCTACGATGTACGCTCTCGTGGCGCCGAGAGCTATATCCGCCTCGCCAAGGAGATCCTGGAGAATGAACAAAAACGTGGACAATCCGCGCAGAGCGCTCGGTAAGGGCCTGAGCGCGCTTCTGCCAACCCGGCCCACCTCGCAGCCTCCAAACGAACCAACTCATCTCGGGGACGAAGTGGCGCAAATCCCCCTCGACCTGATCGAACCCAATCCGCTGCAGCCAAGGCGCGTCTTCCAAGATGATCGCCTCGAAGAGTTGGCGCAGTCCATTCGCGCTAACGGTATCATCCAGCCGCTGGTCGTCCGCCGGCGGGCTGAAAAGTATCAACTCGTTGCCGGTGAACGCCGCTGGCGCGCCGCCAAGATCGCCGGCGTGGCCAAGGTGCCCGCAGTCATCCAAGAAATCCCCGACGAAAGGCTGCTGGAGATCACGCTGATCGAGAATATCCAGCGGGAGGATCTCAACGCAATCGAAACCGCACAGGCGTTCGACCGCCTCTGCCGCGAACTGCATCTTAACCACGACGAATTGGGTCGCCGCACTGGCAAGGACCGATCCACCATCGCGAACCTGATCCGTCTCCTGCAGCTTCCGCCGGATCTGCAGCAACTGATTGCCGAGAGGCGCCTGTCGATCGGCCACGCGCGCTGTCTGCTCACTCTGCCGACCGCCGAACTGCAACGGGAGGTGGCCGAGAAGTCCGTGGCCCAAGGCTGGTCGGTGCGGCAGGTCGAACGGCTGACGCAGAAGATGATGGAAGACCGCAAACCCAAGGCGGTCGATGAGGTCCAATCCGATCCCAACGTCAAGGCAGCCATCGAAGAGTTGGAACGAGTGCTCGGAACCAAGGTTCGAATTATTGAGCGGGCTCGCCAAAAAGGCCGCATCGAAATCGAATATTATTCCTCGGAAGACCTTGATCGAATCTACTCCGCAATCGTCGGCGACTAATTTAACTATTTTAGAATCTTTAATATAGAAGCAAGCTCAGTGCGGATACCCGCTAGCGGATCGGGTCGGAACAAGTCACCCTGCTTACGATCGGGTGCTGGGGGTCTGCTCGTTTTGGAGTCGTTGAGGAGAGACTGGCGTGCCCCTTGGATGGTGTACCGCTTTTCGTACAACAAATGCTTGATTTTCAGCAGAAGTTCGACATCCTTGCGCCGATACAAGCGATGCCCGCTCCCGGACTTTTTTGGCGCCAGACCGGGAAACTCAGTCTCCCAATAGCGCAGGACGTACGGTTCGACGGCCAGCAACCCAGCCACTTCGCCGATCCTGAAGTACAACTTGTCCGGGATCTCGGGGGTCTCGCTAGCTACTTCCGGATCTGTCATCGGCCTTCCGTCATCCTACCCTACTGCGCATGCATTGTCACGACGCCGCCCCGTTGGAGGTTTGGTAACATCAATGAAGGCGCTAGCCGGGCCCTTAGCTCAGCGGTTAGAGCAGCGGACTCATAATCCGTTGGTCGTAGGTTCAAATCCTACAGGGCCCACCATTCACAACAACCGTCATTGGGACGCCGGACTGCCCGTCACCCAGCCGCGCGGGTACCCTGGCAACAAGAGCAGCAACCCCGCCGCGCCCAGCGTCGCGCCAGCCAACAGCGTCAATAGCGACGTGTAGGAACCAGTCGCGTCAAAGGCTTTGCCCATCCACACCGGACCAATGGCGCCCGCAACGGCGTACGCTGTCCACGTGAATCCATAGAGCGTCGAAAATGCGCGCAAGCCGAAATAGCGCGTTAGGAGGTACGGAGTCAGATCGGCCTCCGCGCCGACTCCCAGCCCGATCAGCATGGCCGCCGTCATTCCTGGCGCACTCGAACCGGCGCGCGCCAGCAGCAACATCCCTGCCGCGGCCAGCGCGCCCAAACAGAAGCCCACGCGAGGTCCGGAGAAGCGGTCCAGCAGAAAGCCGGTGATCAGCCTGCCCAGGAAGCTGGCCAAACCTAACATGGACGCCGCCAGCGCGGCGCTTGCCGCCGGTACGCCACGGTCCGTCAACAACGGCGAGAGGTGGGTGATAGCGCCGTTCATGCTCACCGAGTTCAGCAGTAGCGTGGCGATCAAAATCCAAAAGGTGCGGGACCGCAGACCTTGCGCGACCGTCAACCCGGCAAGTGCGGTCTGCCGCCCGACACTATCCCTCGGACGCTCCCGGACAAAGAGCGCGGTCAGCGGAAGACCCAGGAGTAGCACCAGCATTCCCAGCACGATGTATGCCGCCCGCCAGCCATATCCTGCGATTATTGCCTGTGCAATCGGAGGAAACACCATGGCCCCGGTACCCACGCCGGCCATCAACAACGCCAGAGCCAAGCCGCGCCGCTTATCGAACCAGGTGGAAACTGCCCGCGAATACCCCATCTGGGTGGTGCCGTTCCCGACGATGCCCAGCACTACGAAGATCGCGTAGAGATGCAGCAGCCGTGGAGTCAGGAAGCCGAGCGACGTAAACGTTACGCCGAAGACCGCCATGCACGGCAGAATCACGCGGCGCGGCCCAAACCGGTCGAGCAAATGGCCCAGCGGCGGCGAGCACACCGCCACCGTAAGCGCCGCGAATCCGAATGCCGCCGAGACCGATTCGCGGCTCCATCCAAATGCGCCGCTCAAGGGCTTCAGGAAGATGCTGAACGTGAAGACCAACAGCGATCCAAAGCCGACCATCGCGCCGCAGTAGGCTGCCAGCACCACCAGCCATCCCGGATAGATGCGGCTAGCGGGCGTAGCCATGCAGGGCTGTGCGCTTCCCTCCCACGCGGTGCGCTTCATCGGAGAGCGCATGCACCCCGCTGGCGTCGATCCAGCGATTGTAGAAGTTGAACATTGCGCATACCGTAATCGCCAGATAGATGGCGTCGTCCTCCCAGCCCACGGCGTACAGGGGCTTCATATCTTCGGCCGTGATGCGCGGCGAATCGCGATTCACCTTGTCCACAAACCGGAACAGCGCCTTGTGCTTTTCGTCCAGTTTCGAATTCTCCAGGTCCCGCAACACGCCCCAAACCAGTTCTTCGTCGCCCAACAGTTCCGCCGCGACCGCGGCGTGCGCCTTCAGTCAAAATGGGCACTCGTTTCGATACGAAGTAAATGCGGCAATCAGCTCGCGGATGCCCGGACTGAATGCCCCCGGCCCGCGCAGAATCTCTTGCGTGAAACGTCCCAGGTGCTCGGTGGCTTTGGGCAGATAGGCGAACATGTGCCAGATCTGCGGATATTCAGACCCGTTATCCTGCATCATGCGAATCATATCCGCATACGGTCCCGGCTGTGGATTGTCTTCCACGCCGGGCAAAAACATCGGTTTCATCTTCTGGTTTTCGTTTGCCATGGGGCTCCCCGCATTTCCACGAGCATCGCCGCCGGCCCGACAATCGTCAGCGCGAAAAATGGCGCGTTCACGACGTGCGCCAGACGCAGAATGAGTTCCGCTACCGCCACCAGGCCGGCCACCAGGCTTTGCGCCCACTTGGGCCCGACCGTGGTCTTGGGATCGGTAATCATGAAGAAAATGAAAAGCTGGTACATCGGGCCGGTGATCGGCGCCACTTCGGCCAGAAAAGGGTGCCCGGTGATCAGCGTACGCAGCAGCGCCAGAACCACAAACGAGGCCACGTAGGTCGCCGTGATGTGGAAGCGCTGTACGCGGTAAACGATAAACGCACCGAGCACCCAAATCACAACCATGGGCCAGACTGTGTTGCCCCATTGAATGCTCAGCGCGGCTACAAACTCCGGCGCCAGCAGCAGCATGGCGCAAATCGAAAAGTTGGACGGGTTCCAGATATGCCGGCCGTGCACGCGAATCGCATACTTGGAAGTAATGGCGATGGCGCTGCAGAGCGCATAGGGCCAGTATTCAGGCGAGCGCAGCAGAATGCCCACGCTGATGCCGGTGATGTAGCCGCTGGCGAGATTCGGAATCTTGCCCCAGAACCAGCGCCCTAGCACAATCTCCAGAACGAGCGCCGTGCCGATCGCCAGCAAGGTGCGCGAGAAGCTCTCCAGCAGGCCGAACGAAAGATTGCCGACCAGCAGAATCAGCGTGATGAAGAGCGGCGAGAGATAGCGATTCTCGGCGCTGAAGAAGCGTCCCAGCGCGGATCTGGGCTTGGGGGGCGCCGCGGTGGCCAAGCCGGCGCTCATGACGGCTCCACCACCTTATGGATACGATTCAGTTCCGGTGCGGCCAAGGTCTGTGTCTTACCCGAAGGCCACCGAATCTCGACCCGATCGACGGCGCTAGCCTTACCCAATCCGAAGTGCAGACGCCGCTGGTTCTGCGCGCAAAAGCCGCTGCCGCCGGAGACTTCCTGCACCTGCTGCTGGCCGTTCCACGTCACCCTCACCTGCGCGCCGATGGCGCTGCGGTTGCTCTCACGGCCCTCCATCTCGAACTCGATCCACCGGTTGTCCGGCGATACCGTGTTCCGATACAACAACAGCGGCCCCCGTTCATTCGCCACCACCGCATCCAGGACGCCACGGTTTTCAAAATCGGCCAGGGCGATCGAGCGGCCATCGTAAACATCGGTCACGCCGACAAACTGCGCAACTTCTTTGAACTGGCCCGCGCCATCGTTGATCCAGACGCGTTTCTGCTGGTATCCCGACAAGCTGCGGCCATCCAGCGGCGGCCAGTTGGCGGCGTCTGAAATAATGGCCTGATTGCCGCCCGCTACCTTCGAGTAGTCGTACCAATAGCTGCGATTCCGGTCGAGCGACACGTTCCCGTTCACTGCGTACAGATCCAAAAAGCCGTCGTTGTTCAAATCGCCGAACTGCGCGCCGAAGCTCCAGCCGCCCAAGTCGACACCCATGGCCGTGGCCAGATTGTCGTATCGAATGTTGGCGCCGGATGCGCCTGCGCGCGGCATCCACAGGTTGTTGCCCTGCACCAGCACGCCTTCCTCCGAGATATTCGAGACATAAATGCCAAAGCGGCCCTGATTGAGAACATCGCCGACCGCTGCGTTCATGCCGCTCTTGGGCGCGGCGCCGATGCCCGTTTCCTTGCCGGCTTCCCGAAATCGCTTGCCGCCCTCGTTGAAGTAAACCTCGGAAACGCCGTAATCGTTGGCGACAAATAGATCGGGGTAACCAGTGCCGCGCAAATCGGCCGCTACCGCCGCCAAAGCCCAGCGCCTCGAGCCGATGCCCAGGCGCTCGGAAACCTCCTCAAACCGCCCGCCGCCTATGTTGTGGAACAGATACTTCCGCCCGCCGTTTTGGGCGTATTCGAAGCTCTCGGGCATCATCTTGGTGTTCTTCAGATGCCATAGGTCCACGTCTTCCGGGTAGTAGCCGCCTAGAAACAGGTCGAGCTTACCGTCATGATCGTAATCGAGCCAAACCGCCGTATTCGCGTTAACCCATTTCGGCAATCCGGCCAGTTCGGTCACGCGCGTGAAATGTTTTCCGCCGTCGTTATGGAAAAGCTCCGGCTTGCCCCATTTATAAATGAGAACGTCTTCGTAGCCATCATTGTCGTAATCGCCCCACACCGCCCCCGTGGAAACGCCCGTTCCCGGTTGATTGACGTCGGCCAGCCCGACCTCCGTGGCTACATCGCGGAACGTGCCGTCACCCAGGTTCCGGTAGAGCGCATTGTGGCTGCCTTCGCCGCTGTTGGTGACGTAAATGTCCGGCCAGCCATCGCGATCGAAGTCCACAATCGACACCGCCGCCCCCATGGATGCAACCTGCGGCATGATGTGCTGCAGTTTGGGATCAAAAGTTGCGGAAGTGTGCATGAAATCGATGCCGGCAGCCTTGGCGGACTCCTGAAACCGAAAGCCGTAGCGGGCCAGCGCCGTGGATGGATCGCCGGCCGTCGCCGCCTTGGTGCGCGCCTCCATGCGTTTGTACACCACCGGGAAAGCCAGTTGAGCCGCGAGAAAGACGATTAACGAGATCTGGCGAAAGGTGTTTCTTTGCATGCCTGCTTAGGTGAGCATACCCATAACGACCGTTTTCCACAATACTATAAACCTACTAAGACGTTACGTTCTGGTGTGGTGAGCGTGCTTGGCCCGGGAGAGGTGTACTCGAGCCAAGTGCTACATTAGTGCCAAGCCCGATGGCACAGTTCCGCGAAGAGCAGCGCTTTGAATGGTTTTGGCCCGCGATGTTTTGCGTTCCTGCACTGATCGTCGGTTACGGGCTGTATCGGCAAGTGTGGCTGAACCAGCCCTTTATATCGGGCGCCTTGCTGTGGCCGGCCTTCGCCGTGGCTGTGGTAGTGGCCGTTTGGCTGTTGCGGTTGAAGCTTGTAACCGAAGTCCGCGGCGATGGCCTGTTCATTTGTTTTGTCTGGCTGTGGCCCGAGCGCACCATCCCGTGGGACCAGATCCGCAGCGTGGAGACCCGCACCTACCGCCCCCTTCGCGACTTTGGCGGCTGGGGCGTGCGCTGGGATGCGCGGGGTATTGTGTATCACGCGCGCGGCAACCGGGGCGCGCGCCTGGTGCTGGCCAGCGGCGAGCGCATCCTGATCGGCTCCCAACGGGCCGATGAACTTGCGCGCGCCATCGCAGAGCGTACCGGACTCACAGTCGCAGCCTCATGATGGCAGCCCCGTAGCCATCGCCCGCTTGACAAACTCCACAAAGAACTGCTGCCGAAAACGGAGAAATGCGGTATCGATCTTGCCGAAGGTGTCCGTGCGCCAGTGGTAATTCGCCATGCGTCCTGCAAGCGTCTTTGCCCAGAAAGGAAATCGCCTCGTACCCCTGCGAAGCTGTCGGCGTATACCGCGGCGACCCTAGAAATACGGGCCAGCAATTCACCGGGATTCGGTATCGCCAGTGCGATCAAATCGTGCCTGGCAATGCCCAGTTTGCGCAATCCGCTCGCATACGAATCGACCCTCGCCCGGAGGGAGGCGAACGAAATTGGGAGTCGCGGTACAACGAAGCCGTTCCTGGCCGCGCGCGTCACGAGGGGCTAAAAAGAACCGCCAAGCCCGATGCAGATTTCCGGAGAGTCTGCGCGTGTGGCACGCAGCTCTAATCTAACGGGGTGGTGCGGCTACCGTCACGGGTGCGCTCAACGTAAACTCGATCCGCGTTTCCGGCGCTACCTTCTTCTTGCGCAAGAAGCCGCCCTTCAGCAGAAACGGTGCTGAACTCACTAGGTAGTTTTGGCCGCCCGTCGTGATGGAAACCAACTCCAGAATCAATTCCGGCTTTCCCGAACGCCCATCGCTGGCTGTCTGTCCCAGCCGAAGGTGTGCCGCATCTCCCGCGTGGAAAACCTCGCGCTCCCCCACCTTCACCGCCGTCGCCATCGTCGCCATGAACTCCTGGCCAACGCGGTCGGCTTTGGAATCTATCGGATCGACCGTAGTGATGGAAACAGCCGTCGCGGCCGGTACGACGATCTTGTTCAGCGTTGAGGCAGGTTTCACAGCCGGCGGCGAAGGCTTCGCGGGCGCAGGCGTCTCAGTGGTCTCGGCGGATTGAGCCGGAGCCGCTTGCGCGGGCGGTGCGCTCGCCGGCCGAGGCGGCGCCTGCACCCCGATTTGCGTTTGCGGCTGCGGCCGGAAAAGCAGCCACAGCGCGAACAGGCAGGCGAGCAAGCCGCTAACGCAGGCCAACAGCTTGCGCGACCGCGTCCAAAACTCCGCCTTCGCCGGAACGAACGGAACCGCGGGAGCCGCCGCCACCGGAGCGCCGCCGACCCTCCGATCCTGCGCTACTGGAACTGCGTCCGCCAAGGTGTTGGCCGAATAAAATTCTCCCGGCCGCTCCAGCGCAGCGCTGAATTGCTCCGCGGTCTGAAAGCGCTGGTCCGGATGCTTAGCCAGCGCCTTAAGTACGGCATTCTCGACTCCGCTGGGGATCTGCGGACGCAGGCGAGTGGGCGGCGGAGGCGGCGTATTCACGTGATCGTTCAGAATCTCGAACTCGCTGTCCGCGTGAAAAGGCGCCTGGCCCGCCAGCATCTCGTAAAGGGTCGCCCCCAAAGAATAGATATCCGATCGCGCGTCCACCGGCTTCACCAGTACCTGCTCAGGCGACATGTAGTAAGCCGTCCCCAGCCGCACCCCGGTGCGCGTCACGCCGTGGCCGCCCTGAACCTTGGCCAGCCCGAAATCCATCACCTTGACCACGCCCGCGCGGCTCAGCATGATGTTGGTGGGCTTGATATCGCGGTGCACGATCCCCAGGCGATGCGCGTGGCCGATCCCCGCCAGCGCCTGCCGGAACAGCGGAATAGCTTCCTCGGCGGGGATGGGGCCGCGCTGTGCCACCATCGCATGGAAAGTTTCGCCATCCACGAATTCCATCACCATATAGGCGACCTCGTCCTGTACCAGAAAGGCGTACAGAGTCGCCAGGTTGGGGTGATTCAGTTGCGCCTGCGCGCGCGCCTCCCCGCGAAAACGCTCCACCAAAGTCGGATTCCCGGAGAATTCGGGGCTGAGGGCCTTGACCGCTACCACGCGCTCGAGATTCGTGTCGATGGCCTTGTAGACTACTCCCATCCCGCCGGCGCCGATCTTCTCGACGATCCGGTAATTCCCGATTTCGCTTCCGACCATCTGCTATTAGGATAGCGCCCCGATTAGAACGACGCCGATTCCGGAACAAAATGCGTGTTGCGGCGTCCAATCGAAACATGCGGTATACCTGCATAGCTCTAACTGTGTCTCTGGCGGCGTCTTTGACGACCGTCGCCGCAGCCGGGAAGCCCGCCGCCAAGAGCAGCGCCAAGAGCAGCGCCAAGAAGGCCGCCAAGCCGGCCGTCGTGGAGGACTGGCCCGTGTGGGGCGGCAAGAACCGCGATTTTATGGTCAACACTTCGGGCCTGGCGGACTCCTGGCCCGCGGAAGGTCCCAAGAGAATCTGGAGCCGTCCGCTAGGCGATGGCTATTCCTCTATCGCCGAGGAGGGCGGTGTGCTGTATACTACTTTTCGCCGAGGCTTGCGCGACGTCATCACGGCCCTGGACGCCGCCACCGGCAAGACGCTCTGGGAATACGAATACGAGAACCCGTTCACCAATTCATATTCCGAGGCGGTGGGGCCGGGTCCTTATGCCATGCCGCAGGTGGTGGGCGATCGGGTGGTCACGGCCAGCGGGACCGGCAAAATCCATTCCCTGGACAAGAAAACCGGCAAGCCGAAGTGGTCGCATGACTTGTACAACGAGTTCCACGGCACCCACCTCGCGTACGGCTACTCCTGCCACGCGCTGCCTTATAAGGACACGCTGATCTACCAGGCCGGCGGTCAGGGTGACGGCATGATCGCGTTCCGCCAGAGCGACGGAGAGGTGGTTTGGAAAGCGCTGCAATTCTCGAATTCGCACTCCTCGCCGCTGCTAATTAACGTGGATGGCCAACCGCAGGTTGCTGTGGTGGCGGCCAGCAGCGTGTTCGGCTTCAATCCGGATAATGGCGCGCTGCTTTGGACCCACGAGCACGTCACCCCGTATGGATTGGCCATCAGCACTCCGGTGTGGGCGCCCGGCAACCTGCTGTTCGTGGCTTCGGCATATGGAACGGGCGCGCGCACGCTGCACCTGAGCCAGTCCGGCGGGAAAACCAAGGTGGACCAGCTTTGGTACGATCCGCACTTGGAGCTGCACATCGGGACCGCCATCCAGCACGACGGCTATGTGTATATATCGCGGGGCTACAGCGGCCCAGTCCTGATGACCGCGGTCGAGTTGCAGACCGGGAAAATCATGTGGCAGGAGCGCGGCTTCGCCAAGGCGCAACTTCTCTGGGCGGATGGCAAGCTCATACTTGCCGACCAGGATGGCACACTGGCCCTCTGCCGTGCGACTCCCCAGAAGTTCGAGGTGCTCTCGAAGGCATCGGTGATGCAAAGCATCTCATGGACGCCGCCCACGCTGGTGGGCACGCGCTTCTACTTGCGGGACCGCCATACCATCGCGGCATTCGATCTGGGGCGTTAAATATTACAACAGCATAGATTCTTCTCAGTCGGCGAACTGCGGAGAAGATGGCATCGCGGCCCGTTCCCTGACGCGATAACGATGGCTATGCGGCAGCGCCACAGGCGCAATGACGGCAGCGTGTGTCAACATGAGACTTGCGCATCCTGCTGGCACATAACTCCCTCTACTATCCTTC
>DATNMW010000245.1:0-5260 GCA_035602155.1 Bryobacteraceae bacterium | reverse complement strand
CATCGGGATATTGGTGAAAACCAGCTTGCCGGTTTGCAGGTAAGTTTTGGCGTCGAAAGGCTGGCGATTGAGCACTTGGAACTGCACCAAATGGAGATGCATCGGATGCACGTCGCCGGTGGTGTTGGCGAAAGACCAGATTTCCATGGAACCGGCTTTCGGATCTTCCGTGATCGGATCGTCCCAGTGCTTGTTATCGAGCAGGCCGATCATCGTGTAGCCATCCGCGGGGCGATCCATTTCGGTCAACGCCAACGTTCTTTCGCGGACCGCATGCGCGGGATCGAGCGTCGAAAACGGCGCAAGTGTTTCGGGAACCGAACTGGTATCCGTTCCCGCGAGCGGTTTCGTCACTTTGAACAGCATCACATCGGTTGCCGCGATTTCGCCGCCGCGCGTGTAGGGGGACGGAGCATCGTTAGTCAACGCGAATTGCGCGTCGCGGTGCTGAGAGAAATCGATCACAATATCGAAGCGCTCACCCGGGGAGCAGATCAGGGAATGCATATGCAACGGCGCGGGCAGCAGGCCGCCATCGCTGCCGATCTGGATGAAAGGCGGGGCATCCGCCGGTCTGCCGTTGGGCTTGCCGGCTGCGTCCGCGGGAACCAGCGTCAGGTGATAGAAGCGCGAATTGGAGCCGTTGACCATGCGGAAACGGTATTTGCGTGGCTCAACCTCAAGGAACGGCGCGGCTTTGCCGTTCACGCAAACGGCGTTGCCGAAAAACTCCTGCATCCACGCGGGATGCGTGCCGTTCCTGGCAGGAGGATACAACAACGATCCATCGCCGCTGAAGCTGCGGTCCTGGATCATGAGCGGAATCTCATAAGCGCCGCTCGGAAGGTTCAGACTTTCTTCCTCTGGATCGCGGATCAGATAGAAACCGGCAAGGCCCGCGTAGACGTTCAGCCGCGTGATACCCAGGGCGTGGTCGTGATACCACAGCGCCGTGGCGGACTGATCGTTGGCGTAGTGGCAAGGGTCGGCGGCGCGCACCGGTCCGGAGCGCCCATCGGCAGTCACCCAGGCATCGGGATAGCCGTCGCTGTCCGGCATCACCCGGGCGCCATGAACGTGCGTAACCGTGCGGACCTGCGGTACATCGGCGCCGGCGCCGTGGATGCTGTAATCGAGCGGAAGAAAATGCTTTTGGGGAAGGTGGTTCGACCACCTCACCGAGATCGGCTGGCCTTTGCGCACTTCGAGTGTCGGCCCCGGCCACATGCCGTCGTATCCCCACATCGTAGCGGCGGGGAGATCGCGGTGCGCGCGATGGCGGAACGGACGCATCCGGATCCGGATTGGCTCGGCTCCAGCCCGCGGGCGAACGATCGGCGGAATCGACAATGGCGTTACGTAACTGGCGAGCGTGACCGGCGGCGCCTGCGGGGTCGTCTTCCCCTGTGGGGGTCGCGGACCGGCGCTGGGCATATTCATGCCGGAGTGCGCGGCCACCGCCTGCGCAAGCAACTCTCCCGAGCCGCCCACCGCGCCGGCTCCCGCGCAGATGCCCATTCGCAATAAGTCGCGCCTATCGATCACGGGGTTGTGTGTTGCGCCTGACTCGCCACGCGCTTTGCCGTCCAGGGATGCTCCGGCTGCACAACTTCCCCCCCGTGTCCCAGATACGCGCCCGCGCCGCCAACACCGACGGCTTGGGATGTACCTTCTATCTTGTCGCTCCCCGCGGTCCCGTTGAATCGGACGGTGAAGGGGCGCGGGCCTGGGAACCGCACGTCGAAGGAAATCCGGTTCGCATCGACGGTGCCGGACAGTGACGATGAACCCCGCAATTCCTGCAAGGTTCCGGTTAGTTTTCCGCCGTCCTCTCGCAGGTGCAGCATGCACTGCTCCGTGCCCAGCCTGCCCTGCCATGAAACCTGCCAGTCACCCGCAACGTCGGCGGGTTCGGCGCCGGACGGCTTGTCCGCGGCCGTCGTGCCGGCTAAGAAAACAGCCGAAAGAGTAAGATATCGTAACTTGTGCATAGATCTGGAATTCCCCAAGAAAACCTCGGCCGGACTGGCGCAACTATCCTCCAGTCCGGCTGAGAAGCGAACCAATTCAAGCGAACATGGTTACTTAGTGCCCGGATCGCCGAAGTTGAATGCGTCGAACAGATCGTCCAGCGCCGGACTATTGGTCGGCACGTAGGGGTTCGATCCTACGACCGGATTGCGGAAGTTGTCGCGCGTCTTCGGACCGATCGTTGGCAGACTCCAGTTGCGCTCGATAAACTTGACGATGGAGACGTGATCGGCATAGCTGTGGTTGACGATACCCCCGGTGGAGTACGGCGACACGATCAGCAGCGGGATACGTGTGCCGTCGCCAAAGAAATCGACCGGTTGGATGTAACCCGAATCGTAATAGCCGCCGCCTTCGTCGAAAGTGATGAAGATGGCCGTGCTCGACCAGAGCGGCGAGGCTTGCACCTGGTTGACGATCCGGTTCACGAACCCCTCGAACAAGTCCAGCTTCGAAGACGCCGGGTGGCCATCCACAAAGCCGCTGGGCTTCACGATGGAAACCGCGGGCAGATTGCCCGTATCGATATCTTCATACAGAGCGGTGGTGTCTTGAATGTGGGCCTCGACCTGGGCGGAGTTGGTCATAATGTCGCTGGCATATTGGAACGGGTTGCAGATGTTGCAGTAAGCGTCGTACGGGTTCGTTCCCGCGGGATCGGCCACGTAGAGGTTCCAGCCTTCCCCAAAGTAAGTGTAGGAAATGCCCGCTCCGGAAAGCACGTCGCCAATGTGCGGCTGCGCGGTGGGAGGCAGAGTGAACGCGGAGTACGGAGTTGCCAACCCGCCGTTCCCGATATAGCCGGGGTTGTAGTTGTTCAGCAGGTAGTAGGCGTTGGATGTGCAGCGCGGGCTGATGGGAGTCTTCAACGACTCCAGGTAGTTCACTACCGCCGGCACACCGGGCTGGCTCAGGTCGGAACAATTGCTGTAGCTGCCGCCGGAGTAGCCGTCCTGATCGTACCAGTTGTTGGCGCCGGTCTGGGGGTTGGGATTCTCAATCTGCTCGGCGGGCGGTGTGGCGATGTGGCCGTTGCCGTCGCTATACCAGAGGGCGTCCGCATATCCGAACATAATGTGATTGGCGCCGGTGCCGCCCATTACGGATTGATGCATATTGTCGCTCAATGTGTAGTTGTCGGCCAGATACTTCATGTACGGCGCGTCACCGTTCTGAACGTTGTAGAATCCCAGCGCGTCGGAGCCTTCGCCGGTGCTGATCTCTGTAAACGGCTGGGTTTGAGGCGCGCCATTGTTGCCGGCGCCAATGGTCACTTCAACCCACGAAAAAAGGTCGTCCAAACAACCGCTGGGGTTGGCCGAAGTCGTGTGGCTGGTGGCGCAGTCCGTCTGCTGCCACATCTGATAGAAGCGATGGACGGGGCTGCCGGTATAGGAGTCATAGACGATTGAAGGCGTGATCTGGAACGGTCCCGATCCCAGATCGTATGCTCCTTTGACCCGAGTGTCGACCACGTCGTTCGGAAGACCGGTGGCGCCGGTGATCAGATAATTGTTGTATTTTCCAAACAGGTCGGGTTCGGCCAGTTCCGCGACCGCCAGCGTTTGAAACGGCGCGGGAGAGGAATCGCTGGCTACCGTGGGCGCGCCCTGCGTTCCCGGCGGCGGGATGTTCGGATACTCCTTTTTCGGGGTCGGGCTGATGCCGTAGGTAGTGGTATCCAGCGCATTGAATTGCGCAGCCAGCGCCCTATTTGAACCAGGCTGGCCCTTTGCGTCGATGATGCCCTTGGACAGCAAGTTCGAAACCGTCTGTCCGCTGGCCGGCTTGTAGGTGGCGTAGACGTGGTCGAAGCTGCGGTTTTCCCCGATGATCACGATCACGTGCTGAATCGGTGTGGCCGTAGCTGGGTGGTCCTGGGCGCCGGCTGGGGCCGGCGTTCCCAGATTGGCAAGCAAAGCAAGAATAGCTGTGCCCACCGCAAAGTGCTGCCTGGCTCTTGTCGGAAATTCGGACGACGACATAAATTTCCCTCCTTGAGACGACATGGTTTTCCTTTCTTGTAACGATATGGATTTCTCTTGCTGCCCGTGGCAGAAGTCAAGTCGCTCCCTGACCGTCGTGGCTCCGTAACGCATTGAATCTACTGAGCCGCGCACGTCAGTAAGCGGTGTTTTGCCGCTTCTGCCACGGGCCACTAGCGAAAGTAGCAGGCGAGTCGTGACGCGCGGATGACGAGCGGATGAATTCGCGATGACAGCGGCCCTGAGAGAACGCGCCGTGTGAACGGAGACACACTAGCCGGAGGAGACTATTCGCGCCGCAGGCGTTGAACGGCCGATTAGAGACGGTCGCGTATTGGTACGCCGTTTCGAATATCTTCCTTCGAACGCGCGATGCGAACGGGGCGGTTGTGTCATTCGACAGATATCGGGAAGCCCTCGGTAGCTAAATATTCGCGGCATTGTGGGCACCGCCATCCACGCCCGGGCAGAGTCACCGCAATCAAATCCGCCGTAATACACTGAAAACAATTTCCCAAGCGCTGTCACTGCACTCGACTCCACAGGCCTCCGTGCTACCCTCATTTCAAGAGAAACCCCAACGGCGGCTCCGCGCACTTCACTGACGAATGTTACGCGATGCAACATGAAATCGCAAAAACGTTGCCTTGCGACATCCTTCGGATCCCCTAAGCAGGCCAATGCGGGTTCGTACCGATGCAACAAACGCAGCCAGATGCAACATACGAAATCAATTCGCAGCCCTCTCCGCTTTGTTTCCCCGGAAGGGTAAATGGCAAGCGAAACTTGAATTAAGTCGTGCAACTATAACTAAAACAATCGCTTACGACGCCATTTATTCAGATTTGGCTTCGTTTGTCACTTTTCTTTGTAGTCCCGGCCCGCGAGGGACGGCGCGGAATTTGGCTGATCTGCTCGGCCAAGCTTCATGGCTATGGCGAACTGGTCCGATCTTAAAGGTAGGCGGCAAAATACGTCTGCGGAACGTGAGGCGCTTAACCACAAAGTTAAACTAAGAGGCGCCGACAGCATTATCGAGAATAAACGCCGGATTCTATGAAAGTCTCTTCGCTCGCGGGCCGGGATGGAAATTACTCGCCCGTTCCGCGCCTGGATTTTTCGCCCCCGCCTCAGCCCCCCGCTCCGCCCCGTCGTATACTCAACCTTATGAATCGCCGTGAATTCCTCCGCAGCACCGCCGCTGGTCTGGCCCTGTCCGCCACCGCCGCCTACGCCACCGACCG
>DATNMW010000244.1:0-13556 GCA_035602155.1 Bryobacteraceae bacterium | reverse complement strand
AGCTTGGCCATGCGGAAGTACTCTTCGTCCAACTTCAGCCGTTCGGCCCGCGCGCGCAGCTTCTCCTCGCGGGCGTTCTTGGCGATGCCGAGTTGATCGAGGTCGTGCTGCGCCTCGCTGGCGACGATCTCGTCCTTCAATACCAGATGGTGCTCCGTGCTGCCGAGGGTGACGCTCTTGCCGCCGGCGAAAATCTCATGCCGGCCATGCTCCTCGTACCACTTGGTCAAGGTGGCCGTCATGTGCATCTTCTCGATGATGTTCCGCCAGCCCACTCCCGTGTTGTAGGCGCAGAAGGAGATCTCGCCCTCCTGCGTGGCGTAGGGGATGATGCACTGCTCGGTCCGGCGGAAATCGTAATTGAAAAGATCCTGGAACCACATCCCCGCTACGAACAGCAGGTTCCAGCGGTCGCGCCGCCTGCTGAAGATATCGGCCATGGTCCGGTTGCCCGAGACGTCGCCGTAGTTGCGCCCCGTCGCGCCCAGACCTTTATCGAGCTTTCGCAAAAGGTCGACGAAGCGAAAGTGGGTGGGTGTCCGGAAACCGTCGTAGTTGCGCATGAGCGCCAGCGTCATCCCGGCGACCGACATCCACTTGCCACGCGCCCAATCGTTGATCCTGGCAACGTCTTTGGCGAAGCGGCCGGCGTCCAGGAATGCCGTCACCGGGACCGCCTCGCGCGTATGTTTGTCCACCATAAGGGCCATCCCGATCCCGCAGTTGGGATGGCATCCGCAAGCCACCTGTCCCCACGCGGCTTCCGGGCCGTGCACCAGGTCCGCCCAGTCCGAGAAGGTGCTCAGGAACGATAGCGGGAACCAATCCCGCGTCGGCTCGCCGAGGCCCAATTGACCTTTCACATCGTGCGCCAGGTGCGAGAGCGTGTAGCGTTGCGCCATGCGGCGCTCGTCGGTGACGGCTTCGTCGCGGCCGGTGAAGGACACCGGCTGGAACGAAACCAATGCGACCCTATCCGGGTTGTCCAGCGCGAACTGCACGATGCGCCCCACCTGCTCGTTGTTAATCCCGTTGACCACGGTGGTGACCAGCACGATTTCCACGCCGTTCGAGTGCAGGTTTTCGATGGCGCGCAGCTTCACATCGAACAGATTCCCGACGTTGCGATGGGAATTGGCCGGGTTGCCGATGCCATCGAATTGCAGGTAGGCGTAGCGCAAGCCCGCTTCCGCAGACTGCCGCGCGAACTCCGGACTCTTGGCGAACTCGATGCCGTTGGTAGCCGCCTGCACGCTGTTATAGCCCAGTTGGCGGGCGTATCGAATGGCCTCCAGGAAGTGCGGCGACATGGTCGGCTCGCCGCCGGAGAACTGCACCGACATCTGCCGCCGCGGCTTGATCGAAATGGCGTTGTCGAGCAGCGTCCTGATGTCGTCCCAAGTGAGTTCGTGTACGAACCCCACCTGGTTGGCGTCCATGAAGCAGGGGTCGCACATCATGTTGCAGCGGTTGGTCAGGTCGATGGTCAAAACCGACCCGCGCCCGTGCTTGATGGTGCTGCTGCCGTGGTTGTGCAACTTCTCGTCGTTATGCGCGCGGATATCGCGGCCGGGGAACATCCCCTCCAGATGGCGGAAGAAGGCCGGATCGATGGACATGACATCTTCGAAATGCCCATGGACGGGGCAGTCCTTGACCATCAGGATTCTGCCGTCGCGCTCGATCACGCGCGCCTTGATTTCGCCGGGCTTCTCGTGCAACAGGACGCGGTAATCCTGTTTTCCGTCGACGATTTGCTGCCGGATCTCCGGCACGCAACGAGGGCACAACGAATCGGTTTCGCGCGGCCAGCCCAGGGGGGGCTTGGACTTCTCGCGGGACTTCAGCAGCGGCTTGTCCGACCACTTAGGGGTGAAGGACGGATTCTCGGGAATGCGGTCGTTGATGAAACGAAATACCTGCCACGCCCCATTGGCCGCTATCGACATCGCCTTATCCAGGTATTTGATGGGTCTGTGCATTCCGCGGGTCCTCTTAGCAGATCGCCGGCTTGGCGCCTACAGCGGCGCCGGCCACGATTTCGTCCACATGGTGGAAAGGACGATTCTGCAGGACGCTGTACATATCAACCAAGTCGCGATCGGTGTATCCGTTATCCTTCAGGACTTCCAACGACCGGAGCAGATGCGGTTTGTTATGCATGCCGAACCGCCTATGATACTCGATTATGTGGTCCATCATTTCGCCCCGTGGAAAGGTGGCAGTTCCGGTTGGCATGTCATGATATGATAACGCACCGTCCGCGAGGAAGGCGCTGGTATCCCAGCCGGCTTCCGCGGCTTGCTCGACGATCTCGCATCCCTCATATCCGCGCAGGCAGAAGTGATAGGGAAGCAGCGACGGCATATGCAGGCGGGCCAGATAGTCGAGTGTCTGTTGCGCTTCGGCGCCGGTCTCCGTCGGAAAACCGTACATGGTGTTCACGTTGACTACCATGCCGCGATCCTGGGAATAGTTGACAATATCGGCGGCCTTCGCCAGGTGCATATTCTTCTTAACCAGCTTTTGAATGCGCGGACTTCCGGATTCGACCGCATAGGTAACCCAAACGGTGCCCGCATCGGCCATCAGGTCGACCAACTCGCGGGTCATGATGTCCGCCCGCAAGCCATTGACGAAATAGAGGCGCCAATTCTTGCGCAGGCCGATAATCATGCGGAAGATCGCCGCCGTGCGCTTGCGGTCCATATTAAATATGTCGTCGACCACGTAGAAGTCTTCAATGGCATGGCCGCGGTACATCTGTTCCATCTCGGCGACAACGTTCTCAGCCGACCGGAGCCGGGCCGTCTTACCCGCGAAGGTGTTGCAATAGGTGCACAAGAATGGACAACCTCGGCTGGTGAGCAGGACGCCTTGCCGCCGGTGGTTGTATGCATAACTCAGGTGCTCTGCGTAGCGCCCAAGATCGACGAGGCTGTAGTCCGGGAAGGGTAGCTCGTCCAGGTTGTCGGCGGCCTCGCCGTCGCCCAGATCCACGGTCTGTTCGCCCTGCCGCAGCACCAGCCCGTTGGTGGGAGTTCCCGCGAGGAGACGGGAAAACGTCCATTCACCTTCGCCGACTACCAGCAGATCGATTTCGGGGATGGCCTTGAGGACGGCTCCGCGCCGGGCGGTGGCGATCGGGCCGCCAGCCACGATGGGTACGTCCAGGACTCGCCTCGTCAGTCCGGCGACACGCTTGAGCTCATCCTCGAAGAGGCTGATACTGCGGATGCCAACGAGGTCGGGGCGATAGTCCAGCAGTTTCGCCACGAGTTCTTCGTCGGTGCGCCCATCGAGCGATGTTTCGAGAATCTCAATATGCACGTCCGGGTTGTGGAGCCGTGCGCTGCTGGCGATATACATGAGCCCGACCGGCGGGATGTGCACCTCCGGCGCGACGCGGCCGCCGACCCAACGCCGCTGATCGTTGGCCTCGATCAACAGAACGCGACGGCACTTCGACAATTTCGCGAGGATGCCGCCTTGGGCCTGTTGTGGTGACGAATCGATCGTATACAGCACGTCCAAATCCCCTTCGGTTCCGGGCGGCGCGCCCGTGACCCTGTCGTCAGAGTGTATCAAGGCGCGCCCTCCCGCGACAACCTGCCGTCCGATAATGCGCCGGGCAGGCGGCGATCCAGGGTGCGTGGTCTACCGGCGAAACTGGAGCGGGGGAAAGCCGGCGAATCGTCGGTGACTGCTTCGCCGCACGCTATCGGTCGCCGGCACGTGCCCGCCAGATCGCTCATCGCCGCTTTCAGTTTACTTGGCCGTGAACGGTACTGCGGTCAAAACGTTGATGTGCCGCGCACGCGGGGCGACGACGAGCTTATTCTGCCACGGCTGCCATTGTCGAAGTACAGCCGAGTGCGGCTCATCGCGGAGATCGGATTCGGCTTCGCGTTCCACCGTTTCGGCGAACGCTTCTTCCTCCGCCAGGTCCGCTTCGATTTCCTCGGGATCGGCGTGATAATAGGCGAGTGCTGCGCGAATCTGCGCCAGATTGAGATGGCCGTATGGGGTAGCGATCTCTTCGGGGGACTTCCCCATTTTGTACCAGCCTGCGACACGCACGACGCTCACTCCCGTGCCCACGATCTTGGGCCGGCCAGCCCGGATCGCGGTCGATCAGACTACCGATCTCGATAGCGCTCGTCATGATTCGATTGTAGCCGGCTTGGGCGAAGGCGATAGGGGCGAGCATCGTACGGCGGAAGAGGACGTCGCCCTTGAGTTGATGGTGCGTCTGATCCAGGACTACGATGAGGAGCACTATTCTGTGCCCGATCCGAATCCGCGCGAGATGCTGGTGTACTTGATGGAGCAACCGGGGGGTGAGGCAGGCAGACTTTCTGCCGACTTTCAAATCCAGAAGCTACGTGTCCAATGTCGTTAGCGGCAAGCGGGCGATCAGTAGGGCACGCGCCAAGCAACTCGCTGCGTTCTTCAAGACTTCGCCGGATCTGTTTATCTGAGCGGATTGCGCGTTGACCCGCTACAAAGGCAAATAGATAACCCGGTTTCTAAACTCTTCGGCCTCGCCGCATGCCCAGAGCAAGCGAAGTTCCTGATTCGCTGACCATGTTGCAGCGGATAGCGGTCGCTCTCGATCGGCGCCTGGAGCTTCGCCTCGTTCCAGCGCGGCGCAAGCTGCGCCGGACGGCATGATTGGACGTGTGGCGGGGGTGGATAAGATGGAAAACGGCGCCCCACCGGCAGCCGGCCGGCGCAGCTTGTTCGCCGGTGGAGTTGCGTTGCTCGAACCGAGTAATCCCGGCGTGTGGGCGACCGGCGGCGATCCGGTGTGCGTGCAAGCAAACTGAAGTCTTTGATCCTGAAACTGTACAATCAGTCGCCCTTCGCTGGCGGGGACGTCATAACGTCGATGCGCCGGGCTCGCAGGGCTACGACGAGTGTATTCTGAATGGCATCCTCGTCGAAGCACAGTCGAATGCGGCTCATCGGGGAGATCGGGATTAGCTTCGCGTTCCACCTTCTTGGCGGACCGGACATAGGGATTCCCGCGCGGAGGGTATTCATGGGGCGACTACCGCACTTTCGTGCGCCGAGGAAGCGCTTCTCGCCAAGCAGGCCCAGCTCAATGCAGCGCCGGATTTGGATAAGCATGATGCGCAAGTGGCCGCGGAGCCGACCGAGCCAGCACAGAAATCCTCCGGTTTCATCGATCGTACAGAGCCGGAAGATCGTGCTGCCGCGAGGGCGCCCTGACCGGTATCCATGGAGGGATCAGCGCCGCGGCGGAGGAGCACCAGGATCGCTGTCGGTGAACTCCAGGTCGCCGCTTCGTCCTCGAAGCCGCAACCAGCGAGGACTCAACCGCTCAATGGGCGCAAACCATACCAAAAAACCATGGGACACAGACAACTACAGATCGCTCCGGGGGCGGTTCTTGGCTCTGAGTCGCGCGAAAATCCCCCAGTGCCGTTCCCCATGTAGCTACGAATTGACTGACTTCTCCTCGGTTGTTTGTCCAATTTCCGTTCAGAACGGAGTTTCCCTGATTGGATATCTTGCCTGTTCCAACTCCGCTAACGCCGTTGGAAAATGCTATTCGCATGACGAAGGATTCTGGCGTGAAGCTTTCAAGCGTCATCGCGGCGGTAAGTTTAACATCGGTGTCTTTCACGCCAAACACGCCATCGTATCGCCCATTATTCCTTGTGAAATTACAATACATTCTGCAGTCCGGCATGTAACACACATGTATTATCGGCGGTGTGTCTTGAGTGCTGCTCGCAATTGTCGCATACCAGTTTCCAGCTTTACGTTCCCAATGACCTGGCCAAGATGACGTGAACTCCCCCCCCAACGCGATCGCCGTGGCGTGTTCCCGTGTAGAGTGCCGTCAAACCAGTACTAGGCCCGATCGGGTCCGCGCGCCGGATGGATACGCTATTATCATCGAAATGCTCTACATTCAGGTTAGAGATCTCACCGGATGGCCATTGGCCAATTCCCTGGGTCCCAAGAAATGTCCAGGTCGCACAGTTGTTAGTACCCTCGCACTCCGTCATCGTGATCGGACTTGGAGTCTGCGGGTTGGTCGGAGATTTCGTTGCCGCCTGGGAAGGAGCGACACTCGCAATTGCCATGTTAAAAACGAAAATAACTGCTATCCTGCGTTTTCCATTCTTCATGGCTCCTCCTGCTATCATGCGCACAGACATTGCCGGACATTTGCACCAACGTCCGGTCCACGATATTCCACATCTAATCGATACTGCCACGCGACTCATCGAGGAGATCGGGATTCAGCTTCGCGTTCCACCTTTTCGGCGAACGCCTCTTCCTTCGCCAGGTCCGCTTCGATTTCCTCGAAATTGGCGTGATAATAGGCGAGTGCCGCGTGAACCTGCACCAGATTGAGATGGCCGTATTGGGTAGCGATCTCCTCGGGGGACATCCCCATTTTGTACCAGCCTGCGACGCGCCTGACGCTCACTCCCGTGCCGGCGATCTTGGGCCGGCCGGCACGGATTGCCGGATCGCGGTCGATCAGACTTCCAATCTCTACGGCGCTCGTCATGATTCGAGTATAGCCGGGCGGGGCATTTAGTTGGTCACCGCGAGATACAACGTCTGCGTTCCGGCCACGCCGCCGACCGTAAACGTCAACGGCACCGCGCCATTGCCGGCATTAGGCGGCTCTACAACATTGAACTGATACAGGCCTGTGTAGCTCGGCGCCAGCCCGTAATAGGGCATGTTGGTGACCGGCACGTCGCCTATGGACATCTCAAAAGGCGACGCCAGCGTATTGGCCTGCTGCACAAGCTGGCCCGCCAGTAGGTTTGGCGTGACCGGCCCGAAGCCTATGCCCTATAGAACGATCTCGTCGCCGGGCTCGGCGGGGCGCGACGTTAGTCCCGCAATCGCGCCCTCGGGGAGGACGTAGGTGCCATCGGCGAAGAGCGCCACCACGTATTGGGTTCCGGCGATGTTGAACGATGCCGGCGCGTCAAGGGCGGGCCGGGGCGCGGCACCGCCGCGCGGGCGGGCCTATTGGTAGACAACGTTAAGTTCCTGGAAAACACTTAACAACACAAACGAGTAATCGATACCCGGCGCGCTAAAGCTCACGGAGTTGACGCTGTTGCTTAGGCCCAGGAAAGCCAGAGAGGCGGTGCCGGAGGGCGGGAGCGACATCAAGATGGAAGCGGGAACCGTAAATGTACCCGCCGACACAGGAGCCACACAGCCAAAGGTCGCTCCCAATGTTTGGGGAGAGCTACCGTTGACGGTCACGATCGAACTGCCGGAGATGCCGATGTAGGTATTCGGATCGCCGCCGCTCCAGGTAAGAGTGAGTCCGCCCGCACGCGAGATCGTGGAAATCTGACTGAAGTTAGTCCACGTGGAAACGAGAGGCATCTGAACGCTCGTTGCGAAGGGACCCACATCGGGACCTCCGCTTCCGTTATTGAAAGTGACGGTGCCAGAAACTCCGACAAAAGCGGGCCCGCCATAGGGAGTAAGGTAGAAACCAGGGTCGCTATCCATTTGCTGATAAGGCATAGCCACGGCACCCAGCGGACCGTCCACGTAGATATTGGGTCCGGCGTTTAGGATTGTGTCGTCGAACGTTTGAGTTCCACGGCCGGAGACCGTAACCGAGCAACTACCGATCGACGCCGTTCCCCCGATCGAGCCGGAGTCCAATTGAGAAGCGGGCGCCCTGGCAAACGTCGCACTGGCGTTCGAAGCGGCGGCGTCCGTCGGTACGCTGCCTGGCGTGGCGGACCCGATCACAGTAATAATTCCGAGACTATATGTTCCCGTTTTAGCGATATCGTCGAGGATCGCGGCAGGGGGGACGGGGCTGTTCGGATCCGTGCAGGTGCGTCCGCTCGCAGTTACCGGAAGGGTGGCGAAGTTGCTCACATACTTACCGGTCACCACCGCCACCGATACGTTGCAGCCTGACACACCCGCCGGTACTTGCACGTTTATTTGGTCTAAGCCGACATATCCAGAGCGGCCGTGATAAAGGATTGTTGCCGGCGTTCCGCCGATATCGACCTCAATAGGAGCGCTAACCGGCGCCAGGGTTGCGTCGCCAACTACCGGACCTAACCCGGTTCCCCAGAGTTCCAGGATATCGCCAGGGTTAGCGGCGGCCGATACGCTCAGACTCGCATTGTTATTGCTGGCATCGAATCCCCCTGCGGGCCCGGAGCCGTTATTCAGGGTTAAAAGGCCGAACGCGCTCTCCACCACCTCGATGGAAAAAGCGGCGCTCGTGCCAGCGCTGTTGGAGACTGTGACAGTTCCTGTGCCAACCGGTGTAGCGGAGGGAAGCACAGCCGCGATTTGGGTAGGGCTGAGGAAATAAATCAGCGGATGGGTCGTGGTCCCGCTGACGCCGACGTTGACGGTCACTCCGTTCAGCGTCGATTGCAGAGGCTGGTTCTGGAGTGGGGTGGTCGTGGTCGACAGGTTTGTGCCGAAGATGTCGAAGATCGAGCCCTGCGCGATCCCGTAATTCGGCAGCCCTGGCGATGTGAAGCTATAGTTATTCAGCAGGCCGCCCACCACTGGGGTCTGGCACAGTGCACTGGTCGGAAGAATGCTCGACGCTGGCAGTATTAGCAGCAGCGAACTAAGAGACTGAATCACCAACCTGCTACCTTTGCGGTTGTAAATATTTCGTATATACATTTGTACGTCCTCTGTAGAAGGCAATGTCCGGCGCTTGCTGTCTTTTGCTCAGTTACCGGTTGCAACGAACAGGATCTGGGTGCCAGCCGTGCCGCCGACCGTGAACATTAAGGGCATTGCGCCACTGCCAACGTTGGGCGGCACCACAACATTGAACTGATACAGGCCTGTGTAGCTCGGCGCTAGCCCGTAATAGGGCATGGTGGTGACGGGCACGCCGCCTAGGGACATCTCAAAAGGCGACGCCAGTGTGTTGGACTCCTGCACAAGCTGGCCCGCCTGTAGGTTCGACGTGACTGGTCCGAAGCCTATGCCATACATAACGATCTCGTCGCCAGGCTGGGCAGGCCGCGAGGTGAGTCCCGCAATCGCGCCCTCGGGGAGCACGTACGTGCCATCGGCGAACAGCGCCACTACGTACTGAATTCCGCCGATTTTGAATGACGCCGGTGCGTCAAGTCCTGGCTGAACCGGGTTGACGCTGATGCTATACGCTGGGCTGGTGACGCCCGCGACTGTTACGGTCATGAGCTGCGCGCCGGTTGCGACGTTCGACGGCACCAGGGCGTTAACCTGGCCGGGGCTGATGAAGTCGATGAAGGCCGCCTCGCCCCCTATTGTGACCGAGGTACCGTCGAGCGATGTGGGAGCGTTTACGCCGTTGAAATCGGAGGCCAGCCAGGAGCGGCTGTCGACGGCAAGGTTCGACCCGTAGATCTCGATCCATGAGCCGGGTGAAACGGAAGTGAATTCCCCGAAGGAACTTGCGCTCACCACTCCGCCGGCGCTGATCGAGGGTGGCTGCAAGACCGGCGTGAGCAGGCGGATTCGCTCATTGAAGGCGTCGGCGACGTAGACATCGCCCGAGGACGTGGGCGCTACCATGTTCGGGAAGTGTAGCGAGGCATCAAGTGCCGGGCCGCCGTCTCCGCCGAAGCCGGCGTTACCGTTGCCGGCCACGGTCCAGATGGTTCCGTTCGTCAGCATCAGGCGGACCCGGCTATTGCCGATGTCCCCAATATATAGATTGCCGGCTGTATCGAGCTTTGCCGTGGGGAAAGCCAGTTCTGCCCCGGCTGCTGGACCTCCATCGCCGCTATAGCCTTGCACGCCGTTGCCCGCAACCGTTGTGATGATCCCATTCGCCACCTTGCGGATGCGGTTGTTGTTGGTATCGCCAATGAAGAGGTTGCCAGAGGAGTCCACCGCAACGCTTGAGGGATTGTTGAGGGAAGCCTGGGCGGCGCCGCCTCCGTCGCCCGAATACCCTTGCTGGCCGTTCCCGGCCACGGTTGTGATTGTTCCATCGACGGTGACCTCGCGGACGGTGTTTCCGTCGCCATCGGCGATAAAGAGGTCGCCGGCCGCGTCCACCGTCACATCCTCCGGGTAGTCCAGCGAGGCGTCAATAGCCGGGCCGCCGTCGCCACTTTCGCCTGCATTGCCGTTTCCGGCTACGGTTGTAATCGTGCCGTCCGGCGTCACCTTGCGGATGCGGCTATTGCCGGAGTCCACGACGTAAAAATTGCCGGCGGCGTCCACCGATACCTTGGATGGTCTATTTAGCATGGCGTTAACTGCCGGGCCGCCATCACCGCCGAACCCAGCCACGCCGGTCCCCGCGACCGTGGTTATGATTCCGGCGGGCGTCACCTTTCGGATTCGGACGTTATTGAAATCCGCGATGTATATATTCCCCGCGCCGTCGACCGCCACACCGAAGGGCGTGGACAGGGCGGCGCTTGTCGCAGGCCCTCCGTCGCCCGAGAATCCCACTGTGCCATCGCCGGCCACGGTAGAGATGGTGAACTCCGGCGGGCCGCCGCCCGGCGATGGCGTCAGATCCAGAATGGTCACCAGGGAGATGAATGAGGTTTGGTCGCTCCCCGCCGGGGCGGTTCCAGAGAAGCGAATCGTGGCACTTCCGGTCGCGGTAAAGGTGTCAGTCTCGTACTGTTGAAACGCGCGGGTGGGAGGATTGGTCACGTCCAGAATGTCAGTGGACCCAACGAAGACTGAGAAGTTAAGTTCGGTACAGTTGTCGCCGCAGCCAGCGCCAACTGACCGGCCGGCCGCGTAGAAGTCGATTACATAGGCGTGGCCAGCGGCAAAGCCGCCGACCGTTTGGCTGAGGGTTCCCGGCGTGGTACAACTTGGAGGGTTCGTATGCCCGACGCAAGATTGTATGAACCCCACTTGATCGCCGCCACCGGCGGGCGCTGGCGGGGCGTCGAATCCGCCGCCGCAGCCCGCGGCTGTAATGCCGCTACTGCCAACGAATGTCCACGTTGCTCCCGAAGGCTGATATTGGTAGTTAGGGCAGCCGCCGACGCTTGGAGTTCCAAAGGCATGATTCCCAAACGCTGGTGTTTGCGCCGCCAGAACGGCGGCTGAGGTTAGAACCGATAGGACGGCTATAGTCTTCATGGTATTTTGACTCCTTCTTTCCGGGTTTACAGGTCTCGCGGTCACCACTGGTATCTCAGGCACCGCGCCGCCTCTATGGTTTATCTGCGCACGGAGCAGGTTTTCTTGCCAAGATATTTTCGATTCCAAGATTCGGGTCAAATCTGCACAGATACATGTTGTATGCCTGTAACAAGTTTCATGATTCCTCCGTTGGGCGGTAACCGCCTCTAAATTCATCTGCGCAAGGACCGGATTTTTCTGCCAAAATATTTCTTGTCGACGAGATTTCGTGGCATGGCGGGGTGGAATCCACGCAGATAGAGGTTGTATACCTATATTGAAATGAACAGGTTCTCCCACTGCACGGCATGCATCCTCGTTTGCTGGCTGTTGGCGGGCGCCGGCTCGCGGGCATCCGGCCAGCAGTACCCGTTTCTCCCCGTGGCCGGCTCGCCGAAGGCCGTGGACATTTTGTTTCAAGATTCCAGCGGACGCTTGTGGTTAGGGGGAGCGGAATCAGCTTGCTTCGATGGAACTCGCTTCTTTTCCCTGCGCGATTACGGCTTACCGAGGCCGGCCATCGACTTCAGCGAGGACGCTAGTGGCGCGATTTGGATCGGAACAGAATCCGGCGTTTACCGGTTTGCGAACGGGAGTTTCGAACAGGTCGGCAAAGGATTCGCGGTTAACGTAATTCCCGCGACACCGGACGTTGCCGTAGCAGCGATTGGCCCTCTGGGGCAGGGCGCTCCCACAGACACTACACTCGTCAGAATCGAACGGACCGGAGGCAGGTGGACAACTGAAACAGTGGTGGGTCTCAATTCCCCCGGTCCCCTCACTCTCGATCCGTCCCGAGTGCTCGTTTACCCTCAGCCTGGCAAGGGATGGAATGAGATAAAGCTGGACGATGTTGTCCGCTGGCGGCCCGGATCGCAGTTGCCGGTGATCCGGCATTCTGTTGCCGGCTTCCCGGGGAACGCGCCCATGAAGGTGATGCGTGATCGTTTCGGATGCGTCTGGATCGGCGCCAGCGGCGGAAACGTCTACGATTGCGGCAATGGCCGTCATGAAGCTCCATTCGTAGGCGCATCTCCACAGCCCAATTTTCAAGAGGGGTCGGATGGAACCATGGTGCTCAGAAGCGAGAGCCTGCTTGCGGTCGGTCGTCCGGGTTGGTTTCAGCTCGCGACTCCAGCTAATGGCTTGCCAGGGGCTGAGGAGGCCATTGTCGGCAGGGACGGCACTGTCTGGATCGGCACGACGCAAGGACTATACCGGTTCGCTTCACCGTTCCGGATCGAGTACTGGCAGGCGCGCGACGGTGTTCCCAATGCTCCCTGGTCTGTGGCGCGGAGTGGAGGGAGGGTTTTTGCGGGCGTCGACGGCAGGATTGTAGTTCTCGGTCGGGACCGGTCGCGTTGGGAAACCTGGGCCGCCTTTGGAGGCGGGGGACAGGTCGTAGCCCTACTGGGCGCCGATCATTCGGGGCTTTTGGCCGGCTTTATAGCGGGCGGCGCGACTCAGTTGGGGATCAACGGCAGCGTGCTGGCACGCACGAAGAAGGACGGCCCTATAGGATGTATGCGAATGGCGAGGACCGCGGACGGGGAAGTCTGGTTGGGCTCGCACCAGTTGGGGCGGGTCACACGCCAAGGTCCCATCCTGGACTGGGAGGAACATCCGTTGGAGACCCAACCTTCGAGGCATGTTCTGGCAGTCAAATATGAGGAACATACCCGGAAGCTTTGGGCCTGCTATAAAGGGGGCCTGATCGTCAGGGATGAACATGGAGCATGGAAGGAGTTCACCACCCGAGATGGCCTGCTAACGAACGCGTGTTGGTCTCTTGCGCCCCTTCCCAACGGGGATGTGTGGTACGCGTATCGGGACTCGCACGCCATTGCGCGAATCCGGCCTGTGGTGGACGGCCGCATCTCGATCCGGCAGTACGGCGCCGACGACGGGATACCGGATCCCGGGAGCGATGTGCTCGACGCCGACCAGCGCGGCTGGCTATGGCGGGGCGGAACTCTCGGCACGTATGTCGCGGAGGCAGCCGAGGCTGAGGATGGGAAGTGGCTGGAACTCGATCAGTCCGACGGGTTCCCCGCCAATGGCATGAACACCGGAAGCGTCTTCGTCGACAGCGACGGGACGCTGTGGTGGGGTGCGGACAATAACCTCGTACACTACACGCCGCCCTCCGACTTGGTCACACCGCGATTCGCGCCGCAGATCTTCATCTCCGCCTTTTCCTGGGACGGCGCGCCGCCCCGCCTTGCTGAAGCTGTCGGCGCCCTGCCACACGGGTCGAAAGTGACCGCGCACATCGGATCGCTACAGTTCGATCGGCGCAACGCACTGCGCCTGCGGTATCGCCTCCTGCCCGAGCAGCCATCCTGGCGCGAATCGCGCAGCCTCGATCTGGCGCTGGGGAAGCTGTCGTCCGGCGCGCACAC
>DATNMW010000243.1:0-9195 GCA_035602155.1 Bryobacteraceae bacterium | reverse complement strand
CCCGCCGATACCAACGGTCGTTGAACAGGCGATATTCGCCGGCGGCCCTGTCGTGCAAGATGTGCGCATGCTCGCGCGAGACCGTGCGGTTGATCTCGGTGTCTTCGGTAAATGCCAGATCGTTGCGGCGGATCAGTCCTTCGGAACGGTATACGTCCACCGTGCGCCCGATGTTTGTGCGCGCCTTGGACAGAACGATTTCCGTGGCGCTGGCTTGGCCTTCCACGACGACCAGCCTGGCGGCGCGGCGCGCCGCGGACGCGGGACGCTCCTGCGATTCGGCTTCCACCTTAACCCACTGTTCGCCGGGCGCTGGCAGATCGCGCGTAACCTCCACCTCGACACGCAAATCCTCCGGATAGCGGCACTCGTTCCGGTCCAGGCTGCCGCGCAGTTCCTGCTCGAAATAAGTGCGGAAGAACTTGCCGGTAAAGGTAGCCGCGCTGCTGTCCTCGACGCCGCGCACGTGAATGTGGACCACGTTGAATGGGAAAACCTTCTTGCCGCCCAGGCGGTAGCTTTTCTCGCGGACTTGATCCAGGATGGCCAGACGGATCTCGGCAATTTCGGGCGGTTCATCGCCTTGCCCCTGTGCGAACGGGCTTTCAAAAACCGTCCGCCCAAACTTTTCCAGAAAGTCCGCCAAATTCATTGACGCCTCAGCGCAGCAGCCCCAAATCTTTCGCAGCCTCCATGATCTCACGCGCGATGGGCGCCGCCACTTGGCCGCCATACCCGCCATGCTCCACCAGCACGGCAAACGCAATGCGGCGCCCGGCGTCTCCGTCATACGGCGCGAAGCCCGCGAACCAGGCGTGCGGCTCGCCTGCGGCCAGTTGTGCGGTGCCGGTTTTGCCGGCCAGATTGACGGGAGTTCCCGCCATGGCCTGCCGCGCCGTGCCGTCCGTCACCACCAGCCGCATGGCGCCGGCGATAAAGCCGGCGGGTTCGGCCGCCACGATGGTGCGCGGAGCGTCCTGGCGCGCGTTGCTCTCGTCCATCACCCAGCGGCCCTGCGGCATGGCGCCGCCTGCGGCGATGGTGGCTGCGACGCGCGCCATCTTGAACGGCGTAATCAGCAGCGGCCCCTGACCGTATGACGCGAAGGGCAGCGCCGCCTTCAACTCCGCCGCGTCGCCCGACGAAATGTCCAGCAGATCGGCGGTCTGCCGCAACGCCTGCCATCCTACTTTGTAGGTTCCGAGTTGTGCGAAATACGCATTGCAGGAAACTTCGATGGCGCGCTGCATGGCCAGCGTGCCATGCGGTTTGTCTTTGATATCGTCGCGAATGGGCCTGCGCCAGCCTTCCACCATGGCGCCTGCGCGGCCGTCCCGCAGCCGGCGGCAAGTGAACGTCGCATTCCTCAAGTTCGGATCCAGCCGCAACGCGGCCATCGCCGTCACCAGCTTGAAGGTCGAGCCTGGCGGATACTGGCCGTAGCGCGCCCGGTCGAGCAGTTCGTCATCCGAAGGCGGCGCAGTACGCGCGGCGGGCGGCGCCGGTTCGGGCATGCCGACCATCGCCAGCACATCCCCGGAATTCGCATCCATTACCACCGCCGCGCCTTTCTCCTTGTTGGCCCGCTGTAGATGCCGGCGCAAAATCTCCGCCGCGCGCATCTGCAGCCGGATATCCAGCGTGGTTCGCACATCGCGGTCGCGCGCCAGCAGGCTGCGCAATGCGGCATTCCCGGGCCGATGCCGATAGCGCACCAGCGACACCAGTTCGGAATATTGGTAGCCCTGCAGGCGCGCGTTGGAATCGTGTTCCACCAGGGAGGCGTTCGCCGCGTGGAAATTCTCGCCGGTGCGCAGGTCTCCCAGAAAATGCGCGGTCGCGGGGCCGAAGGGATAGTGGCGCGAATCCAGGCGCGAACAAGCTTGTTCGATGTCAATGCCCAGCGCCTGGTATTGCGCGCGCCGCGCGGCCAGTTTCTTCCAATTGCTAGTGGCCAGCAGCACGCCATTGCGATCGAAGATGTCGCCGCGGGGAATCTCGCGGGCGATGGAATTGATGCGCGGATTGTGCTGCGCGCGCTTCACGCCGTCGTCTTCGAATACCCGCGCATCGCGCGCCAGATATTCGCGGTCGTGTACCACCTGGTACCGCGCGGCGAACGCCAGCAACACCACGGCACACGCGGCCAGCGCGGCGCCGGCGAAGCGCAAAGGTACGCGAAACAGAGCGTGCCCCTGGTTTACCGAGCCGCGACCGTCAGGGAGCGGACCCATCGAGATAGCCAGCAGCAGCGCGAAGATGAAGAAGTTCGCCAGCATAGCCGTATTCCCGGAGCTCAGAAACGGCGACACTACGCCCGATAGCGGCAGCGCGCCCAGCACTCCCGCGGAGATCAGCAACATCTCGTATGCCAGCAGCGACGCCAAACCCAACGCCAGGAAGAAAGCGTAATCGGACACGGCCCGAATGGCGATGCGGAACGCGCGGTAGATCAGAAATCCGAACAGCAGAAACACGGCCGTCACGCCCGCGAAGCCCCACTCCTCGCCGATGGCCGGTAATACCAGGTCCGTGCTTCCCGCGGGAATCATGCCGGGGTCGCCATAGCCCGGACCGGAGCCCCAAAGGCCTCCGGTCGAGAAAGCCCACAGCGCGTGCGCCAGTTGGTTGCCGCCGTGCACGTCGTTATCCCAAGGCGAGAGCCACATATCGATGCGGTCCACCACCGTGCGTGGTTGTCCGAAATGGTAGCCGATGAACACGGCCGCCAGCAGGACGCCGATCCCAAGAATCGTCAGGCCCGCCCGTCCGTGCGCCATCGAAAACAGCGTGAGAAACAGAAAAAACAGAACTAGCGCCGGCCCCAAATCCTTCAGCACGAAGAACAGCAGGATGGCCGCCGCCACCGCGCAAGCTACCGGCATCAGGTGCGCCAGGCGCGGCACGCCCAGACGTACACCCATACCCCGCAGGCCCTTCTGGCGCAGATCCCGGAGCCTCTCCCAATTGCGCGCGAAGTATCCGGCCAGGAAAAGAACCACCAGAATCTTGATGAATTCGACCGGCTGAAACGGACCCAGGTTGACCTTGTTGTCGCTCGACCCCGGACCAGTGCCGAAACGCAGCAGCAGGGCGAACAGGACAAACGCGGCCAGCAGCGGCGTGTAGATCCAGTCGGCCAGCCGGCGGTAATCGAGTACCCGCACCAGCGGCAGCAACAGCAACAGACAGCCCAGAAAAACGCCCAACGCGAACTTGCGGAATTCGAGCGTATCGCGCAACGGGTCGCGCAGGCTTACCATCAGCATCAGGCCGATGCCGGTCAGCAAGTGCAGCGCGGGCAAAATAGCGGCGTCGCCCGCAAACCGGCGCGCGCGCCAAACGAACCAGACCAGGTAGAAGCCGCTCAGGTAGAGAGCCGACCAGATCAGGTACGTCCGCCGGAATTCGTCGGGTGTGCGCACTACCCACGCGGGCTTGAGCCTCGATACCGGCAGCAGCGGCTTACGATTCTGGCGCAGCCGGGCAAGGGTTCCCACGTTTCGCACTGGATGGGCTGCCCGCAGGAACGTAAACATCTTGTCGGCATCGGCCTCGCGCTCCGCCTGGTCCTGGATGATGTCCAGAAAGGGCGCGAGTTGCGCGGCGCTCGACACGGCATTGAGATTCAACAGATCGCCATTCCGCAGCCGCTCGGAAGCTTCGGCGAAGTTTTGCGTTTTGGCGGCGTAAACGAAGACGATCCCTGCCACGACCAGGACCGATGCGCCCGCGAGCCTCATCGTGGGGCGGGACTCCAGTCCTGCGGCCGGCGTCCACGCCGGCCTGCTCGAGGACGGGTCCTGGAGGACCCGCGCAGACCTGGAGGTCTGCCCCATTCCAGATCCTGGCGCGCCGCCGTAACATTCCCAGCCTGCAGTTCCTCGAAGCCGCGCAACCGGTGGGCGTCGGCGCGTTGCTGCACCTCGCGCGCACCGAGCCGGTACCCCAGGCGCTCAGCCGTGTCCAGTTCCGCAAGCGCGCCGCCAGGCAGCGATGCCAGCAGATCAACCCGCGCCAAGCCCAAATGCGGATCGGGCCATTGCGGCATCGCGCGGGAGGCTTCCAAGAAGCGGTCCCGGGCGTCGTCAAGCTTACGCCGACCCAATGCCGCGTATCCGCGCGCCAGCGCCAGCTTGCCGGTAATCTCCGCGCCGCCAGCCCCCAGATCCATCGCCCGCGCCAGGAACAACTCCGCTTTCTCCCAATCGGAGCCACGCAGCGCCTGCACGCCTGTCTTCTCATACGCCGCCCGCAACGGCGCGCGCAAATTCCCCACGGGCGAATATCTGCCGAGGAAGGCGAACTGGTCCCGCAGGTCCGTATATAAGGACCAGTCGGCGGTGGCGAGGATCTGCCGGCTGGCCCGCCAGTAGCGCGAACAATAACTGGTCCCGATGAAGAGCAGCATCCCGGCCAGCACCCAGCCGAGCGCCCCCGCGATGCGCCCCGCCATCCGCAGGGCCTTATTCGGCCGCCGCGTGCGCCGCGGCTTGGATACCTTTCCGGATTCGACCGTGGGAACGGGCTTCCACGGGCTGCGCTTCTCTTTCAAGGCCACCGTCTCCGCGCCTTCCAGAAACGCCCTCAGATCGTCGCCAAATGCCGCCGCCGAACTGTACCGCCGCTGCGCATGGGGCGCCAGCGCCTTGCCGATCACGGCCTTCAGCGGCGCCGGGCAGCTTGCCGGCAGCGCGCGCGGCGGCCGTCCCGACTGGATCAGCCTTTCCAGCTTGCGCGTGTTTTCGGCCTGATAGGGCGGGCAACCCGCCACCATTTCGTACAGCGTCACGCCGACCGCCCACAAATCGGCCTGCTGATCGACCTGCGAGCGGCCCAGCCGCTCCGGCGAGCAATAGCTGGGGCTTCCGAAATTGTGGAAAGTGAAATCGCGATTTGGTCGCAGCGTTTTGGCGATCCCGAAATCCAGCAGCCGGACAGTCTCGTTCAGGCCCAGATGAATGTTCGAGGGCTTGATGTCGCCATGCACCACCGAAGAGGCCACCCCGTCGCCCGGACGGAACGCGTGGAACTTCTCAAGCTGTCCGCAAATCTCCAGGGCCACGCGCGCCGCGCGATACGCACCCATGCGCCCGTCGTGCTTCAACACCTCGGCCAAGCTGCGGCCTTCCACATACTGCATGGCGATGTAGAAATAGCCGTCCAGGTCGCCGTAATCGTAGATCTCGATCACCCGCGGGTCCAGCGCGCGCAACGTTTGTTGAATAGCCGCGCCGCGTCGCTCCGCCTCCAGCAGCAGTTGCGATGCGGCATCCGGACCCGATTTGATCAGCTTTAGCGCGGCCTGCCGGTTCTCGCGCGTGTCCCGCGCCAAATACACGTCGTTCACGCTCTTGCCCAGCCGGCGGATGATCTCGTAGGGTCCGAAGCGCGTGGCGGGCTGCATAATCAACCTTTCGGCGCGTGCAGCGCGCTCGCCAGCAGGACGCCCAACAGCATGCCCCACAGGAGGCCATAAAACAGAAACGCCGCGCGTCCCGTAAAGATTCGCCGGATCCCGCCCGATGCCGCGTCCGCTGGCTCCGGGCGCATACGCGTAGTGGCGTGCCGGGCGCGCGCCTCCCGCATGCCCGGCCGGAAGTCGCTGCCGGCTATGAACAGCGCGGTAATGTTGTCCTTGCCGCCCGCCTCGTTGGCCGCCTCCACCAGGTCGCAGGCTACTTGCGCGGGGTCGCCCTGGTAACGCTCCACGATGTCCTTAATGGCGGCGGAGGGGAGCGCGTCGCTGAGGCCGTCGCTGCACAACAGGAAAGCCGCCTCCGGCTTGAACTGGCACCGCCGGATCTCGATAAATCCATCCTCGCCCGGCGCGTGCGGCCGCGTGCCGACATCCCGGAAGACCTCGTTGCGCCGCGGGTGCAACATGGCTTGCGCTTCGGTCAGCTCGCCCGCGTCTTCCTCCTCGCCAACCGGCGAATGATCCGGCGTGAGCTTGCGAATCGCGCCGTTCCAGATCAGATAAAGCCGCGAGTCGCCCACATGTCCGATCACCATCTCGGTGGAATCGACCAGCGCCAGCGTGAGTACGCAAGCCATGCCGCGCAACTCGTCGGAGTCCCGCGCAATCGCGTAGATCCGGTTGTTTGCCGCGGCAATCGCGCGCCGCACGCGATCCTCCGCGCTGCCGGCATTTCCATCGGCGGTTGGCAGTTCCTCGCGAATGGCCGCCACCGCCGTCTCCGCGGCAGTCTCTCCGGCGGCGCGTCCGCCCACCCCGTCCACCACCAGAAAAATCCCGTTTTCGTCGTCGATCCAATAACGGTCTTCGTTCGATGCGCGCAGGAGTCCCGTGTCCGTAGCCCCTCCCGAACGCCACTGGACCGCTGCCGCCATGCTCCCCTATTTCTTCACTTCAAACGACAGCGTAATCACGTCCGCCACCTGTATGCGCGCGCGGTCCGGCAGCGGCTCTTCGGACCCGCGCGCCAGCTTGCGGCCATTCAACCACGTGCCATTGCGGCTGTGATCGGAAACCGTAAAATCGCCGGTGGCCGGATCCCGCCGCAGCCGCAGATGCTCACGCGACACTTCATCGTTGGTGTACAACGGCAGATCCACCGAGAGATCCTGGCCGCCCCGGCCGATCGAGACCTCATTCTGCGTGACGAAGTAGCTTTGAGGACCGGAATCGTCTTCGTAGCGGATCTCGGCGAAAACCTGGTCCGCGCGGCGGCGCGTCATGGTGCGGTCGCGCTCCACGCGCGCCTCGGTAACGGAGGTCTCGCGCTCGATCAGCGTGGTCTTGATGCCGCGGTATCCGGGCTGCGGAACGTCGTTCAGTTCGGAGTGGATCTCCACGTCGCCCGGCGGCACCACGTCTTCGCTGTCGGCGAAGAACTCGATCCACCAGTCGTGCCGCGCGATGCGGTACAGCTTCTGCTTCTTGCCGCGCTTGAATAGCGGCTGCTTGCCGTTCCACTCCGCCAGGCGGGCGGCCAGCGCGCGGCTGGCATCTTCCTTGATCAGGTCCTGAATGCCGGCCAGGCGCTTGTGATCGTCGGGATGCAGGTAGATGCTGAAGATGCACGGCACGAGCACGCTGTAACCCATCTCGAACTGCCCCAGCTCCATGTTGCGCACGAGCTGGTCGATGATGAGCTGGCCGTTGATGCGCGCTGGCTGAGGCTTGACGGTCACGGAGAAACCAAATCCATAGACGCCCGGACCGCTACGGGCGGTTTCGTGGGCGACAATTAACCTATTTTAAGCCCAACTGCAGAAAATACCTGGGCTTTTCTGGGGAGCCCGCACGCCCTATACTATATGCAAGGGGCAGCATGGCGGCAGAATACGTCGAACAACGCGAAGGCGGATACTACGTTGCCGGGAGCCGGGTTTCGCTTGACTCCGTCGTATATGCCTTCCTCCGGGGCGAATCGCCTGAAGGCATCGTCGAATCGTTCCCGGCCCTCAGCTTGGAGCAGGTTTTCGGCGCCGTTGCATTTTACCTGGCGCATCGGGAGATCATCGACGCCTACCTGCGGGATGCCAGGGCCGAGTTCGCACGTATGCGAGACGAAGCTCGGCGTCGCCATCCAGCGCTTTACTCTAAGCTGGAGGCCGCCCGGCACGGTGCGCCAACTACCAGTGCATGACGCCGCGCTTCCAGGCTGATGCGGACTTCAACCAAAAGATTGTCCTTGGCCTGCGCCGCCGGGAGCGGGCCATCGATTTTTCGGATGCCCTGGCGGCAGGGGTTATCGGTCTTCCGGATCCCGACGTCCTCCACAAAGCGGCCGACCTCGGGAGGATTCTGATTTCTCATGACCGTAGGACCATGCCTGCACACTTTGCGCGATTCCTCGATAGCCGATCAAGCCCAGGGCTGATCATTGTCCCGCAAGATCTTGACATCGGCCTCGCCATTGAGGATCTGCTATTCATCTGGGCGGCCAGCGACTCTGAAGAATGGGTGGACAAGGTTGGTTTCCTTCCGCTGTAAACAGTTCACCCCGCGAAACATCCGCCCAAGACTTTCTGAGCGCGTATCGTGAAGAGCGGCGGGCATGCCGCACCATGGTAGGCTCCGAGAACGGAGGAACCTTCTCGTGGCTTGATCGTAGACCAGAGGCTGTGGGGGATGCGGGTGGATGGACCAGTTGTGCGAGGCCAGCGGTGTGCAGTAAGCTGAAGGTCATAAGCGGTGTGAATGAGATCGAGGCGGCCGTTGTACGGCTCACGCCCGCCGAACTCGATGCATTCAGGACATGGTTCGCTGAGTTCGACGCCGCGGCTTGGGACCGCCAAATTGAAGATGACGTCGCGGCGGGACGTCTGGACGCGCTCGCGGACGAAGCCGTCGAGGATCCGCGGGCTGGCCGCTGCACCGATCGGTGAGGCACCGGGCCAATCCGAGGTTTTTGGGTTTGTTATCGGCAGCTTCCTGACGAAATACGCCGCTCGGCTGACGAGTCTTTACCGACTGCTGCGACGAGACCCGAAGCACCCGCCCCTGCATTTCAAGAGGATAGGGCGCTTTTGGTCGGCTAGGGTCGGCTTGCATTACAGAGCGCTAGCTTTGGAACACGAAGACGTGATGGTGTGGTTCTGGATAGGGACCCACGCCGTATACAACCGGCTGGTCAGAAAGAGCGGCTGACACGCCGCATTCGTGGTGCAAATCCGGAGGCAGGTGAGATCATCCCGGAGAGCGGCCGGGGTGCGGAAGATCCGGTGGGCGCTTCAAGGAACGGGTAAGCGGGTCGGCGCGCGAGATATGACTACGAAAACGAGAGCAAAATCCGCCGTGCGGAAGACGACGCGCGTACGGAAACCCGTGAGCGTTGGCGAGAGCATTATCCAAGGATTGAAGGAGGCGATCGCGTGGACCAACGGCGGCAACGACAACGTGCGCGTGACGCCGGTCTGCGTGCCGGAGGTCGATGTGCGAAAGGTCCGGCTGAAGATGGGACTTAGCTTGCCGTTCCAGTCCGCCAGGCGGGGGGCCAGCGCGCGGCTGGCATCTTCCTTAGTCAGGTCCTGAATGCCAGCCAGGCGCTTGTGATCGTCGGGATGCAGGTAGATGCTGAAGATGCACGGCACCCGGCGCGCGTGGAGCGCGACCGCACGCTGACCCGGCGGCGGGCTGATCGTCGGTCGTTGACCTTAGTGAGAGGGAACTCCGCTAGCACCCAACACTCGACACCCTCTTCTGTGATAGGTTAGAGTTTCATT
>DATNMW010000242.1:0-10437 GCA_035602155.1 Bryobacteraceae bacterium | reverse complement strand
CAACGGCCGTAACGAAGTGTCCTTGTGCAAGCGCATGCTTTACCACTCTGCGTCCCGTCGCACCCGTCGCTCCAACAACCGCTATCTTCATATCTCGACCCCTATCTTCATAATATGCACGCACGCTTGATCAGCAGTTCTTCGCCCAGCGGCGCGGATTCCAGCACCGCGGCGATTCTTTCGGCCGCGTGCCCGTCCCCGTACGGGTTCTCCATTCCGACCAACGATTCGCGAAACTCCGTACTCACCGCCGTGCGGACGCCATCCAGAATGCAGGCGGCACTCGCCTCGGCATGCAGCACATTGCGCGCGCGTTCGCGGCCGCGCTGCCGTATCCCCACATCGACGGCCGGGATCGCGAAAGAGGCCGCCTCCATGATCCCGCTGCTGGAGTTGCCCACCAGCAAATCCACCGACCGCAACAGGCTCCAGTAAACAACCGGGGCCAAGTTGACAAATACCCGTCCGTGCCCAACGCGGCGGATGAAAGATTCGGTACGCGCGATGAGTTCGCGGCTGCCGGCGTCGGCGTTCGGATAGCAGAACAGAAGCTCGACCGGCGCGGATTCCAGCGCGGAGAAGAGAGCGTCCGCTTCGCGCGTCGGATCGCGCGCGATGGTGGTGGGGTGGTAGGCGATCAAGGCCGTCGGCCGCGTGAGATGTATGCCCAGGCGCGCCTCAACTTCTTCGCGGCCCAGCAGCGGACTCCGCCGCAAATGGTCGAGCGACGGAGCGCCGGTGCGGTGTACGCGCCAGTCCGCCTCACCCATGGCGAGCACGCGCGCGCGCGCCAGTTCAGTGGAAGTGAAGTGAATATGGCTCAGCTTGGTCAGCGCATTGCGCACGGCATCGTCAATGACGCCTTCGCTGATCTCACCGCCTTCGATATGCGCTAGCGGAATGCGCAGTGCCGTAGCCACGGCGGCGGGCGCTAACATCTCGTAGCGGTCGGCGATGAGCAGCAATAGGTCTGGGCGCATCCGCCCCAGGCAATCGGCCAGGCCCAGAGTCGCCAAACCGATCGTCTTGGCCATGCCGACATCGCTGTCTGAGCTCAACAAGCATTCGATGCGCGCCTCGATGTGGAACCCGTCCTTCTCGATTTCCGAAGCTGTGCAGCCGAATTCCGGAGAAAGATGCGGTCCGAGCGCAATGATTTTCAGATCCACCGCCGGGTGTGCGGCAAGTTCGCGCAGCGGCCAGTATAAGTGGCTGTAATCGGCGCGCGAGGAAGTGACCACGGCGATCTTGCGAGTCATGCGCGGGCATTCCGGGCGACCGCGCTGGGATGGTATTCCGGAACCATCGCGCAGATCGCGTCAATCAGTCCCGCCAGATCGTGGCTGGCGAGCGAGCAGGCGAGCTGTTCCATGCGGCGGCAGAGTTCGGCGGGCGTGGGGCTTGGTGTGCGGATCGCTTCCAAACCGCCTGCGGCGAATCCCTCGCGTATCTCCGTCTCGAACATCAGGTCTTCGGTGAGCTTCTCCCCCGCCCGCAGGCCGATGAATCGAATCGGGATTTCGGCCTCTCCGATCAGCAACCGCGCGAGATCGGCAATGTGCTCCGGTTCGCCAAGACCCGGCAGCAGGATTCTCCCGTCGCACTCCGCGGCGCCCGCGGCCAAAATCGCCTCCACCGCCGCATCCAAAGACATGAAGTAGCGGCTCGCATCCGGATCCGTAACGGTGACCGGGCCGCCTCTGGAGATCTGCTCCAGAAAGATGGGAACCACGCTGCCAGTCGATCCGAGGACATTGCCCAGCCGCACCGCGTTCATCCGGCATTGCGGCCCGCTGAGCGCCGCCACGGTCAATTCCGCGATCCGCTTGGATGCTCCCATGACGCTATGCGGATTCACCGCCTTATCCGTCGAGACCAACACCAGCGTGGACGCGCCGTGCTGGATGGCAGCCTGCGCCAAAGCACACGTGCCCATGGCGTTGTTGCTTACGGCCGCGAACGGGTTGAGTTCCAGCAGAGTCACATGCTTGAGGGCCGCTGCATGATACACGATCTGCGGGCGACAGCGGCTGAAAATGCCTTGCAGCAAACCGGCATCGGTTACGCTCCCCAGGATGGCTTCGTGGGGCACGTCCGCATGCGCCTCGTCCAGATAGCGGTGGATTCCGAACAGGTTGTTTTCCGAGGAATCCAGCAGGACCAAGCGTTCCGCACCCGCCGCGGCGATGGCCTTCACCAGAGCCGATCCGATATAGCCGCCCGCGCCCGTCACTAAAACGATAGCGTGCCGGTGCGTGGTTCTTCCTCGGTATTCGGCAGATAGAGCGTCTTGCAGTGCTCGCAACGATACACCTCGGCGTCCGCCCCAAATTTCTGCTTCACTTCGTCGCCGAAGAAATACCAGCGCTTCAGATGACCGGCGCAGAGCTTCCCTTTTGCGTCTTTCTCATTGCAGGCGCGCATGCGCGGAACGCGGCGCTTCACCTTGGTCCCATCGCTGAGCGTAGCGACCAATTCGGACACCGGAACCGGCCTGTCGGAAACCGCATATTTCGGATTCGCCATAGGATAGAGATGAAGCCCGAGTATAACAATTTCAGCGCTGAGCGGGCTTGCGGCGCCGGCAGAAGCTCACCTGATGCTGTTGACCGGCCCGGCGACCTTGCCCTGAGGTGGGCTGTGGCTGGCCAGAATGGCTTTGGCGCGTTCCTCCAAACGTTGGGCTTCGCCCTTGCGTTTCATTTGGCGCAGTAGGCCCGCGTAGTTCAGTAAGGTGGTGGCCACGTCCGGATGGTCGGGACCGTCCGTCTTGTCCAGAATGGCCAGCGCCCGTTGATAAGAGGACTCGGCCTCACCGAACCGTCCGAGCTTCTGGTAGAGCGCGGCCAAACGGTTGCACTCCGCCGCCACAGCGGGATGCATTTCCCCGAGCTGCCGCTCCCAGATAGCCATGCTGCGTTGGTAGTAGGGTTCAGCCGCGGCGAAGCGGCCATCGTCCCGATACGTGTCGCCCATCAGGCTTAGTGTGGATGCCAGCACCAGCGCCTGCTCGCCGTAGGTATTACCGGCGATGGCGATCATGCGCTGCAGCAGGCCTTCGGCGTCCGTGTAGTGTCCCTGGCCGCGCGCCACCAGCGCCAACGATCTAAGGACGGGCAGCAATTGGCCGCTCTCGGGACCCAGGGATTTCTCGCCGATATCCATTGCGCGCCGCCACGTCGACTCGGCCGCTTCCATGCGTCCCTGTCCCGCGAATGCCTCCGCTAGGTTCCGTAACGCGGCCATCAGTTTGGGACTGTCCGCGTCCGGCACTTTCTCTAGGATGGCCAGCACGCGCCGGGCGGCCGCCTCAGCTTCGCCCATTCGTTCCGTTCGCAGATAAATCGCCGTCAGGCCATTCAAACTCGCGGCCGCCTCCGGACTTTCCGGTCCGTAGGCTTTCTCGCGGATTTCGAGCGCATGCCGGTAGAGCGGTTCGGCATCGCCGTACCGCTCTTGCAGCGCATACAAATCGCCCAGATTGTGCAGGGCTACCGCTGCTTGCGCGGAATCGCCGCCCACGTGCGCGGTCCAGATCTCCAACGCCCGCCGGTCGCAGGATTCCGCGTCCACATAGCGCTGCCGCTTGAGATAGAGACTGCCAAGATTGTTCCAGGCCACCGCAGTCTGTGCACTGCCGCCTCCGAAAGCCTTCTCCCAAATCCCCAGCGCTTGGCGGTACAGTGGTTCGGCTTCATCAAGTGCGCCCTGATTCATCAGCACGCTCGCTAAATTGTTGAGGCGAGTGGCTAGATCCGGATGAGCCGTCCCGAGCGCTTTTTCGTCGATTTCGGTCGCGCGTCGCAGCAGGGGAACGGCTTCGGCGTTCCGGCCCTCTGCGCGGTAAAGATCCGCGAGGTTGTTCAGGCTCGTTGCCGTGTTGGGATGTTCCGGCCCCAATAACCGCTCGTTAATCCGTAGCGCGCGCCGATAAAACGACTCCGCTTCCTCATAACGCCGCTCCATCTGATATGCCGCCGCCAGATTGTTCAGCAGAAGCGCCATCTTCGAGGTTTCCGGTTTGGTTTCCCAGCCATCCAGTGCGCGCAATAAGAGCGGCTCCGCCTCCCGCGGGCGGCCTTGCTTGAGGCACACTCCCGCCAGGTCGCCGACCAACGTCGCGCGGAGCGCCGTGGATTCTTCGTCGGGCTGGTCCGCCAGTTCGATGGCCTGGCGATAGAGGGGTTCCGCCTGGTTCACACGCGCGGTCGCGGCATAAAGCGCGGCCAGGTTGCCCCATAGGCTGGCCTGCGTGCGGCGGGCCTCCGCGGACTGGTCCGGCTTCGGCATATCCAATGCGCGCCGGTAATATCCTTCCGCTTCGGTATAATGTCCTCCGTCGTAACACGACGCGGCCAGATTGTTTAACGTTTGTGTCAGCTTTTCCGCGGCTCCCGCTTCAGCTACGCGGAGCGCCTCCGCATAAGCGTGGCGCGCGTCTTCATACTTGCCTTGTTCCCGCAGGCGGGCGCCTTCCGACTGCAGCTTCAACCAGCGCTCATTCGGCGATTCCGCACGCATGTCGCAGCACGCGCAGACCAGCAAGACCAACCATTTCCGGCATACACCCAACCGCATTGCGCCCTCCCTTCGATGTCGGGCGCGGCCACGCTCGATTACTGGGATCGACGCGGAAACTGCGAGGGAGTTAGGTGAAGAAAGTGTAAATCGGCATAAAACGATCTAACACCGTCTAAAATCGATCTAATACGGTCTAACACGATCTAATGCCATCTAAATGGAGGGCGTTCGCGCCACCTATTGAACCGCGGGCCTGTCTAGTACTTCGCGAATGTGCGCCGACAGCACATCCGGTTTGAGAGGTTTGCGCAGGAACGACATGCCCGGCCCAAGCGTCCCGGCGCCGGACAGCACGTCGTCGGCGTATCCGGACATGTAAATCACCTTGAGGCCAGGCTTCGAAGCGGTGGCCTTCTCGGCAAGATCGCGGCCGTTTAGACCGGGCATGATTACATCGGTTAACAGCAAATCGATCGAACCGCCATGTTGCTCGAATAGGCGCAAGGCGTCGCGGCCGTCCGCCGCCTCCAGAACCTGGTAACCGCTGGCGTCCAGCAAGTGTTTCAGGAGCTTGCGCACGCTCTCCTCGTCTTCCGCCAATAGGATCGTTTCCGTTCCCCTGCCGGGCGCATGCTGCGACGAATGGGGGTCGGCAATTTCCCGGTCCGATCCGGCGCGCGGCAGGCAGATAGTGAAGGTGGTGCCCGGGCCCGGTTCGCTGCGCGCCCAAATTCCGCCGCCGGCCTCCTCGACGATGCGGTGTACCGTGCTCAGACCCAGGCCCGTGCCCGCACCGTTTTTGGTAGTGAAGAAAGGCTGAAAGATCCGGCTCAGGGTTTCCCGGTCCATGCCGGCGCCGGTGTCGGAGACCTCCAGCATGACATAGCGGCCGGGCGGCAGCCGATGCCCTGAATCCGCCCGGAGTTGCGTGTTCGCCGTGCGGATCCCGATCGATCCACCGCGCGGCATAGCATCCCGTGCGTTCAACATCAGGTTCATAATGACGCGGCTCATCTGCGCAAAGTCGACCTTCACCCCGCCCAGATTGGGGTCCGGAGTAAATGCCAAGCCGATATGTTCGCCGATGATGGGCCGCAGCATCTTCAGCATTTCCGCCACCAGTGCGTTCAGTTGCACGATACCGGGCAAGGCCACCTGTTTGCGGATGAAATCCAAAATCTGCGCGGTCGCCGCGGCGCCGCGCGCGGCCGCTCTGCGAATTTCTTCCAGTTCCGGACGGCTGGGATCCTGGGCGCTGGCGCGGTTCAACAATAGGTCGCTGTAACCGGAGATCAAAGTAACCAGGTTGGCGAAATCGTGAGCGACGCCCCCGGCCAGCCTGCCCAGCGCCTCCATCTTGTATGCTTGGTGGTCTACGCGAGCGTCTTGATCGGCGTCGGTGCGCGTCAGCAGAACGCCCTCGGCCGCGCCTTGGCGATAGGGGGCCGCCACCAGGCGCATACGCATCTCGCGATCCGGCAAGCGGTACGGAAATTCCACGCTGAAGGTGTCCGCCCGCCCGGCGCCTACAGCCCGGATCCCCGCCCTTACAGCCTCGGCCCGCGCGGTGTCCCCTTCGCAGATTCTTTCGAGCAGATCTTGAGTCTCGACCGATCGGATCTCCCCATCCGAGCCCATCGTGAATAGCCTCGGCAGCGGGCCGCCCTGTTCCAGGGCCGGCGCATGCCAGCGCACTGGTTCGGCAATAGAGAGGCTAGCCATCCACCGGTGGCGGAGCAATCGTACTGCCAAGTACGATGGCCCGCACCGATGGCGCACAAGTCACTGAATCCAGGATAAATTCTATTAGGTTAACAACGGGTTAGCAGGTAAGAATTCCCTACTTTTTCTTGCGTAGATAAATCTTTCCGTTGAAGGTAGTGAACTGTATTTCGGGGCCGCCGCCGTTGATGGACCCATAGGTAACCTTATCGAACTGCACCCGAAATCGCCCGTCCTTGCCGTGCGTCTCCGAAACCTTGGGGCTGGATGGACTGGCTTCCGGATGTACGTCGAAATCGCTGTAGATCTCGCCGTTGTCGGCCTTCAACCTGACGCGGGCCTTCACGTCCGCCGGCATGGTCACGTCCACATCGCCGTTCATGGTGCTGAACGACATCGACTTTCCCGGTGTCACCTGGTCGAGGGTCACGACCACATCCTCGTTGAGCGAATGCGCCACTACCGCACCCGAGATGTTCAGCAGCTTCACGCCGCCATTCAAATCGTCCGCGTCGACTTCGCCGGTTACCCGCTCCACCTTGATATCGCCGTCGTTGAGACACTTCAGTTTCAAGGAAGTATTGAACGGCACCTGGATGTTCAGGTCCACCGTGCGATTCATCGAACTCACGCCAATGTTTACCTCATTGTCCTGTTCCTCGACGCTGAGGCCGCTGCCCCGGCTATCCAACCGGTGCATGCCTTCGGCCTTGCGGTCCGGCTTGGATTCGTGCGCGCCTTCGTGGCGGGGGCGAGCTTCCACGATCACCTCCTTGCCGCCATAGCCGGTCACCGTGATACCGCCGTTCATCAGAGAGGCGTGTACTACCGCCGGCCGCGAAGGATCCGTCAACGGGACGTTGACATGGTCCGGTGTTTCCTGCGCGAAGCCCGTCAGGCTCCCCGCCAGGATTAATGCCGATATACCGACTGGTGTTCGCATGATTACTGTCCTCGATTCAGAATTCGAATATTACCGTTGAATGCGTCGAAACTAAGCTCCGGACCGCCTTGGCCCACACGCACCGCGGACCACTCGCCGCTCTTGTAGACATACTTCGCGCCGTGGCGTTCGGCCGCCGCGGCCGGCAGCGGCAAGTAAGTCACCTGGAAATCCGTAAAGACCTCGCCGTTGAACGTTTTGAAGCGCACGTCGGCATTCAGGTTTGGCTGGAAACTCACTCGGACTTCGCCGTTCAGCGATCCGAACGAACTCTTGCCGCGGGGGTTTTCGCGAAACGTCACTTTCACCTTGCCGTTCAGCGCGTAGACCTTACCCGAACCTGAAAGCTCCGTCATTTCGACGCCGCCATTGATGTTATCGACTTTGTAGTCGCCCGCCACGCCCTCGACCTTGATCTCGCCGTCGTTGATAGTCTTCAGATCGATGGCGGTATCCTGCGGCACTTGCAGCTCGAAATCGTACTTCACCTCGTAACCCGGATCCCGGTCGATGTGAACGCCGCCGTCGCGGCAGCGGAATGGCCCGTCCACATAGAAGCGAACGGTGCCGGCCTCCTGCGCGATATCCAGCTTGACGTCGCGCCGCGCCCGCTCGGCGGACTCGGGCGAATCGGCGCGCAAGCGTTTGTGCGCCACCAAGCGGACTTCGTTGCCCGCATAGCCGGTCACATGGATCGATCCGTCGACGTTGTCCACGATCACCTTCTGCGGCGCGGAGCCCGATAGCGGATACGTCTGTTGGATGGTTTCGTTCTGCTCCACGTCTGCCGCCATAAGCGGCAGGCACGCGAGGCATAACCCAAAGATAATTGCAAATCTCTTCTGCATAGCTGTCTCCGTTACCGAGTGGGGCATTACTGCAATTGCGACAACCCCCAAAGGGCTTTCTCCTTGACGTTCCTATCCGCGGTGGGACTGCGCTCCAAAGCCGCGAGCGATGGCAACGCGGCCTTGTCGCGCTCGTCCACGATGAAATCGATGAGCGCGAGTTGCACCAGCGGCGAGTCCTGCCTGACCAGCGACTGATCGAGTGTTCCCTTCACTGCCGGATTCCCGGCGAACTTGCGCAGTGCGTCCACCGCAGCCAGGCGCACATTCACGTTCGGATCGTGATTCACCGCATGCAGCAGAGCCGTGAGTACCGGCGTGTCGGACTGGTCCACGCGGGAGGAATAGTCCACACCCCGCAGCCGCTCGCTGGCGGATTGCTGCTCCAGCAGCGACAGCGTCACCAGTTGGCGCATGTGGTGTACTTCATCCTGCAGGCCCGCCAAGTCGCGCTGCCCGCGTTCGCGCTGGCCCAGCCACTGACCTCCTCCTAAGCCCCCGATGAGCAGGGCCGCCGACCAGGCCCACCCCTGCCATCCCCAATCGAAGAACCGGCGCTTGGCCGGCGCGGGCGTAGCGGCTTGGATCCCCTGCCGGTACGCTTCCAGAGATTGGTAGAAGCGCGGCCCCATTTGCGCGCTGGGCCGCTCCTGCTCCAGCAGTCCGAGCATTTCCCAGGTTTCCGACAAGGCCGCGGTTTCCTGTTTGCAGGCCGTGCATTGGGCGAAATGCTCGTCCAATTCCTCAGCCTCGGTGGGGCTGAGGGCGCCCACCAAATAATCGGCGATATGTTCCTTTACCTGATCGCACTTCATGATGCCTTCTCTCCGGCTAATTCAAAAAAGACTTGACTGAGCGCCTTGATGGCGCGATAGACCCGCACCTTCACGGTTCCCACATCGCAGGCCAGGATATCCGCGATTTGCTCGTACTTCAGGTTTTGAAACCGGCTCAGCACCAGTACTTCGCGCTTCTCCACGGGCAAGGCCGCCAACGCCCGGCGCAGCAACCCCAGATCCTGCCGGCGGCGCACGATCTCGCTGGGATCCGGTTCCGCGCTGGCCTGCTCTTGCGCACTCCCTTCCTCGAATAGGGGCATTTCTCCCTTGCGCTTCTGCACCCCGTCCAGGTGCGCGTTGCGCGCCACCTGGTACATCCAGGACGTGAAAGGGTTGCCATCCCGATAAGTGTGCCGGTATTTCAGCATGCGAAAGTACACGTCCTGCACCAGGTCTTCACTGAACTCGCGATTGCCGGTGAGCCGCAGAAAATACCGGAACAGCGCGCGATGATGGCGCTCGAACAGCACCGCCATCTTCGCCAAGTCGCCATCCCGGATCTTCTGCATCAAAACATTGTCGGCCCGCGCTTCCGGCATTCACCCAATAATACCGGGGAACGCGGGAAAGGTTACAGGCTGAGGTGGGATCTTGGTGGGGCAGGCGGTTTCGCTTGCCGACACTTCTACTGCGGGCTGCCCGGCCGCACCGGGCGTTCCCGCGTGAGACGCTCCGCCAGGAAAACCTTCAGCAGAGATTGATACGGCACATCGCGCTGGTTCGCCAGCACCTTCAGATCCTCGATCATCGAAACGGGGAGCCGCAAGGATATGGTCTTTAGGGACGGTTTGAGACGAATGAGTTTCGTGCGCTTTGCCGAGGACCAATCCATGTACTCTGTCGAATCCGCGGTGGCCCAGAATTTCCTTTCGCCGTCCTCGCTCTTGAATTCAGGAATTGTTTTCCTTTTCACATCTCGCATAGAGTTTTCCTTCGTTGCGGTTCATGTCGCGGGCCGAGATCACCCGTATGAGATCCCCGCGGATCGTGAACGCCGCAAACAATCGGCGGCCAGCGGCCGTCTGTCCCAGCGCGTAATACCTCTTCTCGCTCTTTAAATGATGCAAATCGCTGCGAATTATCAATGGCTCCTGAAAAAAGACGTCTTCAGCCTCCTCCGGAGTCACACCATGCCGGTCCCAGTTCTTGCGGAGACTGGCTTCGTCCCAGTCAAAGCCGGTACAACTCTCCAACCGATCGGCGGCCGCCACGCTTTAAGTATACTACCATCATATACAAATCCGCCGCCTGCTTTCCGTGTCACACTGAAAGCGGCACGTGAGAATTTTCCTGATTTCCACCTACGAACTGGGCCATCAGCCTTTTGGTCTGGCATCGCCCGCCGCATGGCTGCGTAATGCCGGCGCGGAGGTCGCCTGTCTGGATTTGGCGCGCCAGCCGCTCGATGAAGAAGCGTTGCGGACCGCAGACGCAGTGGCGTTCTACCTGCCGATGCACACTGCCACGCGCCTGGCCGTCCCCTTGATCCGGCGAACGCGCGCGATCAATCCCGCCGCGCAGCTCTGCGCCTATGGCTTGTACGCGCCGGTAAATGCCGGGCTGC
>DATNMW010000241.1:0-9016 GCA_035602155.1 Bryobacteraceae bacterium | reverse complement strand
CTCCACGCCAGCGCGCCATAGATCAGGAAGACTACGCCGGCCGCCACTGCCGCGGCGGCCAACAGGGAGCCCATGCCGTGCCGCGGCGAAAGTCCCTTTTGACCCTGCCACCAGCGGACGCCATAGAGGACAGCCATGACTGGAAGCAGGAAAAGAGCCGGGAACTTGGTAGCTGTAGCCAAGCCCAAGGTAACGCCCGCGAGCGTCAGACGCGCCAGCCCCGGACGAGTCAGAAATGCGCACCACGCCACCGTGGCCAGGAAAATAAACAATGCAGATGGGAGGTCGTTTTTCACGTAGTGGCCGTGAGCGATGACGGTGGGGTCGAAAGCATACAGCGCCAGCGCCAAAATGGCCGCGGCTGGGCCGAAGGCGCCGCGAGTCCATAGGGCGATCGCCAAGCCTAAGCAACCGGCGAGAAAAATCGATATCAGCCGGGCGCTGAAAAGTAGCTTGTCAACCGAGCGGCTGTTCTGCTCGAAGAACCGGAATCCGAAGTTGGCCTCATCCGCCTTGGCCCAGAACGGGGAATCGAGAGGCAGGGACGGGTGCAGGGCCAGGAGGGGAAGCGCGCTGAGGATCTTGGCCAGCGGTGGATGCTCCGGGTTCATGCGGAAGTCGCCGGTCTTCAGGTAGCTGTACCCGGCCGCAAGCTCGACGGGTTCGTCGCCGATATTGGATTCCCGCCACGCCGCGAAAACCTGCACCGCGCACAGGTACGCGAGAAGCGCGGCGGTCAAGGGCCAGAAGAGCCTTCTAGCGGTGAGCTCCTGTGTGTGAGTCATACCGTTTCACTTACGAACCTCGGAAGCACCATCTTTGCGGCCAAGTGCCAACCGATTATTCTATAGCCCAACCGGGCTTTGTTCAGTCCTAATCGTATGCATTCCGCGCGACAAAAGTTCTTCGGCCGCCCGTCGAGGGGAGCAGGATAGTAGTGGATGCCTCGAGGATGCCGGCAAGTAGCCTTTGGACGGGACCGAACGCTGTCATTTGGCGGGTGGGCGAGGACTGGTTCCAGCCCTTCCTTGGCGGGTTACCCTAGGATGATGGCAAGCCCCGAGGGGATGAAGTATGGACATCGATAAGATTAGCATCGGCCGGAACCCGCCGGACGATATCAACGTGATCGTGGAAATCCCGCAAGGCGGCCATCCCATCAAATACGAGATGGACAAGGTCTCCGGCGCAATGTTCGTGGACCGTTTCCTGCATACGTCCATGATTTACCCCGGAAATTACGGATTCATTCCACACACGCTGTCGGCGGACGGCGATCCTTGCGACGTTCTGGTAGTGGGCCAGTCGCCGGTCGTCCCCGGCGCAATCATCCGCTCGCGCCCCGTGGGTGTCCTGCTGATGGAGGATGAAAACGGGTTTGACGAGAAGATTCTGGCAGTTCCGGTCGACGCGCTGTATCCGTTCTATTCGAAAGTTGAATCCTACAAGGATTTTCCGGAGATTCTGTGCGAACAGATCGCCCACTTCTTCCAGCACTACAAAGATCTTGAAAAGGGCAAGTGGGTCAAGGGTCTAAAATGGGCTGGGCCGGACGAGGCGCGGGGAGCGATCATGCAGGCCATCGACCGCTGCGCAGCGAAGCCGGATCGCTGACAGTCGCGTACGGTTCCAGGCAAGGTCTGGCGCCGTTGCCTCAAGGCGCCGTGAGCCGAAAACGAACAAAGACATTGCCGCCCACGGGATGGCCGCCATAATAACCCTTGATCGCATCCGGCAGCGAATAGGCGGAGAAATTAGCCCCCACCCCGGTCTGGATGTGGCGAAAGAGATCGATGTCGCGTGTGTACCCGATGGTGTACGCGCCGATCCGGAACGTGCTGCCGTAAAGAATATCGAGCTGCTGCTCGATGCCCGGTTGGTCGCTGAACAAATCGTCCTTATCCACCATCTCGAATCGACCCGTGATCCAGTTCTTCCGCCGAATCGGCAGTACGGATTCCGCCAGATATGAGTTCAGGTTCCGGAACGTGGCCGTGCTGTGGTCCCGGCCCCAGATCAGGCTCGACGACCAGGCGCCGCCGGGCATCGGCCTGGTGTAGTGCAGCGATGCGGTCATGCGCACCTGGTCTCCCGGCTCCAGCGCTTCGGGGTGTGCGAGACGGCCTGCCGAAACCTGGGCCGCCCAATTCTCCGACGGGAAGAACCACAGGCGCGCCGACCACGAGTCGATCGGCCCGGCCTGGATAATCCAACGGTTCTCGCCCGGCTCCGCGCCATGGAAGCCGCTGGCTTCCAGTTTGATCTTCTTGTGCGAGATTCCCATCGTCACCACGTCGTCCGCGATATGTGTGGAATCCTGCCAATGGTGCGAGATGGGCGCTTCCGGCAATTCCGCGGCGGAGGCGCGATGCGGATAAGCGGTCGGGCCCAGAGCCGGATCGCCCACCGGAGCGGCGTAGGCATCCAGGGTGGTGTGTTCGCTAAGCTGATACACATAGTGGACTCCGAGCGCCATGATGAAATTGTGCGGATGCTGCGCGTCGGTCAGCGGCAGGCCGTACGCCGTTTCGCCGGTCTGAAAGAGCAACGGATAGCGGCGGTCCGTGATGGTGGCGGGTTCCAGGCTGAGCATCAGCTCCGTCTCGAACGCGCCCTTCGCGCCGGCGCGATGCTCGGCCGTCGCCATGAACCAGTTGGTGGAATACAGCTTGTCGCCGCCGCGCGGGCCGGACTGCTGGATGTCGGATACAAAAGCCGTTCCCATAAAGGTGGCGTTCCAGTTGCCGAACTGCGTCATCAGCATGGGCATCGGCCATGATGCTGGGTTCGCGGATGTGCCCGAAGCCAAGCCCATCAGAAACATGCCGGGGGCGTTCATATCGGCCATGCCCGGCTGGTCTTGGGCGGCCAGGGGACCAACGGCGCACATAATGACACTAAAGATATAACTAAGACGCGGCATCTTCTCCTCCCGCAACCTACCGGCCCAGACCTCCCGAGCCGCGACAGTAAGGGAGCGGTTCAGATGCGGAGAAGCTCCGACGAAAGGCCAATCCCACCAGGTGGAGACGGAAAAGGTAAGTTCCGCCCACGCTCGCGAAAACGGCAAGGGAGCACAGCCTGTGAAGGAACGTCAACGCTATCGAACGCCGGCGCCGGCGCAGCAAGATGCGCCGCCGGGGACGGAGCCGCCTGCCGCGCGACAAGGCAATGCGCACACGGCGCAGGTTTCTCGCTTCGGGAATCCGAGGGATGTTGATGGCCATCTTGATGGCAAGGAGGCGCACCAGTGGAACTACGTTCATCGAAACCGCAGAACCCCGCGCACTGGACCCTGGCGAGCACCAGCGCCAAAACGAACCAAACCGTCAGCCTCGCGTGCATCCCGTTGACGAACAGGATACCATGGCAAGGTCGCATATGTACCGGCGCACATTCCTCCGCTCGGCTGCTTTGGCGCCCGCCGCTTTCGGCATCTGCCGCGGCGCGCCGGCCCGCGCGCGCATCCGCATCGAAGAGGTCCGGTTCTCCTACCAAGACTTCCGCTATCGCACGCCTTACCGCTTCGGCGCGCAAACGGTGGACCGGGTCACGCTCCTGAACGTCGATTGCACGGCCCGCACAGGCGCAGGCCGCATAGTGCGCGGCTTCGGGTCGATGACCATGGGCAACGCCTGGTCCTTCCCGTCGAAGACGATGTCCTATGCGACGACCCTCGGCGCAATGAAAGCCCTGGCGGAGCGCATCGCGCGCATCACCGGCGGCTATCGGGATGGGGGGCACCCCGTGGACATCAACTGCGCGCTCGAACCCGACTATCTCAAAGCCGCAAGCGAAGTTTCCACGGAACTGCAGCTCGCCGAACCGATTCCGAAGCTATGCACGCTGGTGACCGCCAGCCCGTTCGATGCGGCCATCCACGACGCCTATGGCAAGGCGTTGGGGCAGAGCAGTTATCTGACTTACGGCAGCGACTGCATGCCTTACGATCTTTCGCACTACTTAGGCGCGGATTATAAGGGCGAGTATCTAAGCCGCTATGTGCTGCCGAAACCGGCGCCGCGCATGGCCTTGTATCATTCGGTGGGCGCATCCGATCCTATTGTGGAATCCGACATTCGCACGCGCGTCGGCGATGGGCTGCCGGAAACACTTCCCGAGTGGATCCGCTACAACGGACTGCGCCGCATCAAGATCAAGCTGGCGGGCAACGACATTGCGTGGGACCTTGCGCGGGTGATCGGCATCGACCGCGCCACTACGGAAACTCAGCGGGAGCGCGGCGTCGCCGAATGGTTCTACTCGCTGGATTTTAACGAGCAGTGTCCGAATGTGGCCTATCTGCTGGAATTCCTAAGGCGGCTGAAGGAGCAGGACGCGGCGGGCTTCGAGCGCATTCAATACGTGGAGCAGCCCACCGCGCGCGATCTGAAGGCGGACCGCGCCAATGTGATGCACGCGGCCGCGAAGCTGCGGCCGGTGGTGATCGACGAGTCGCTCACCGATATCGAGAGCCTGATGCTGGCGCGCGAGATGGGCTACTCCGGCGCGGCGCTCAAGGCCTGTAAGGGGCAGAGCCAGGTGCTGCTGATGGCCGCCGTGGCCGCGAAGCACAAAATGTTCCTGTGCGTTCAGGATCTGACTTGTCCCGGAGCTTCGCTGATCCATTCGGCGGGACTGGCGGCGCACATACCGGGAGTGGCCGCGATTGAAGCCAATGCGCGCGAATACGTGCCGGCGGCGAACAAGCCATGGGAGGACAGGTTTCCCGGCATCTTCCAGGTGCGCGACGGCATGTTGGACACCTCCGGGTTGGACCGGCCGGGCCTCGGTGCGGTCTGACGCGTGCGATGGAACCGGTCGCTGCACTTCCGGCAGCGGGAAGGCACCGATTGTGCGCCATGGAGCAGCGTGTCGCACGAGGCGCCGAGCGTTTACTCCACGGTCTGCGTCAATGTTCCCGTGCTACCGACGAAGTCCACACTCCCGTTATAGGTCGCCGTGATCGTGTGTGAGCCGGCCGTCAGCCCCGAAGTAGTAACGCTGGCGGTCCCCCCATTCAATGTCACATTCTTGAGCGTGGTCGTGCCGTCTTTGAAGACAACTGTTCCCGTCGGCGTCCCGCTGAACTGCGGCGCGACTGCGGCGCTAAACGTCACCGGTTTCCCAAGCCCCGATGGATTCCGCGACGAAGTCAGCGTAGTGGCGCTTGTGGCCCTACTCACAACCTGCTTCACAGGCTTCGAAGTGCTAGCCCCGAAGTTCCCGTCGCCATTGTACACCGCCACTACCTCCTCCGTCCCGGCCCCCAGCCCCGAAGTGGATAACGCCGCAACACCCCCGCTGAGCGTTCCCATTCCCAATACAGTCGAACCCTGCATGAACGTGACCGTCTCGCCATCCGGTGGCGCGCCGCCGCTCGAATTCACCGTGGCGGTGAACTCTATGGCCTGCCCGTAAGACGACGGATTCGGGGCGGACGCGAGAGTCGTCGTGGTCCTGGCGATTACCACCTGAATCAGCGGCGTGGACGAACTGCCGCGGTAGTTCCCATCACCCTCGTAAACCGCGGTAATGCTGCTCGATCCCAAAGGCAATTTCGCCGTCGTGAACTGCGCGGCTCCGGCGGCCAGAGTCGCCGTCCCCAAGGCCGTTGCGCCGTTCCTAAAAACAACCTTGCCGGTGGGCGTCCCGCCGGAAGATGACGTAACTGTAGCCGTAAAAGCGACCGGCTCACCGGACAGCGACGGGTTCACCGAAGAGGCCAGACTGGTTGCGCTTGGCGATACGTGCACGACCTGTGATACCGGCGGCGACGCGCTCGCGCCGTAGCTTGCATCTCCGCTATAGGAGGCGGTGATGGAGTTCGTTCCCAACACCAAAGCGCTGGTGCTGAGAGAGGCCATCCCTCCGCTCATTTGACCCGTACCTAAGCTGCTGCCTCCGTCGTTGAAAGTCACCGTGCCGGTAGGCGGGCTCGGTCCCTTTGGCGTCACCGATGCGGTCAGCGTCACGGTTTGCCCAAACAACGATGGGTTAGGCGTTGCAGCCACGGACGTGACCGTCGGGATTATCCGCCCCAGCGTTCCCAACATGACGAAATCTTGGTTAGCGTTGGCGACCACGTCTAACACACCGTCCCCGTTCACGTCCGCGATGATCATTGGGCCTTGTGCATAGGTCCCCGAAGTGTAGCTTTGAGCTGCCTGGAAGGTGCCGTCACCATTGCCCAAAAGGACCCCCACGCTGCTGGAGTCCGAACAATTCATCGGCACGGGGCAGGACTGGTTGAGCACGATCAAATCGGGTATACCGTCGCCATTTACGTCCGCCACCCCAGGGGACAGTCCACCCGTGCCCCCCGAGTCGTAGGTCGCGGCGGCCAAAAAAGCGCCTCCGCCGAGTCCAATCAGCACGCTTGCCACGCCGTCCTGATAATCCGGTCCCGAACTTGCCGTGACGATGTCCGGCACGCCGTCGCCGTTGACGTCGGTCACGGCCATGCCGTTCGTCAGATATGCCTGGGTATGAAAAGCATTTCCCAACAAAGGCTGCGAGGCGGACGACGACTGGAAAGTTCCATCGCCGTGACCGAGCAAATAGCCCACTAGTCCGCTCGAACAGTCGTCGTTAGCCACGCAAAAGCTGAGCAGCACGATGTCCAGTATGCCGTCTCCATTGATGTCGGTAAGGATAGTTCCGTCCAACCCGCCGCCGCCCATGTTTCCGGTAGCGAGACCCGGGGGGTCGCCGTAGGGCGGGTTGTAGCTTGCCGGGGACTGCAAAGTCCCATCGCCGTTGCCGAAAAGCACCAGCACCGTTCCGGAACTGCCGTTGAAGGCGACGGCATCGGGATGGCCGTCGTTATTCACGTCGGCGACGGCAAGCGTCACCAGTCCGGCTCCCGCAATTCCGTTTGTGTTGCCGATCACAGGTTGGAAGGTCCCGTCGCCGTTCCCCAGCAGAACGCCGATATTCCCAGTCGCGCAGTTGTTGCTGCTGTCACAGGGGCTGGCGGCGATCAGATCGGGTATTCCGTCCCCGTTCATGTCCGCAATCGAGATTGCAGCTGCTCCGGTGCTGCCTGGGGAGTAGCAGGTGGGTTCACGAAAGGTTCCGTCGCCGTTGCCCAATAGAACTCCCACTCCGGTGCAAATAAAGACTGCGCTGTTGGCAAAAACTATGTCGGGTATGCCGTCGCCGTTTAGGTCGCCCAAGGCGATGGAGGACTCGCCTCCGACGTATCCGAGGTTCGTGTTATACACATCGTAGGCAGGCAGGAAGAGTGGGACGCCGCCGTTGGGACCACGGCCGCGAACATCTTTGGTGGAAGGCGCGCCGTCCTTTGATCGGAACCCCCTGGTATCCATCGACGACTCCTGGGATGGCTGGCTCTTGGGCACGGCGCTGGCGTCTGCTGAAAGTGATGGCTTCCGCGATTGGGTCGCCCGCTGCTCATTCGGTGCGCCCTGCGCGGCGGCGTACTGCGGAATCAGGGGGCTGACCGTCAGAACTGCAAGCGGAACCAGGAACCCCTTGGCACGACAATTGACTCGCATAGCATTTTCTCCCCAACCGGTCCGGCGGCGCGCGACTAAGATCGCTTGTGGGCTCTCCGCTGTCCCGCGCGGCCTGATAGAATTTCCTATACCCACTTACTATATACGCGAACTACGGCGGGAAACCGTCATTCCGCGGCGAAATGCTTTCCCGAGCCGCCCCTTGCGAACGAATCCGAACCGGGCGCGATGTGATCGAGGCCTCCGCGTTACTGGCGTCTCGGAGGCTGCCGCCTGGTGCGATTGGCTCGCCAACGCAATATCCCGCGGCCCGGTGAGCGCTCCTAGTCGCTCACTGCGAGATACAACGTCTGCGTTCCGGCTACGCCGCCGACGGTGAACGTCAACGCCACGGCGCCACTGCCGACGTTGGGCGGCACTACGATATTGAACTGATACAAGCCCGTGAAACCCGGCGCCAATCCCGCGTAGGGAATACTGGCGACCGGTACTCCGCCTATGGACATCTCAAAAGGCGACGCCAGCGTGTTCGCCTGTTGCACAAGCTGGCCCGCCGGCAGGTTTGGCGTGACCGGTCCGAAGCCCGCGCCATATAGAACGATCTCATCGCCCGGCCCGGCGGGCCGCGACGTGAGGCCCGCGATTGCGCCCTCGGGAAGGACGTAGGCGCCATCTGCGAACACCGCCACCACGTACTGTGTTCCGCCGATGTTGAACGATGCCGGCGCGTCAAAGCCTGGTTGAACCGGGTTCACGTTGATGCTGTACGCCGGGCTCGCGACGCCCGCTACCGTCACGGTCATTGGCTGCGTGCCGGTGGCGACGTTCGACGGCGCCAGAACGTTGACCTGCCCAGGGCTGATGAAGTCGATAAAGGCGGTTTGCCCGCCGATAGTTACGGAGGTGCCGTCGAGCGACGTGGGGGCGCTTACGCCGTTGAAATCGGAGGCCAGCCAGGAGCGGCTGTCAACGGCGAGGTTCGACCCGTAGATCTCGATCCAGGAGCCCGGCGCGACGGAAGTGAATTCACCAAAGGAACTCGCGCTGACTACTCCGCCGGCGCCGATCGCGGGCGGTGGGGGTATCGGCGGATGGTAAATCTGGACATTATTGTAGACGGTGCCTTTACCAAAGACGCCGTTATTGGAACCTCCGAAGCAATAAAGGAGGTTGCCGACCTCAGCGTATCCGGGGAGGGTCGTCGCCAGCGGCATCGGCGCGAGGGTGTTCCACTGGTTCTCTGCAAGTTGAAACGATGCGACTCCAGTCACAGGTCCGGCGCCATACTTTCCACCGGCGGAATACAACTGCCCCAAGATGGTCGAAAAACACCCTGCTTGAGGAGCGGTAGGATCCGGCGCCAAGGTTTCCCACGAGTTGGTGGAAGAGTTGTATCCTTCGTTGTCAGTCACGTTGCCTGAGCCTGCCAGGCCCCCCGCGGCAACGACTGTGGCTCCCAGTAGTCCCGCCGCCACTCCCGATTTGCCCACAAGAAGGGGCGCCTCCTCGGCCCAGGTGTCCGTGGCAGGATTGTA
>DATNMW010000240.1:0-5979 GCA_035602155.1 Bryobacteraceae bacterium | reverse complement strand
CGGCCGCCTGCTGGCGTTGCAGGACTCCAACGGATATTGGTGCGCCGATCTGACCGCCGATACCACTCTGGAGTCCGATTACATCCTGTTGCAGCTTTGGATGCATCCACCCGAAGGCGGCGTCTGGAACCCGCCCACGCGCGCTCTCATCGACAAAGCCGTCCGCTCGATCATGGCGCGGCAACTCCCGGACGGAGGCTTCAACATCTACGTCAAGGGACCGTCGGAGATCAGCGCCACCGTCAAGGCGTACTTCGCGCTCAAGGTGGCGGGCGTGCCGCTCGACGATCCCTGCCTGGTGCGGGCGCGCCAGCGCATCCTGGATCTCGGGGGCATTCAGGCCGCCAATAGTTACGTCAAGATCAACCTCAGCCTGTTCGACATGTATCCTCGGCAGTACTGCCCCTCCATCCCGCCGGAGGTCATGTTTCTGCCGGGCAATTTCATCTACCAGGTGTCAGCTTGGACGCGCGCCATTGTGGTTTCGCTGGCAATTGTGCACTCGAGCAATGCGCGCCGTCCCGTGCCCGCCGGATTCAACCTGGAGGAGCTTTACAAGCCTGGGGCCGGCCTGGGATTCCAGCCCAGCGAGAACTTTTTCTCGTGGCGTAATTTCTTCCTGAGCGTCGATCGCTTCTTGAAGTTCTGGGAGAAGCACGGGTCGCGCGCGCTGCGGCGGAGGGCTCTGCGCGCGGCGGAGAAATGGATGCTCGCGCGCTGCGAAAATTCCGACGGCTTGGGCGCCATCTATCCGCCCATGATGTACGCCATTATGGCGCTGGACGCGCTCGGATACCCTGCGGATCATCCGGCCAGTCAGGAGGCCCGCTACCAGTTCGACCGCCTTATGATCGACGACGGCAAGCGGTTCCTGTTCCAGCCTTGCTTCTCGCCGATATGGGACACGGGCATCGCAGGATTTGCCGCAGGCGAGGCGCAATCGTTGAATGGCGATGGGTTTGCATCTCCCGCTTTGCGGCGTGCAGCCGACTGGATTCTCTCCAAGGAGGTCCGGGTCAAGGGCGACTGGTCCGTAAAGCGTCCCAAGACGGAACCGTCCGGCTGGGGATTTTTCTTCCGCAACGATCACTATCCGGATATCGACGATACCGCCATGATCCTGCTGGCGCTCAGCCGGGCTAGCGCGACCGATGCTGCGGCGCAGAAAGAATGCCACCGGCGCGCGCTCAACTGGATATTGGATATGCAGGGTGGCGACGGCGGCTGGGCGGCCTTCGATGTGGACAACAACTGGGAATTTCTTAACGCCGTTCCGTTCGCAGACCACAATGCCATGCTCGATCCGGCATGCCCAGATATCACCGGGCGTGTGCTGGAGGCTTTGGGCGCGCATGCGCTAGGCGGCACGCATGCCGGGGTCAAGCGCGGCGTCGATTTTCTTCTCCGCAACCAGCAGCCGGATGGAAGCTGGTACGGACGCTGGGGCGTCGCGTATATTTACGGCACCTGCTTCGCGCTGCGGGGGCTGCGCGCCGCACGGTACGACGACCGCGAGGCCGCTATCCTGCGGGCCGGCGAATGGCTGCGCTCGATTCAGAACGCCGACGGCGGTTGGGGCGAGAGTTGCTCCAGCTACGACCAAGGTTGCTTCGTGGCGGCGGAAAGCACGCCATCCCAAACGGCTTGGGCCTTGATGGGCCTGATCGCCGGCGGCGATACCAACAGCCTCAGCGTGCGGCATGGCATCGAATACCTGCTGGATACGCAGCAGCCCGACGGCGGCTGGGAAGAACAACTGGCCACCGGCACCGGCTTTCCCCGGGTTTTCTATTTGAACTATCACTACTACCGTTTGTATTTCCCCCTGATCGCGCTTTCCGAATTCGTGCGGACCAATAACCTATGAGATTTCCCTTGTCCATGACCGCCGGCATGGCCGGATACATCATCAAGAACAGAATGCGTCCGCGCCCGGAATGGCAGAAAGAGGTGGCCGCCGTGCCGGACCATGCGAACCCCTTCCGCATCCTGCACGGGGTTCCCGAAGGGCGCGCCAATCGCCAGCCACATCCCATGATCCGGAAGCGCTTCCCGCTGGTGATGATGCTGGAACCGCTGCACGCCTGCAATCTAACTTGCACGGGTTGCGGCCGCATCCGCGAATACGAATCGACCATTACCGAACGCGTGCCGCTTGAAGAATGCCTGGCCGCGGTGGACGAATGCGGCGCGCCCATGGTGTCGATTTGCGGCGGCGAGCCCATGATGTATCCGCAAATCGGCGAGCTGGTGTCCGGCATCCTCGAGCGGAACAAGAATATTTACCTGTGCACCAACGGGATGTTTATCGTGAAACGTTTGCGCGAATTCACGCCGGACAAGCGCTTCTTCTTCAACGTGCATCTGGACGGACTGGAAAAAACCCACGACATCTGCGTGGAGCGCGAGGGTGTTTTTCGCGAAGCCATCGAGGGCATCAAAGCGGCCAAGGCCGCGGGTTTCATGGTGTGCACCAACACCACCATCTACAAAGAAACCGACATGAAAGAGATTGAGGCGCTATTTGAGTACCTGGAGCAATTCGGCTTGGACGGCCATCAGATGGCTCCGGCATACGGATATTCCGCCGTCAACGACCGCGAGATTTTCATGACGCGCGACGATATTCGCGAGAAATTCCGGGACATCGACCGGATGGCGCAGAGGTTCTACATCAAGCAGACGCCGCTGTATCTGGATTATCTGAAGGGCGCGCGCGAGCTTCCCTGTACCGCTTGGGGTACGCCGACCTACAACATCAAAGGCTGGAAAGGTCCGTGCTACCTGATCACCGACGGCCACTACAAGACCTTTGAAGGGTTGATGACCCAGACGCCCTGGGAAAACTACGGCCCGGGAAACGACCCGCGTTGCGAGCATTGCATGATGCACTGCGGATTCGAACCCTCGGCGGCGCTGGGGCTGACGGCTAGCCTTGCCGACAGCTTGAAGATGCTAACCTGGGCGCTCAAATGACGTATTCAATTTGTGGGGCGGGCAATCCTGCCCGCAGCCGGCTTTCAGCCGGCTCTGGCCGCCTGAAAGGCGGCTGCGGCCAGGATTGGCCGCCCCACAAGAATGGGTAGTACTAGATGAAGCCCACGCTGGTCACCGGGGCATCGGGCTTCCTGGGCTGGCACGTGGCCCGGCTCCTGGTAGAGCGTGGGCATCGGGTGAGGGCGCTAGTCCGGCCGACGAGCAAGATTCGAGAACTGGACACCGAATCCGTAGTAGGCGATCTGCGCGACGCCGCGTCCATCGAACGCGCCACCGCGGGCTGCGGTTTCGTCTTCCATGTAGCCGCCGATTACAGGCTATGGGCGGCCGATAAGAGCGAACTATATAGCTCAAATGTCGACGGCACGCGCAACGTATTGCAAGCGGCCCGCGATGCCGACGTGGACCGCGTGGTGTACACCAGCACCGTGGGTTGCATCGGAGTGCCGCATGGCGGAGAAGGCAACGAAGATTGCCCGGTCTCTCTCGACGACATGAAGGGCGCGTACAAGCGCTCCAAGTTTCTGGCCGAGCGCGTCGCCCTGGAATTCGCAGCCTCCGGATTACAGGTCGTCATTGTGAATCCTACGGCGCCCGTCGGGGATCATGATATTAAGCCGACGCCAACCGGCAAGATCGTACTGGATTTCTTGAAAGGGGAAATGCCCGCCTATATCGATACGGGGTTGAACGTCGTGGACGCGCGTGACGTGGCGATGGGCCAGCTTCTGGCCTGTGAGCGCGGCCAGGCCGGAGAGCGTTATATTCTCGGGTCCGAAAACCTCACGTTGGCGCAGATCTTAGGGAAGCTGGCCGCCATCACTGGCCGTCCGGCGCCCACCATGCGGTTGCCCTACGCGGTTGCCTACGCCGCCGGCGTCGCCACCACGGCGTGGGCCAGGGTGACGGGGAAGCCGCCGCGCGCGCCGCTGGATGCCGTCCGCATGGCGCGCAAGAAGATGTTTGTCTCGCATGCGAAGGCCGCGCGCGAACTCGGGTTCCGGCCGGCTCCCGCGGAAGGCGCGCTTCGCCGCGCGGTGGAATGGTTTCGGGACAACGGATATTGTTAGTGGCCGCCGAGCCCCGCGAGTTCGATGGGCTGCTGCGGTATTGCTCCAGCGTGCGCAAGCCTGGCTGGCCGGTCTATTGGGCAAGATCCGCCGAATCGGGCGGCCGGCAACTGTGGATGGTGGCGAATGGTGCGGGTGCGGCGCATGCCGGCCGGGCCGTTGAAGTAGCCTATCCGGCGTGCCGGCCGGAAGCGATCGTCAGTATGGGATTCTGTGGGGCGCTGGATCCGGCGCTGCATGTCGGCGACGTCTTCGTGGCTACGGCAGTGGATGCCGCGGGCCGACGGTTCAACGCATGCCTGCCTCACAGCGAGATGCCGCACACGACCGGAGTACTGGCTTCTATCGGCCGTATTGCCCAGACGGCCGCTGAAAAGGCCATTTTGCGGGCTGCCGGCGCGTCAGCGGTGGAAATGGAAGCAGGCGGAGTCGCCGAATTTGCCGCCGCGGACGATCTTCCCCTGTTTTGTGTACGGTCGGTGACGGATACCGCGGCACACAGCTTCGTCGTCGATTTCAACAAAGCTCTGCTTTCCGACGGACATTTCGGTACAATAAGCCTTTTAACGTCTGCATTAGGGAATCCTGGAAAGGCGTTCCCGGAGTTGTTCCGGTTGCGCCGTTTCTGCCGCATCGCTTCGCGAACATTAGGAGAATTCATTGCCGGTTGCCGATTCTGACTGGAGTATCCCGCCGACCATGCACGCGGCTGTATACAAAGGCCAGAGTGTCGTCTCCGTCGAACAGGTACCCATCCCGGAAATCGGACCCGGAGAGATGCTGGTGCGGGTGGAGGCATGCGGGATCTGCCATACCGACCTGAAGAAAATCGAATACAACCTTCTGGCCCCTCCACGCATCTATGGACATGAGACGGCTGGAGTTGTAGTCCGAGCGGGTGGAGGTGCGCGCCGGTTTGCGCCAGGCGACCGCGTGGTGGTCTTTCACCACATTCCGTGCAAGAACTGCTTCTATTGCCAGCGGAAACTCTATGCCCAGTGCCCCATCTATAAAAAAGTGGGGGTCACTGCGGGATTTGAGCCGGCTGGCGGCGGATTCTCCCAGTATGTGCGGGTTATGGACTGGATCGTGGAGAGTGGCGTTGAAAAAATCCCGGACGGTGTTTCCTTCGAACGCGCCAGTTTTGTCGAGCCAGCGAACACCTGCCTAAAAGCCGTGGTCCAGTGTGCGCCGCAACCGGATGAAACCGCCATAGTGATCGGTCAGGGACCTATCGGCCTTTTGTTCACCATGCTGCTGCGGCGGACCGGCGCAACAATTGTAACGACCGATACTATCGCCGTGCGGCGTGAGCTTTCCCGCCGGTGCGGAGCGTTGGAAGCCTGGGACCCGCGCCAGACGAACGTGGAGGCGGAGGTCCGCGGGCTGACGGACCAACGTGGCGCGGATCTGGTGATTGTTGCGGCTTCCGTTCCCGGGATTGTGGAACAGGCCATCCGGCTGTCCCGTCCGGGTGCGCGTATTCTTCTGTTTGCCCAAACATCCGAAACCGAGCGCGTGGAAGTTTCCGGCGCGGCGATTTGCGTGGGCGAGCGCAGTTTGTTCGGGTGCTACAGCGCTTCCGTGGATCTGCAGAAAGAATCGGCGGATCTGGTCTTCAGCGGGGCATTGCCGGTGGAAGAACTCATTTCCCACCGGGTACCGCTTGTTAAAATCCGTTCAGGATTCGATTTGGCATTGCATCCGGGCCCTGAATCGTTGAAAATTATCGTTCAGCCACAGAGGTGGACACAGTGAAAACGCACATGATGGCGGCCGTGCTCTATGGCAAGGAAAACTTGCAGGTAGAGCCGGTTTCCGTTCCTAAGATCGACGCTGGCGACATCCTGGTTCAGGTTCGAGTTGCGCTGACATGCGGCACTGATGTCAAGGTGTTCCGCCGCGGTTATCA
>DATNMW010000239.1:0-3804 GCA_035602155.1 Bryobacteraceae bacterium | reverse complement strand
CGGCTTCGGTGCGATATCCGCTCCTACGCACGAACTCGGCGAACTGCGCGTTGCTCACGGCGTACCGCGAGATGTGGAAGCCGGCCAGAGTGACTTGCCGCACCGGGCCTTCGCCATCGCAGGCAAAAGCCTCAGGCGATTCGCTGCCCATGCGGAAGCGGCCGCCCTCCACACGCACCATATCTTCAAGCGAGCCGCCAGTCGCGCGAGGCCGTTCGAAGGATGCTTTGATCGACGTGACGAGCTGCGCCAGGCGGCGCTTGCTGGGAACGCAGCAGGGCGAGGGCGGATCGGGCGGCATCAGGGAGCCAACCGGATATCGGCCTTGGAACGCATCTCCGCGACGGCGCGCAAGTACAACTCCTGCTGGTTGCGCATGGTGAAGGCCGCCTCGATGTCCGCCCGAACATCCTCGAAGCTCGCCGGACCGCCCGGCACCTTGGCGCGCAACTCCGCGATGTGGAAGCCGAACGGAGTCGTGAAAATGCCGGTGCGCTCGCCCGGCTGCAAGGCGCTGATAGCCGCCTCGAATTCCTCGACCATGTGGCCCGGAGGAAACTGGCCCAGGTCGCCGCCGTTCCCCTTGCAATCGGAGTGGATCTCGGCAGCTTCGGCGAAGGGAACGCCGCGCTCCAGATCCGCCAGGGCAGCCTGAATGCCGGCCTCCGCCTGCTCCTCGGACTGCTCCTCGTTCACGTGCTTGACGATATGCGCCGCGTGGAACATCTCGGGCATACGGAAGTTCTCGCGGTTGGTCCGGTGGAACGCCTCGACTTCCTCCGCGGTGGGCTTGGGCGCGGATTCCACCATCTCGCGCGTCAGGCGCTCGACCCGCAGGCTGTGCTCGACCACCTGCCTGACGCTTGTGTCGTCGAAGGCGCTGCGGCAGCTTCCGTTCTTCTTGATGCGTGCCACCTGTTGCGCCACCAAGCCGGGATCCACGGGCCGCAGATCGCGGGCCGCCGCCTGCGAGATGAGCATCTTATCCTGGGCCGCGTGTTCGGCGGCGGCGCGCAGGCGTTTAGCGCGCTCGCCCTCGTCCGCAATATTTTTCCAACGCGGATCGCGGGCAATTTGCGCGGACTCCTGCTGGATGAGATCCTCTGGGACGGGTTGGCCGTTTACGATCCAGGGCATGTAGAAGCCGAGAGGTTGAAGAGCACCATGACTCCGCCCGTGACATCCGGGACAGCGACGTCCGGGAAACCACACGAGGGCGCTTGCCCGTGTAGGTTATCGAGGAGGATGGCTCCAGGGTAAGGGCCGGCCCCGATATAGTACGGCTCTTTAAAGGCTCCGTTTCCCTTGCCTAGAAATACACCAAGGGTGCTGCCGCTGCCACCCTGAGACATGATCAGGTCGGGGATGCCATCGCCATTCACATCGGAGATTGCGAGCACGCTGGGCAGGAAATCGAGGTTATCGGCGTGGATGTCCTCGGCGAGAGTAAACCCTCCGGCGCCGTTGCTCTTGTACACGAAGGCACCGGGGATCGTGGATGCCACCACGATATCCAGGTTTCCGCTTCCGCTCAGATCGGACAGCACGACTTGCCCTGGACTTACCAGAGCGCCCCTGATAAGCGCTTGGAACCTGCTTGCGGTAAAGCCTCCCTTCTGGTTGTTGAGAAACACGTAGATATAGCTCTCGTAAGAATCCGTCATTACCAAATCCGTCCAACCGTCGCCATTCAGGTCGCCGGCGGCGAGGTTTGTGAATCCGGCCGGCACTTCATACGCGGGCAGAATTGGGACTGGCGTCTGAAAGGTGCCGTCCCCGTTGCCCAAGGCAATCAGGTTCCCGGAAGTGGCAAAATCCAGCTTGCCATCGTTATTGAAGTCGGCCAGGATTACGTAGCCGCCTGAGTTCGGAGTCGGTGTGGTGCTCTTCAGCGTAAACGTGCCGTCGCCATTTCCCAGATAGGCAAGTAGCGCATTGGGCGAGCCATTGGCCGGCACCAGCAGGTCCGGGATACCGTCTCCGTTTAAATCGCCAGTGACCAGGCAACCGGTACCGGACACCGCTATAGTGGCCCCCGGCTGGAAGGGCTGCGAGGCCTTCCCTGTTCCCAGAAAAATGGAGATCCCCGCCGTGGTGTTCACCGCATAATCGGGGTTGCCATCCCCGTTGAAATCGGCGGACACGCCGCAGCCCGACGCGCCCTGAATCGCGGTCCACTCGCCATCCTCGAAGGTGCCCTTGCCGCGGTTCAACAGCACCGAGACCGATCCATCGGGATCCTGGAATACGAGATCCGTCAGGCCGGCGTTCCGCAGGTCCGCAGGCACCGCGCTGCTTAGAGAGATGCCGCTGGGCAGAAAGTACTGCACCGGCTTGCGGAACGTGCCGTTGCCGTTACCCAGGGCGACATAGCCGAAGCCGCCGATCAGGTCCGGAATGTTGTCGCCGTTGACATCGCCGATCGCGACCTTCTCAACCGGGGACATTTGGGCCTTGGACGGCGCGGAAAAGCCGCCGCTGCCGTTGCCCAGGTAAACCAGCACATAGTTCGGTACGTCGGTGGGCTCGCTGTAGGCGCACAGCACAATATCCGGATGGCCGTCCAGGTTCACGTCCCCCACGGTGAGCCAAACCCCGGCCAGGGGTGTGGTCGTATGGGCCTGCGGAGGCTGAAACGTGCCGTCCCCGTTGCCTAGAAGGATCGCAAAGCCTGTCTGCGTGGTAACCACCAGATCGAGGTTGCCGTCACCGTTAAAGTCAGCCGCGCCGGCCTGCCCGCCCGCGGGGCCGCTCATCGGGGTCAACACGCCGGGGTTGAACGCCCCATCGCCCTTGCCGGTGAAAAGCCAGATGCCGCTCTCGCCGGAGACCGCGATATCGGGGACGCCGTCCCCGTTGAAATCCCCGTACACGGCGTTGCCCAGGAATTCGTCGGTGCCTGCCTGGTAAAATACAGCCGGCTGGAAGGTGCCGTTGCCGTTTCCCAGGCAAACGCCGACCCCGTAATAGGTGTCGCCGTAGTTCGCCTGGCCGGAAACGATCACATAGATACTGCCGTTTCCGTCCAGGTCCGCAGCCGTCGGAAAGTAGACGTCGCCCGTGCCGGTTTGCGACTCAACGCCGGCCTGTAATGTGCCGTCGCCGTTCCCCAGCAGAACGGTGATAGAACCCGTCCCCGCGGTAATCACGTCGAGGATTCCGTCGCCGTTCGTGTCGGCTACGGCGATCCCGTTAGGCGCCGCGACATAGTCTCGCCGCGCGAGAAAAGTAGGGTCGGTCGCACGCACCGATCCTCCGGCTGCGAGCCAGCTTAGGATGCAGGCGATCCGCACGAGGTTCCACGTCATAGACGTCTCTTTTATCAAAGAAGGCGGCGGCCCTAGCCAGTGCCACACGCATTTGCCGAGAAGTACTGCCCCCATAACGCCAAAGCAGCGGCATTCCCGTTGCAGATGGGCCCGTAAATCGTGGTCAACTCAGCGTAATACGCCGACCCGAAAGGCGCCGACGAGGGCTGGTAGGCCCCTATATACTGATTCGCAATCCCGCCCGGGCCATTTGACAGCCAGTAATCATTTCCGGTCTCCGCGAGGTTGGGCGGGATGGTCCCGCTATTGCCTGGGGAAGAGGGCTGATAGTTGTAGAATTCGAACTGCTGCGCATACGTGGTGTTGTTGACAACTGGCTGCGTTGGTTCGGCGGGGGACCTTTCGACGTCTTCTTGCCAATAGCTGTAGATTCCCAGCTTGCCGCCCCCGAACGGACCGATCTCACGCTGCGGAGAGTTGCTACCGGTGGTATTGCCATAGAGGGTGTTGTCGACCGTACGGAAAGCGACCGCAT
>DATNMW010000238.1:0-22485 GCA_035602155.1 Bryobacteraceae bacterium | reverse complement strand
GAAGCGAGGCTCGCCACCAGCCCGCCGCTTTGGCCTCACCGCAACCTTAAAGCGCCCCCAGACGCCTAACAAACGTCGCTTCCGCAGTATAATAATGAAAGATCGGAAGTTCGCGAAGGAGCAAGTTAATATCATGAGTTTTTTTGACAAGTTGCGTAGACAGAAGCTGCTGTCTTTCACCCTGATCCTCTTTACGCTGGCCATCGGTATCGTAATCGGCACGCTGGTTAATACCGGCGCGAAGGCCGCCAAGGACAATACGGCAGCGCCGGGGGCGACTCCGCTCACCATTCCCAATCCGGTGCAGGTGCAGAACTCGTTCGCCGCGATCGCCAAACAGGTTGAACCGTCCGTGGTCAATATCTCGACCACCTATATGCCGAAGGCGCCGCCCACGCGCAATCGCCGGCGCGCCGCTCCCCAGCAACCCGATCAGGGCGACGATGAGGATCAAGGCGATCAGGGTCAGGGCGATCAGGGCAACATGGAAGATTTCTTCCAGCGCTTCTTCAGCAACCCGTTCGGCGGCAATATGCCGAATATTCCGCAACACCGCACCAACGCCCTGGGCTCCGGGGTGGTGGTGGACAAAGCCGGCTATATCCTGACCAACAATCACGTTGTGGACAAAGCCGACCGGATTCAAGTCAAGTTCATGGGCGATACCACCGAATACGACGCCAAGGTTGTGGGCGTAGACTCCGCCACGGATTTGGCGGTGATTCGCGTGGAGGGCAAGAGCAATCTGGCGCCCGCCCGTATCGGCAATTCCGACGCTGTGCAGGTGGGCGATTGGGCCATCGCGATCGGCTCGCCGTTCAGCTTCGAGGAAACCATGACTCTCGGCATCATCAGCGCCAAGGAACGCGACGTGGATCCGCTACAGCAGTTCCAGCATTTTCTGCAAACCGACGCCGCCATCAATCCCGGCAACAGCGGCGGCCCGCTGCTGAATATCAATGGGGAAGTAGTCGGCATCAACACCGCCATCGCATCCCGTTCGGGCGGCTATCAAGGCATCGGTTTCGCGCTGCCCATCAACGAGGCGGTGAAGGTTTATAACGACATCATCAGGAACGGCAAGGTGGTGCGCGGCTCCATCGGTATCAGTTTCACGCCGTCCGGCACCCCCAGGGCCGAGGCGCTGCTGAAAGCCAATGGGGCGCAAGAGGGCGTGTTCGTCGAGCAGGTGCCCCCGAACGGCCCTGCGGACAAGGCTGGCGTCAAACCGGAAGACATCATCGTGGCCCTGAACGGCAAGCCCATTCGCAATGGGGGCGAATTGGTCGACCGCGTCACCAGTACTCCCATCGGCACGGCACTGACGGTGACCGTTTTGCGCGAACGCCAGCGGATGGATTTCCATGTCGTGGTGGCCGATTTGGCCAAGGTCTTTCCGGAGCGGTTCGGGAACGGCAAGGAGACGGAGGCCGGCCCGGCGGAAGGCACCCAGGCGCTGTTTGGCATCGCCATCGAAAACCTGACCGATGCTCGCCGCGAAAACATGGGTATCAAGCAAAACGGCGTTCTGGTCAGCTCCGTAGAGCAGAATTCATTCGCGGAGGATATCGACCTGCGGAAAGGCGACGTCATCGTGGAGATCAACCGGCAGCCGGTGCATTCCACCGACGACGTCACACGCATTCAGCACACGCTTAAGCCGGGCGAAGCGGTGGCCTTCCGGGTGCTGCGGCAAACCGGCCGCGGCGAATGGAGTCCCGTCTTCCCGGCGGGCGCATTGCCCAACCATCCATAGGCGGAGAACCATTGCAGTTTCAAAAAGCCATCGCGACGGTGGCCGCGGGGCTGGCCTGCGCGGCCGGTTTACTGGCGGCCACCACCCAGGATAAGAAGTCCACGCATACCAAGACCGCGGCTGCGTCCGCTCCAAAGAAGCCGGCGCTGGCGCGGCGCGCGCAGCGCAAGCCAACCGTGAAGACCGCCCACTCGACGCGCAAGGCGCAGGCCGGGCAAAAGGCCCCGGCAAGATCGGTGCGTGCAACGCCTCCAAAATGGCGCGCGGGACAGACGGCGCCCACGCCGGAGCGCTACAAGGAAATTCAGGAGGCGCTCGCCAAGAAGGGATATCTGCACGGAGAGGCCTCGGGCGTCTGGAATCCGGATTCAGCGGACGCCCTACGCCGTTTCCAGCAGGACCAGAACTTGCAAGCCAGCGGCAAGCTGGACTCTCTTTCGATTATCGCGCTGGGCTTGGGGCCGAAGTATTAAGGCACCGCCCTGCTAGAATGTGAGAAGCCGGTTATGGCCGTCGACTCCATCAAGGGTTCCCTACGAGAGAAAGGCGTGCGCCTCACCCGCCAGCGCCAGATCCTGCTCGAATTGATCGACCAGACCGGACTGCACCTGGATGCCGAGCGGTTGTTCCAACTGGCCAAGGAAAAAGACCCAAAATTAAACCGCGTGACGGTCTACCGCACGCTGAAAATGCTGAAGGCCGGCGGCATGGTGGACGAGCTGGACCTCATGCACCACGAAGGCGACCAGCACTACTACGAAACCCGCCTGAAGCAGGAGCACGCGCACGTCATCTGCCTGCGCTGCGGCAAGGTGGAGGAGTTTTTCGGCGAACCCCTGCAACGGCTACGCAAACAGATCGAAAGCCACTTCGGATTTCAAATCCTGCTGGCGCGCACCGAGGTCGGTGGATACTGCGCGCATTGCCAGTCCCTGCGTGCACTGGAACTGGACAGGGCGCGGCAGCACGGGCTTCCGGACGCGCCATTGGCGAGCGGCGCGCCCGCCGGGCCGGGTGCGGCGCATCGGCCCCGCGCTAAGCGCACCTCCGCCTGATGGACACCACCACGGTGGAGATCGTACCTTCGGCCTCCGTAATCGTCATCGAGCCGAGCGGCCACCGCACTCGTATGGAAATCGCGCCGCTGCCATTCAAGATCGGCCGCCAGGCCGACAACGACTTAATTCTGCGCGACAGCCGCGCTTCGCGCACGCACGCCCGAATCGTGCGGAAGGGCGAGGAGTACACGATCGAAGACGCCGGCAGCCGGTATGGCGTCTTTGTCAACGGCAAGCGCGTGGAAAGCCATGCGCTGCGCAACTCCGACCGCATCGAGTTTGGTTTTCCCGATTCCTACCAGCTTGTGTTCGCCATGGGCGGCGCCGAGTTGAACCGGCTGATCGATCAATTCGGAGCGCACGAGAAGTCCGGGCCCGTCGGTGGCGCGCCGGGCGCCGGCGCCAATTTGGCCAAGCTGCGCGCCATTTTGGACGTGGCGCGTACGCTGCAAACCGGCTTGTCTCTACAGGACGTGCTTAATTCCGTGGTGGATGCGGCGCTAGCCATCACCGGCGCGGAACGGGGTTTCCTGCTATTGCGCAAGGGAGGCGATCTGGAGACGCGCGTTGCCCGCAATCGCCAGGGCGTGACGCTTCCTGGCAGCGACCTGCGGGTTCCCCGGCGGGTCATCAAACGCGCGCTCGAGCAGCGCCGCGATCTGCTCTCCATGAACTTCGATCCGCAGGGCACCGGCGAGTTCCGGCCCGAGCGGAGCGTCGTTGACCTCGAACTGCGCAGCGTCATATCGGTGCCCCTGGTGCGCCTCAGCAAGGTGCGCGGCGACGCCACCAACGTGCTCTCCACGGCCGAGGAGACGGCCGGCGTGCTCTACATGGATTCCCGCCTGGCCACGGCCGACCTGGCGGGCGGCAATCGCGAACTGCTGCAAACCCTGGCCATCGAAGCCTCCACCATTCTGGAGAACGCGCGCCTGCTCGATGAAGAACGCATCAAGCAAAAGATCGAGGAAGAACTGGACGTAGCGCGCAACATTCAACAGGGGCTGCTGCCGCGCAGCCTGCCCTCCGACGGCTGGTTCCGCGCCTGCGGCAGCAGCATGGCTTCGCACCAGGTGGGCGGCGATTATTACGATGTGATTCCCTCCGGCCCGAACGCCTGGACGGCGGTGGTGGCGGATGTCTCCGGCAAAGGCGTCAGTTCCGCGCTGCTGGCTTCCTTGTTGCAAGGCGCCTTTCTGTCCGTGAGCCATGGCGATACGGCGTTGCACAAGCGTCTGGAACGCATCAATGTTTTCCTGAACGAACGTACCGCGGGTGAGAAATACGCCACCGTTTTCTATTGTCTGCTGGAGCGGTCGGGCCGGCTGCATTATGTCAATGCCGGCCATTGCCCGCCGTTGATCGTGCGGCGGACGGGCGGCATCGAGTCGCTGGCCGCCACAGCCATGCCGGTGGGGCTGGTCGAGTCCGCGGAGTTCGCGGTCAGCGAAATCATGCTGGCCGACGGCGATAAGATCGTGATATATTCCGACGGGGTTACCGAAGCGCAGAACCTGCAAGGCGAGTTTTTCGGCCGGCAGAAGCTGCGTCAAGTGGTCGCGGAGCACCATGCGGACTCTTGCCAGGGGTTGCATGATGCGGTGGCGAGCGCGGTCGCCGCGTTTACCGAGAGCGCTCCGCAGGCCGACGACATCACGCTGGTGGTGTTCGAGTATCGCGGGGAGTATTGAAGGGATTATTACGCGGCGAACGGATTGGCGATCCGACGCCCCGACGCCCAGGATGTTCTGTCCATGGTTCAAGTCTTCCGTGTACAGCACCGATGCTCCCGCCCGCGCAGCCGCGACAACAATCAGCGCATCCCAGAAGGAAAGCTTGACCCGATCAGCCAGCTTGGCCGCTGCTCTGATGGCGGGATAGTCTGCAACTATTAGGGGCCAGGCCGCAAGAGCTTCCAGCACAGCCTGCGCTTCCCTGGTAGAGCAGCGCTGGCTCACCTTCCTGGTCAGCGTTTACGAAAGCTCCTGCAACACCTGCGTGCTCACCCGCAGCCGATCCTCTTCCATCAACTTGTGCATCAGCCGCTGGGCGACCCGCTTCTTCGGCGAGTCGCTCTTGTCAAAGGCATACACCAGCACGTTGGTGTCGACGAAACTAAGAGCCGTCTCACCGGTCATATAGTTCGGCGCGGCTCCACTTCCGGGCCCCGACCTCGACGAGGCAGGAGCAGATCCCCTCGACAACCAGGGTTACATTTTGTTTGGCCTTCTCGATAGCCCCAGCGTAGCGCGATACCCTTGCTGCACGGACGCGCGGATTCGATAGGATCTGGCCAACGTGCGCTCGCTGCTGCGTTTCCGCAAACTACAAGATCGACCGCACCGTGCCGCCATCCACGTGCAAGGCCGCGCCGTTGGTCGCCGACGACAGCGGGCTGGCCACGAAGACCACCAGCGCCGCGACTTCATCCGGCGTAGCGAAGCGCTGAATGATGGAGCTTGGGCGGATAGTGCGGAAGAATTCCTTCTCGAAATCCGCGACGGCGATTTGCCTTGACCGGGCGACATCTTGAACAAACTTTTCGACGCCTTCCGAGCGGGTAGGACCCGGAAGAATCGAGTTCACCGTCACGCCCGTGCCGGATGTCGACTCCGCCAAGCCGCGGGAGAGGGCCAATTGCATGGTCTTGGTGACGCCATAGTGGACCATTTCCACGGGAATGTTCACCGCCGACTCGCTGGAGATGAAAATAATGCGCCCCCATCCGGCGGCCTTCATCTTCGGCAAGAAATAGCGGCTGAGGCGCACGCCGCTCATGAAATTAGTTTCGATAATGGCGTACCAATCGGCGTCGGTGATCTGTTCGAAGGGCTTGACCTCATAAGTGCCGAGATTGTTGACCAGGATATCTACGTTCGGGTAACGCTCGCAGAAGGCCCGCGCCTCTTCGGCGCGGGCAAGATCCGCGGCGAATCCATCCAGCCGGGCGGCGGGATGTTCGCGGCGAATTGCCTCGCAGGCAGCGGTTACGCGCGCCTCCGTGCGCCCATTCACTACCACGCGCGCCCCCTCCGCGGCAATTCCCTTGGCGATGGCGAAGCCGATGCCGGCTGTGGAACCGGTCACCAGAGCGAGCTTGCCTTCCAGTTGCAGGTTCATGGCTTGTTCAAAGATCTGTTCAAAGAAGCGGCAACGGTTGTCCCCATCGGCCCGCGAATACAAACTGATTCAGCGTCCGGCGGGGCCTATGCTGGTTCCGCTTCCGCAACTCTTCAGACGCACCCTGCTCTTCGCCCGGATAACCCAGACCGATCGCCGCCACGGCTTCGTGGGACTCCGGAATGGCATACAATTCGCGCGCCTTGGCCGGATCGAAGCCGGCCATGCCATGCGCCAGAACTCCCAGGGAGGCGGCTTGCAGCATCAAGAAACCGGTGGCGATGCCAGTGTCGTGAAGGGCGTGCCGATTTACGGCGCCGTTATGGTCGAAGTGCAGCTTGGCCACCGAGATCATCAGCACGGGAACGTGCTGCGCCCAGACCACATTGAGAGGCATCAGGCAACTCAACATGCGCGCGAATTCCTCCGGCTCCTCTTTGCGGGCTACCAGGAAACTCCAGGGCTGCGCATTGTAGCTGGAGGGTGCCCAGCGTGCGGCTTCCAGTATCCTCAGAAGCTTCTGCGGCTCTACGGTCTGCGGGGAATAAATAGCCGGGCTCCAGCGGCTGCGGATTACTTCCAGGACGGGATGCTCGACTTCCATGCCTTGCGTAGCGGTATCTGCCATCTAGGTTATCGATGCGCGTGACAGGCCGACGGATGCGCGTCATCCGCCCGTAGTGTGCAGAACGAACGTATCGGTAACCGGTTTGCCCTCGGCAGCCGGAGCCAACGACCCGGCAATCCACACGCTGCCCGGCGCGGTCACCACTCCACTATACAGAATGTCGTCCATAAAGTTGCCCGGCTCGGGACTGGGGCACGGAGCCAGGCTCCAGCTCGTGCCGTTCCATTGCATCAACAGCGTGATCTGATTTTCAGAACCGCTGGCTGCAAAATACGAGCCAAAGGCCCAGATGTCGTTGGCCGAAACAGCCGTCACACCCAACAGCCGGTTGGATTGATACTGGCTATTCGGTCCCACGTTCGGGCTGGATACGACGCTCCAACTGGCGCCATCGTAGTGCTCTATGAGCGTTTTCGTGGGTACGTCATAATCGCCGGGCGGCGGCTTGGTGCTGGCCGTGGAGAAGCCCACCGCCCAAACGTTGTCTGGCGCGAGGGCCACCACTCCGCCCAGGCTATTCGGGCCGGTTCCGACATTGGGCGTCGCGACGTGCGTCCAACCGGTGCCGTCGAAATGCTCGGAAAATGTAACGTTGCCGTTGTAGCCTACCGCCCAGACGTCGTTTGAGGCATCCGCCGAAACTGCCCGGAAAAATCCATAGAAGAAGCCGGTGTACGCGGTCCAGGTAGAGCCATCCCAATGCTCAAAAAGAGCCTCGAGAGTTTGGTTGTCCGTAAGGAGAGTGCCCACCGCCCAAATGTCGTTGGCGGAAACGGCCGTCATGCCGAAGATCTCGGGTTGATCGCCCGAGGCGAACGTAGGGCCTTGGACGACGTTCCATGCGGCGCCATTCCAATGTTCGATCACCTGGCCTGGAGTCGCCGTTCCGATACCCACGATTCCGGCGGCCCACGCGTCGGTGGGCGAAAAGTCCACCACTCCGTCAAGGTAGCTGGTGTTGTCGCCGTGGATCATCGGCGTCGGATAAGCGGTCCACGCGGTGCCGTCGAAGTGAATGGCAGTCTGACCGACAGCCCAGATATCGGAGGGGGACGAAGCCGAGATGGCTTGGAGAGCATTGTTAGTCGTTCCGTGATGGCCGTTGGGAGTTGGCACCACCTGAAAGATGGATTGCGCGTGCGTCAGTGCCGGCACACCCATCAACGCCAGCACCATGGCGCCGGAGTGTTTGGTTTTCATAGCTTCTCTAAGTATAAGTCCGGCTTTGGGCGGGCTTGGTTCCGGTGTGTGAAAGATTTGTAAATAATTGTACTGGCGAGCACGGGAGATCACCGGAACACGCCCGTGTGTCCTAGTGAGTACCGGCCGGGCTGGGGATAAACGCATAGCCCGTGTGGACCTTTGCCCACGCGAATGCGTGCCAGCAGATGGCCATCGCCTGTGCCGATGGCGTACACCTCCTTGCTATAGCGGCCGGAGAGCCAGAGCACCTTGCCGTCCGCGGATACGCCCCCCATATCTGGTGTGCCGTGGGGGACTTCCCACTTGCGGGCCACCCTGCGCGAGGCGAAGTCGATTACCGATATGCTGCCTTCCTCGCGGTTGGAAACATAGAGTACTTTGGAGTCGCGGCTGGCGTAGAGGCCATGCGCACCCTTGCCGGTCGGCAGGAATCCGAGAACGCGCAAGCGTGCGCCATCGATCAGATGGACTCCGTTGGCCTGCATATCGGCGACATAGAATACCTCGCCGTCCGGCGAGAGCTTGACGTCCTGAGGCATGCCGCCGCCGGGCAACTCGAGGGATCCAACCACGCTCTGGGTTTCGACATCCACCTTGACCAGCGCGCCGCTGAATTCGCAACTGGCGATCAGGTAGCGTCCGTTGGCGGAGAAGTCCATATGATCCACCCCACGGCAAGGCACGGGAAGGGATTTGACCAGGCGCATAGTTTGGGCGTCCCGGAAATCGAGTTGATGGATGCGCTCCGCCACCACGATGGCATACTTGCCATCCGGCGTGTAATACATGTTATACGGATCCTTAACCTTCAGAGTCTGGCCCTTCTTGCCGGTGGCGGGATCGATGAGCGTGATAGTATCGCCTAAGTCGCATAGCACCCACAGCGTCTTTAAGTCGTAGGATGGTGTGACATGCTGCGGTTGCCGCCCCACGCGAAAATGGCGGATGATCTGGTAAGTCTTGGGGTCGATGACATCTACGCTGTTGCTACCGCTGTTCGGAACGTAGACCAGCGATGGGAACTTACGAACTACGGGGCTAAGATCGCCGGACGCGTCGGCCGAGTAGATATCGTGGCTGTCCAGCACAGGCGGCATGCCCGGCAGCGGATCCGCGGCGGGACCGGCAGCGGACAACACAAAGAACGTCGCGATGGCACTACAAAAGAGAATGGGAGATTTCATGGGGATTAGGGAGATTCCAGAGAATGCATTAAACCGGACACAACGCTTTCGAGATGGCCACGGCCGCCTGCTTACCCATGCGGACGCAATCCGGTATGCCGATGCCCGTATAAGCATTGCCGGCCAGTTGGAAGCCGGGAATGTGGGCGGTCCGCGCTTCGATTTCGGCCAGACGCACTGGATGGCCGACGGTGTACTGCGCCATGGAGCGGGGCCAACGGAAGATGCGCGAGAAGGCCGGCGCCGCACGAAGTCCGACAATGCCGTGCAACTCGTCGACCACCGCGGCAATGACGGCATCGTCGCTTTCCGAAAGAATCGCGGCATCGTCCATGCCCCCGAGAAAGCAGCGCAGCAAGGTCGTCCCGCTGGGCACGCGGTGCGAGAACTTGGTGCCCACCCAAGTGCAGGCCACCAAGCGGCGGCGTTCGCGCTTGGGAATCAGAAAGCCGAACCCATCGAGAGGCTTGGGGAACGCGCTGTCGGGGAAGCCAAGGGCGACGGTCATCGATGAGCTATAGGGGACGCTGCCGAGCAAGTCCGCCAGTTGGCCGTCCAAGTTGGCGGCGAGCGTGGCGGCGCTGTGGGCCTCGCACGCCAGCACCAGTTGCGCGCATTCGAGCCAGCCGCGTTCGAGCCGAATGCGGAAACCGCCGCCGGTCTTTTCAATCGCGCCGGCCCGCCCCTGTAGGATGGTGGCGCGGCCTTGCAGCCGCGCGGCCAACGCCGACACCAATTGGCCTAATCCGCCTTTGAGGGTGCGAAACAACGGCAGGCGATCGGCGTGGCTTTGAGCTTCGGCCTTGTTGGCCTTCATCTCGGCCAGCACGCCTTTGGTGAGACTCCCATACTTGGCTTCCAACTCGACAAACCGCGGCAGGACGCTCGATATGCTGAGCGCGCTGGGGCTGCCGCCATAGATGCCGGAGAGCAGCGGCTCGGCGAGGTAGTCAACGGCTTCGGCGCCGTAATGCGAGGTAACGAAGTCCGCCACGGATTGGTCCTCCGGATGGCGGCCCGGCGGGTGGAAAAGTTCCATCCCCATGCGCAGCTTGGTGGGCCAGCTCAGCAACCGCGTAGTAAGCAGCGGGACCAGCTTGGTGGGGACCATAAGCTGCAAGCCGTCCGGCAGCGGCACCAGGCGGCCGCCCTTCCAAACGTAGGTGACGCGCAGACGATCGTTCGAGCCGATGACTTCGTCCGCCAGTCCCAGTTCCCGGATCAAATCCATGGCAGCCGGCTTCATGGAGAGGAAGCTGTCGGGGCCGCCTTCGATCGTGCAGCCGCCGACTTGCTCGGTTCGGATGACGCCGCCCAGGCGCGGGCGCGCTTCGATGAGCGTGGACGGAATGCCGGCCTGGGCCAGGTAATAGGCGGTGGACAAACCGGAGATGCCGCCTCCGACGATCGCGACTGGTGTGTCGATCAAACTTGATTATCGCAAGTGTCGGGGGCGCGTGGTAGGTGGGGGCCGCCAGTAAATTATTGTTGAAAATAAATGGGTTAGCGGATTGGATTGGGTTCGTACGGTAATTTCGCCTGTTGGGCCGGGGGGATGTAACATCGAAGTAACCTAATATTCGGATGTCAAAGAGCGAGGCCGCGCAGGTCGAAGCGGCGGCAAACTCTACCGAAACGACGGTAGCACGGCGGCAGCGGAGGTTCGGGCCATACTGGTGCTGTGGAGTGGCGTTCTCAGTCGGTTAGGGAGATTCTGAGATGCGTCATCGTAGTTTTCGAATATCGGCGGCGCCGCCCAGTTGGGGCGTCACCAGATAGTCGATCTCATAAGCGTTGGACGGCACATCGTGCAGTCCGTATTCTCGCATCACTTCCCGCTTCAATGGATCGGGGACGGCGGGATCGTTAGTCGAAACACTCGCGCTGCAAACATCCTGGATGCCGATAGGATTTATCGCGCCGGGAGTAAGACTTACATTAGGGACCGCGCTAATTCTTGGGCGTGCATAATCTCCATGCAGTGACATCCTAATAGCAACACCCGCCGTCAAGAGAAGAGCCGCGAGAACGGCAGCCGCGAGAACCTGACGAATCCGGCTGAACCAGATGTTACTCCCCACCGCGGTCAATGCCGCGCGCTCCGCCATGCGCGCCTTCAGAAGGGCGCGCGGTCCTTCTATCGGCGGCGGATCCTGCTGAAACTCATTCCCATATAGTTGAATGAAATCCGCGATCGTATGTTCCATCTCCGCCATTCGTGTGCGGCATGTCCAGCAGGCGTTCAGATGCCGCCGCATCTCTGCCGTGCGCTGCGATGGCAGCTCACCGTCGGCCCACAACAGCAAATCCCGATCGGACAGATGAGAGCTTTCCTGCAACATAAAATCACCTCCTGTCCGCCCGCTCGAAGCGGGCTAACGATCGCTCCAGCGAAGCGGCCACGGACCCCAGAGACATTCCGACGACTTCCGCTATCTCACGATAACGAAGCCCTTCCGCGCGAAGATAGAGACACCGCCGGTCCTGTTCCGGAAGGGCACGAAGTATGGATGACAATTGCCGCTGTCTCCGGTTACTCGCCAGTTCCTCCTCCGGATTCAACGCAGGATGCGCCAGGTGGTCGACATTCGCCGCAATTCCGGCAGCTTTCCTGTCGGCCTCCCTCCTTTTCAGGGCGAGATTGTGAGCGACCCGAAAAAGCCAACCGCGGAGGTTTGTGCGCGCCTTGCCTTTTTGCAGGTGAGAAAAGAGCGACAGAAATACCTCTTGGACAACCTCTTCGCTATCGTGCTGCGGCAATCCGAAAGTGGACAGATACCGAAGCAGCGCGCCTCGCCACTGGTCGAACAGTTCAGTGATTTCTTCCTCCAACCGCGGCTTCCCGGGATTCCGGCGGGCCGCGGCCCCCAGCAGCCGAAGATCGAGTGTTGAGTCCTTTGGTGCGTCGGACATGGCGTTGCGAGATCTAATGTTTCTCTCAGTTTAGGCGGCAAAAAACCGAATTGCAATCGCGCACGGGATTAGAAGAGATGCCACCCTGAAGACCATTGCTACTAAATATTCCTTCCGTAGCGTTTTTGTTCAGGGTTTTTGGGCCAGCCCCAGAGCCAACACTGCCGGTTCCGGCTGCTCTTCAAAGCTGAGTGCGGGGATGCGGGTGCGCGCCCAGCGGGCACGGCGGGCCGCGACAAGCCAGACCAGCAGAGTAAAACCCATCAACCACGCGTAACCAGCCGCGTTGCGCAGCCCGGCTTGTTCGACATCCGTGACCAGTTCCGACACGATGATGAGCAGCCCCCAATACACACCGAACATGATCTTGAGATTCGCCTTACCGGGCAGGTAAGAGCAGGTGAAGGGCACCTTGGCGAAGCCTGTAAGGGCCAATTCGACAATCAGCAGTCCAAACGCCGCGAGAAACGCCGAGTGGCCCAGCGCTCTAGGCCGCGGCCATACCGCCATATAGACAGCCGCCGCAATGGCCACCACCGGGGCGACTGCGAACAGCAGCAGCGTTGTGCGCGTGGCATTCAGGTAGGCCCCGCTGCTGAACGGGTCGGTCAAACGGAAAAGCCAGTTGGCGCGCACCTCAATCGGAATAGAGAACGAGACGCGCAGGCCGACGATCAGGAAGAATAGCAGGATCAGCGGGATGCCCAGGGCCGTCTGCGCGCGGCCTTCGAGCGCGCCATAGTTAGCCGCCTTGAAATGATACAGCACGTAGGCCACTTGGCTGAACACATACGCCAGTCCCATGCCGGCATAGACGGCTAGCAGCAGGCGGTGCTGACGGCTGCGCGCAAGCGTGCGCCCAATAAAGACCAGGATGGCCCGCTCCGGCGCGCGGCGCGCGAACAAGCGGGCAATGGCGGCCAATGGTGTGTGGGCGCGGCGTGCCGGTGCAACGCCATACTGCTCCACCGTGCGGCGCATCTGCCGCGCATAGACCAGCGCATAGCTCCCCGCAGCCACCACCGCCACCGAGGCCAGAACGGCCAAGGCGCGCAGCGCCAGAGCGGTCAGTGCAGTATTTGCGGATCCGGTCAACACTTGAAACAGGCCGAAGAACCAGTTGGACGGAAGCAGCGCATTTGGATGGGCCAGCGGGGGAGTGAGAAAGTACAGCGAGAGCACGGCAAAGAATGCAGCGGTCTGTATGACGCTGGACCACCGCATGAACTGCGCCTGCGGCAACACATGCAGCGCCACCCCTTGCACGCCCAGCAGCAGCAGGAAGACGAACACCGACGCCAGCAGAATGACGAGCCAGAAAGCCCCAAAATCGCGCGCCGCATCCAGCACGCCGGATGCGCCCGGAACGATCAGAAACGGGCAGACAAGGCCTGTAAAGGAATTCACGGCTACAACGGCCAGGACGAGCGCCGCCCCCAGCGCCGTCAGCTTGGCGGCAAAGACGGTGGGAATGCGCACGGGCATTGCGCCCAGGATCGTACAATCGCGCCGGTCTGGAAACAACGCATCCCAAAGGAACAGCGTAAACACTCCGACGATCGCCATGGAGGTAGAAATGAGGAACTCCTGATCGGCCCACGCGGCCGCGTGCAACTGCCCGGCCGACAAGTGCTGGTACAGGCCGGCATACTTGGCACTGGTGGCGAGAGCCAGCACCAGGCTGAGGGCCGCCAGCAGCGCCGCGAACTGCGAGAGCAGCGACGACAGATCGCCGCGCACGGAAAGAATGTCCGTATCGAAGAAACGGTACGCGAACAGCCGCACCAATGCGCGGAATTGGCGCCGCTCGCGGCCCGGCGGTGCGGTCACTGGCGGACCACCTCGGCGATCCGCCGGGCGGTGGCGTCGGGATCGCTGTCCGTGACAAGCTGCGCGAAGATCTCCTCCAGCGTGGGCAGCGCCATCAGGTCGCGCAGCCTGTCGATGGAGTCGTTAGCCACCACGCGGCCGTGATGCAGAATCACCACGCGATGGCAGACTTTCTCGACAACTTCGAGCACGTGCGAGCTGAAGAGCACGGTCTTGCCGGAGGCGGCCAGCGACCGGATCAGGCTGCGCAACACCAGAGCCGCGTGCACGTCCAGCCCGGAGAAAGGCTCGTCGAGGACGATCAGATCGGGATCGTGCAGGATGGCGGCGCAGATCAGAACCTTCTGGCGCATGCCTTTGGAGTACGAGGAGATGGGCGCGTAGCGGTCGTCGGCAAGCGCGAACAGCTCCAGCAGCGCGCCAATCTTGCCGGGCAGCGTGGCCGCGGGCAAGTCGCGCAGTTCGCCGGCCAGTTCCAGGTACTCCGCCCCGGTCAGGTGCGGGTAGAGGTACGGCTCTTCGGGCACGTATCCGAGAATGCGCTTGAATTCGATCGGGTTGTCGCGGATGGGCCGCCCGCGATACAGAATTTCGCCGCCGGTCGGGTCGAGCAATCCAGTGATCATCTTCACTGTCGTGGATTTGCCGGATCCGTTTGGTCCCAGGTAGCCGGTCACCTCGCCGGGCAGGGCAGTGAAGGAGACACTGTCTACGGCCAGGGTGCCGGAGTATCGCTTGGTGAGCGCGCGCACTTCTAGCATTGGAAGTTTAGACCGATGCTTGGAGGTGAAAGTTCCTGAACGGGCGGACGGAAGTCTTAGGGGGCCTCGGTTTCGCCCAGCCACGCTCTCCGTTGATCTCTCGCTCCTTGGAACACCTGCAGAGCTTCGAAACTCGTGGTGCAGCTCTTGTTCTAGCTAGTGCGTGGGCACGCACTCGACGGGTCTGCCTCGATGAACCATTGACAGCGCGGTCCCATTATGGGACCATGAAATCGGCCCTGATGCACATTGTGAGCCACAAGGCGATTCGGATCTTCTGCCAGGAGCATCCGCAGGCCCGCAACGCCATGGACCACTGGTATCGAGTAGCCAAACAGGCGACTTGGTCTAGTTTCGCAGAAGTGAAGCAGTCGTTCAACACGGCGGATTTTGTCGCTCCGCACGTCGTCTTCGACATCGGAGGCAACAAGTGGCGGCTCGTCGCGGAGATGAACTTCACCCGGAGGGTGCTGTTCATCCGCCGCATCATGACGCACAAGGAATATATGAAAGGAACGTGGAAATCATGAGCGCTATATTGACCGTCGACCCCAAGAAATACGCCCGGCTCGCGAATCGCATCGTCGTCAAAGCCATCGAGACCGAGGAAGAGTACGACCATCTGGTTAGCGCCGTGGAACAGTTGATCGACAAGGGCGAGGACCGCTTGTGCCCGGAGGAGTCCGCACTTCTGGAAACCCTGGCGATATTGGTCCAGGCATACGACGATCGCCATCACCCTCTGCCTTCGGTAGCTCCCAACGAGATGTTGGCTTACCTGATGGAGACGAGCGGGCGAACAGCCAAGGACCTTCTGCCAGTGCTCGGCACGCGCGGCCGGGTTTCGGAGGTCCTGAGCGGGAAGCGTTCCATTAGTAAGGAGCAGGCGAAAAAACTCGCTTCGGTGTTCAAGGTCACCGCCGATCTCTTCATCTAGCCCGTCGCAGCCCGGGCCACCGTCTGCAGAGTCGCCTGTCAATCGGACGGTCTGGGGCCCCGGCGTTCGCTCCCCGGCATGGATTCGAGCGGCTATTACCGTGTCCCCGCACCTCCCTTAGCAGAAATCACCTAAAATACGCACGCTCACATCTGCCATCCTCACGTCACAAAATGCCGGGCTTGCACGGCCCCAACAGCGTTCAACAGGGTGCACATCGATCACAAGCGGCGGCGCGGAGGATTCCGGGCCCAGTTGGCCTGACCCGCCTGAAAAACGAATGGCGGCATCGGCTCCTCTATGGGAAAGACGGTTTTTGCTGGCGAGCTCGCTGCGCTGGATGTTGTACTTGGCGCCTTGGAGCCGCTTGATGAGGATGCGCGACTCTTTGTGTTTCGCACCGCTATGGACCGACCTGGTGTGAATGACCTGCCGAAGGCCGGATCCTCGACACTGGGAAAATCTGGGGGCAGCGACAACGGGGCGGGGTTGGGCGCTCAACCGGACTTGACAAGAATGACGCCGAAGGAGTTCATACGCCTTAAGCAGCCTATCACGGACGTCCAGCGTGTCGCCTGTCTTGCATACTTTCTCGCGCGATCACGTGGAATCGCGGAATTCAAGACGCTAGACCTCACCAAGCTCAACACCGAAGCCGCCGGCGTCAAGTTCTCCAACACGGCGGTCGCCGTCAGCAACGCCACGCTGACCGGCTTTCTCGCACCTGCTGGCGGCGGTAAGAAGCAAATCACCGCCCTCGGGGAAGATATCGTAGACGCCCTGCCCGATCAAGAAAGGGTAAAGGCGCCGTTTGCGACGTTGAAGAAGCCACGGCGACGGAAAGTCGCGAAAAAGATACCGAAGAAAGGCTGACGTAGGCCGTGCGAGCAGCCATTCAAACCCAACTCTCCGCCTTTTTCCCGCCTGCTCGTCCAGGAACTCCTCGAAGCGCACGCCGAGGCCAAACGCAACTTCTATCTCGGCGGGCTCCGCCTTAGCGAAGTCGAGGGAGGGCGCTTCTGCGAGGCCGCGTTCCGTATGCTCGAACACGCCACGACCGGAACGGGCACTCCACTGGGTGGGCAGCTCGCTACGGACCGCCTCATCGGTCGGCTGGCGCAAATGCCCGCGACGTCAGCGCCCGAATCCATACGACTCCACATCCCCCGTGCGCTCCGAGTCGTCTACGACATCCGCAACAAGCGAGATGCTGCCCATCTCGCCGATGGGATCGACCCGAACCTCCAGGATGTGACGATGGTCGTCGCGGTGCTCGATTGGATTCTCGCAGAGCCGATCCGTTTGTACCACAACGTGCGACCAAACGATGCCGCCGTGATGGTCGACATGATCGTCGCCCGAACAGCACCAGCGATCCAGGAATTCCAAGGGTTTCTCAAAGTGCTGCGCCCAAGTCTGCCCGCTGGAGACGTTCTCCTGGTTCTCCTGTATCAACGAGGAGCAAAGGGCGCTCATCTTCCAGAGTTGCTGCAATGGGTTCGCCCGTCGATGCGAGGGAATCTACGGCGCACGCTCGATCGATTGGTAGATGAACGGGCGTTCGTCCATTACAGCGGGATGCTCTACTACATCACTCGGACAGGTGAGCAAAATGTTGAGGAACGCAAGCTACTCAATCTATGAGTGAAAAGGGCTACGTCTCTTGGACGAACGCGAGGACCCAAAATCTTCGGTTAAAGCCTCGCGCGGACTAGATTCCGCCGTCCAGCGATGGCCCCCCTACAACAGCGTCAATGGGTCCACATCGATCACCAGCGCCGTGGCGCTCCACTTCCTCTCGCGCGCAAACGCCTGCGCGCGGCGCAACAACTCGTTGAGCGCGGTGCGGCTGGCAGCCTTGATCAGGAATTGATATCTGTATTCGTTCTTGAGGCGCGTGACGGGCGCTTCGGCCGGTCCCAGAATCTTGATCTTCTCCGGCGCCGGCGTCAGGAAATGGCCCAGTTCCGTGCTCAGCCGCATGGCCTGCTCCTGCTGCTCGCTGCGAACCAGGATATTGGCCATGGCGCTGAACGGCGGATAGTGCATCATGCGGCGGAACTGCAATTCCTTTTCATAGAAAGTCTGGTAGTCCTGTGCGGCCGCCATGCGGATGGCATAGTGGTCCGGGTTGATGGTTTGTATCAGGACGATGCCGGGAAGGCTGCCGCGTCCGGCGCGCCCGGCGACTTGCGTGAGGAGTTGAAAGGTGCGCTCGGCTGCGCGGAAGTCGGGCAGGCCGAGCCCCACGTCGGCCGAAACCACGCCGACCAGGGTGACATTGGGAATATCGTGGCCCTTGGCGATCATCTGGGTGCCCACCAGAATATCGTAGGACGCCTCGCGAAAGCCTTGCAGGATAGCCTCATACTGGCGCTTGGCGCTGGCCGTGTCGCGATCCAAGCGCGCGATGCGGGCTTTGGGAAACTCATGGTGCAACTCTTCTTCGACCTTCTCCGAGCCGACGCCGATAAAGTAGATATGCTCGCTCTGGCACTTGGGGCAGTGCGATGGCACGCGCTCGGCATAGTTGCAGTAATGGCAAAGCAGGCGGCGGTCGCGGCGGTGAAAAGTGAGCGTGACCGAGCAGTTCATGCATTGCACGCGCTCGCCGCACGAGCGGCAGGCGACGAAGCTGGAAAATCCGCGGCGGTTCAGCAGGATGATGGTCTGCTCGCCGTTCTCGATGCGGTGCGCCACGGCTTCCAGCAGGCGGCGCGAGAAGGTGGCCTGCTTGCGCGTCTCCAGAAATTCGGTGCGCATGTCGATAATCTCCACCTGCGGCATGGGACGCTCCGCGACGCGCGAGGGCAGTTCGAGCAGCGTGTACTTGCCGCGCTCGGCGTTATATCGGCTTTCGAGGCTGGGCGTCGCCGATCCCAACACCACGCACGCGCGGGCGGCCTGGGCACGCACGATGGCCACGTCGCGGCCGTTGTACCGCGGCGTTTCTTCCTGCTTGTAGCTCTGGTCGTGCTCCTCGTCCACCACGATCAAACCGAGATTCAGCATGGGCGCGAAGACCCCGGAGCGCGTCCCCACCACGACGGCCGCCGCGCCGGAGCGAATGCGGCGCCACTGGTCGGAGCGCTCGGAATCGCTGAAGGCGCTGTGCAGAATGGCGACGCGATCGCCGAAGCGGCTGAAGAACTGGCCGGCGACGGCGGGGGTCAAGGCGATTTCCGGGACTAGCAGCAGGGCGCTGCGGCCGCAGGCGAGGGCCGCGTCAATGGCATTCAGGTAGACTTCGGTCTTGCCGGACCCGGTGACGCCGTGCAGCAGAAAAGTGCGGAATTCGTGCGCCTGGATGGCAGCGCCGATCTGGTCAAACGCGGCGGCCTGCAAAGGGTTCAGCGTGTGCGGCGCGCGCACGGGTCCGGCGGCATTGAGGGGGACGGGTTCCGCGCGCAGGGCGACGAGCTTCCTGCGGGCCAACGATCGGGCGGCGGGGCTGGCGTCGCGCACCATGGATTCGAGATCCTTCAAATTGTGCGAGCCGGGATGCAATTCCAGGAAGGCCAGCAATTCGCGCTCAGGCTTGCCAAGTTTGGCGGTGGGCGTACCGCCCTCTGGCTTGACGATCGCCTCGATGCGCAAATGTTCCGAGGCCGCGCGCAGAGGATCGCGCTCGGTCTGGACCTGCTCGACCATGACGAAACGCTTGCGCTCCAGAGCGCGCAAGGCGTTCCCGGCCAGCGGCAGCTTACGCTCGAGATAAGCGGCGGAGAGCGGGCGCCGGTCGAGCATGCGCAGGATCTGCACAACGGGATCTTCAGGCGCGGAGTCGAATAGGAGCTGACGGGCGGCGTCGCGTCCGGCGTCGGTGAGCGAATAGACTTTGCCGCGGCGGATATCGGATGCCAGCGGCAGCATACCGCGCAGCACTTCGCCGAGCGGCGCACAGTAGTAGCCCGAGATCCACTTGCCGAGGGCGAGCAACTCGGCATCCAGCACCGGTTCGGCATCGATCAGGCGCATGGCTTCGCGCGTAGGCACTTCGGGCGGTTCGTCGTGGCAACGCAAAGCCACGCCCGTGAGGCGGCGGCTGCCGAACGGGACCAGCAGGCGGCAGCCCGGCTTCACGCGATGGCGCAGCGTTTCCGGCAATGCGTAGGTGAACGGCTGGTCGAGCGGCACCGGCAGGCTTACGTCGCAATAGAGATAGGAACCGTCGGGCAAATTCCAGGATAGCGGGTGGGGGTTTGCGGGCGCTGGATCCGGGCGCCCTTTATGGGTGCGGCCTGGAGCCCGCCCTCGCCTTCTCGCGCGCGGCGGCTTCTTTCAAGCGGAATTTCGCGATGCGTCCAATCAACTTCACGGGAACAGGCTCCGTCGATGTCCCCATAACTTTCAAGTGGCCGTGTCACCTGCATTCCGCTGGGCTGGCTCCTGAAAGGCCCATTCGCGGAGACTCAAAGGCGGACGGCGTCAGCCGGGGACTTGCCCCGTCCCGCGATCTCCCAGCACCCGGTCGTCGGCCAGCTTCCGGTGCCGACTGCGGCGGAGTCCGCAGGGCGGTGGCCCACCACACAAGAGGAGTTACGTATTTACTCCCCTCCACCGAAGCCGCGACAACGACGCCCGCGGCGCCGAAGAACGGCGCTACGATGATGTTCACTGCGTCGCGTCAAGTATAGTGCCGGGTCACCCTGGTGCTCGAATCCATTCGGTTCGCTGGCGCAGGCTTGGATAGGAGGTGGAATGTGGAATCCGCCCAAGGCGGCCCTCCCGACTTTGTGCGCGCTACTCTCGGCACATCGATTTTCACGGCAGAGCCGCGCGAACACGTGTATCATTACACAACGATTGAAGGCGTAATAGGCATTTGCACATCTCGAACCATCTGGGCGACCGACGTGTTGTACACGAATGACGCCTCTGAGTACTTGTATTCCAGTACGATCATCGAAGAGGTCACGAAGGCCCACGCCGCATGTCACCCCGGATTCGAAAGGTACCACTGGGCGTGCCACCAGAACCCGCTGGACCTCGGCCTACACGTCTATGCCTCCTGCTTCTGCGAGGAGAAAGACCTGCTCAGCCAATGGAGAGCCTATGCCCGTCTGGGCACGGGTTACGCGATCGAATTCTCGTGGGCAAAGCTCCGCAACATGTTCCCCCAGAACCGTTGCGGAAGAGTCGTGTACACCCAGGACACACAAAAGGAGATCCTGAACCAAATCCTAACCTCGCTCGCCAGCGACGTGACAGATCGGTACCCAGATCAGGACGCGAGAGTCGCCGGCGGCCTAGCCAACGCCCTACTGACCGTACGCGCGTTCCTAAAATCTGCCGCGTTCCGGGAGGAGAAGGAATGGCGCATCATCGCATTTCACGGAACCGATATCCACGAGGAACTCTACAGGCCATCCAATAACCTGCTCGTTCCGTACTGCGCGCTGCCGCTCGGCAACCCTGAGGACATTCCAATCACGAAGATAGTGATCGGACCGAGCCTGCACCCAAAAGCCGCGGAACACTCCCTGCGGCGGTTCCTTGACAAGATTGGACTCACGGGAGTCGACATCGACGTGTCTCCGATTCCGCTGAGGGTTTAGCTCCGGTCTAGAAGTCCCGTTGCGGAAAGGTTGAGCCCGCGAGCCGCGTGCCGAGGTATAGATCGCGTGAAGACCCGTTACGGCAAGGTACCGACCGATGGCGCGGCCCGGCGGGGCTGCGTTGACGCGCGCAACCGGCGATGCTTGTACGGGCTGTGGCAGCGCGGCCGAGCGGTTCCAAGACCCTGATTCGCACTCCAGGTCAGGCCTGGAGGAAATTCTCGGGATCGACCGCTGCTTGTTTCAGAATCGCGCGGAGCGTTCCTTCGGGCATGTCGCCAGGATGGTTCGGGATTGTTGTATATCGGTTCGTCCCGGAGTCATACCAGATTTCGTGACTCCCAGCGGCTTGACGATCAAACTGGAATCCGCATGAGCTTCCGAACGACCTCGCGATAGCGGAAGCCAGCGAGACGGCCCACCTATGCGGCCACCACGATGGTGTAGTCGCGATGAGCAGATGCCATGGAAAGCGCGATTTCGCCTTCACGTTCTCGGCGTGCGTCTATCAGCTTTCGCGCCACGTCCCGCGCAATGTCGAGCGCCTCGGCAGCCGTTCGCCCCTGCGCCACCAAGCCGGACAGTTCGTCGGAAGTGGCTAGCCAAACCCCTTCGGGCAATTCCTCAATCCGGATGTTAATCGCGAATTCCATGTCAACACGATTGTACCAGCGTCGATCCTGTCGGGCCATTGGGTAGTCGATTGCAGCAGCACCCAGCTGCGGCGTCGCGGCCGGCGTCGGTAAGCGAATAGACTTTGCCGCGGCGGATATCGGATGCCAGCGGCAGCATGCCGCGCAGCACCTCGCCGAGCGGGGCGCAATAGTAGCCCGAGATCCACTTGCCCAGGGCGAGCAACTCGGCATCCAGCACCGGCTCGGCATCGATCAGGCGCATGGCTTCGCGTGTGGGCACTTCGGGCGTTCGTCGTGGCAACGCAATGGCACGCCCGTGAGGCGGCGGCTACCGAACGGGACCAGTACGCGGCAGCCCGGTTTCACGCGGTGGCGGAGCGTCTCCGGCAGAGCGCAGGTGAACGGCTGGTCGAGCGGGACCGGCAGGCTTACGTCGCAATAGAGATAGGAACCGTGGGGCAAATTCCAGGATAGTGGATGGTGGTTTGTGGGCGCTGGATCTTCAGGGTCCGCTCAGGGGTGCCCTGGAGCCGGCCTTCGCCTTCTTGCGCGCGGCGACGTCTTTCGCTCGGAACTTCGCGATGCGTCCAGTCAACTTCACGGGGACGGGCTCCGACAGCGGGAAGCGGATGGCGCCCTTGTCGACCTGGTACAACGCCAGTTCGCCTTGGAATACCGCGATCACTTGCTCTGTGGCGGCGTAGATCGAGTAGTGCTGCTTCCACACGGCAAAATAAAGCAAGCGGCGCCCATGCAGCGTGTACGTGGGCATCCGATACGAGATGACTTCCTGGGCTCCCGGTACGGCCTTGCGGATGGCGCCGCGCACGCGCCCGAGTATGCCCCGCACAGCCGCCGGCTGCGCGGCAACGTACTCGTCCACGGACTTGAAGCCGGTCTTG
>DATNMW010000237.1:0-35266 GCA_035602155.1 Bryobacteraceae bacterium | reverse complement strand
AGACGTTGACCGTACCGTTATAGTTTCCCGGAGCGAGGCCTGTGGGATTGACGCCGACGTTGAACGATCCTCCGGTGCTTCCGCCGGTAGTGGACGCATTGTTGACCGTAATCCAGCTCGCGGACGTGGTGACCGCATAAGCCTCCACTATGCCGCCAGTGGTCACGGTAACGGGCTGCGTCGCCGATGGGCCGCTTCCCGAGGCGACCGTGAACGGGAGGGTGGTGGGACTCAAGGTCTCCGTCGGGCAGCCGGAGCATACCGCCACAACCTCGCCGTTGGTGACGCCGAGGGTTGTCGAGTCCCCGTCAAAGGTTTGGCCTGCCCCCGGCGTGTATGTTCCTTGGCTCTTCGAACTGATGATGTTCGCCTGCGGAAAGGCCAGCGGAATCGGCGCGGGAATGGTGCCCCCCGGAAACGCGCCCGTCGTTACGAACTGCGTGTTCCCGGCCTTAAAAGTACAATTGCTGGACAACGAATCGGTACTGGCGCTTACTGAAACGGTAGCCGCCGCGGTACAGTTGAAATTAAATGTACCGGCTGAAAGCGTTAGGGGCACACTATAATTTTCCGTCGACGGACTATATGTAACGCCCACCGCATCGAGAGTAGCGTTGGCGGTGAATTCCGTGCCAATCAGACCGTCAGGGTCGTCGATGCCGACGCCGGAGACCACCGCATTCCCAGTGCAGGTGGTGCCGGGCCCATTGCTGACGGTTGCCGTAGTAGGCGGGTTGAAATAGTCGTACCCACTGCCGTAGGTCACGAGAGCCGATCCCTTGCCAATCGTCTGCGGCCCGATAATTGGCTGGTTCGTGCCGAAGTTGGTGCCGAGATACACATGCGCGGTGCCACCGCTGCCCCCGTTTGTGCCTGCGTAGGTGATAACACAGTATTGCGTGGATTTCGTCCCAGTAGCCGTGATGCCGGATTGGTAAATTCCCCCGTCGCTAATGAAGCCGCTGCCACTGATGTACGGCCCAAGCGTGCCGGTGATGGTTACGTCCACCGACTGCGCCAGCAGACCTCCCGCCAAGCCCAGGCAGAGGCACAATCCCAACACCAATTTCCCAAAAAAAGACGTCTTCGTCACCACGTTTCGCTCTCCTCCGCCAGCCCGGCGGCCAGTACTATCGATGATAATCTAATATTAGTCCCGACTACGTTAGTGTAATGGATTGAAAGGCACATTGGGAATGTCCCCCCTCGTCGGGGTTCCATTACCCCTGGTACCTGGCCCGCGCCTGGCAACCTGGGGCCAGCCGCCCCCGCCGCCATCCGGGGTTGAGTGGTGATAGACTTGAAGCCTACGGGAAAGGAAATACACACACGTGAAAACTTTATTTGCAATCGTTCTGAGTTTGGGGCTGCTGGCAGCCGCCGGATCCGCGCAGCCCGCCGTCAGCCTGGTCGTCAACGCAGCCAGCTCCAGTTATTCCCCGTTGCCGAACTCCTCCATCGCCCAAGGGTCCTATTTCACCATCTATGGTACTGGTATTGGGCCGGCCACCGGGGTTTCCTGGAAGCCCTACCCGCTGCCCACCACGCTCCAGCAAACTTCCGTTAGCGTCGTGGTAGGTGGAACCACTGTTGCGGCGTATCCGGCGTACGTGTCGGCTTCCCAGATCAATGCGGTATTGCCCTCCAACACCCCTGCCGGCACCGGTACCCTGGCGGTGAGCTATAACGGGGCTACCAGCGCCACGTTCCCCATCACGGTGGCGGCCAGTTCGTTTGGGACGTTCGCCTGGAACGAAGTCGGTTCCGGTCCGGGGATCTTCACCAATGCCGTCAGCTATCAGCTTATGACGCCCTTTAATACTGCCAAACCGGGCGACTACGTGACCATCTGGGGCACCGGTCTGGGTCCCGCACCCGACATCTCCACTGAGCAGACCGCCCCGCCCACCGCAACCAACTTGTGCGCGTCCACCGCAAGCTGCCCCGTGACGGTATGGGTAGCCGGCCAGCAGGCCACCGTGACCTACGCCGGCCGCTCCGGCTTTACCGCGGAGGACCAGATCGATTTCATCGTGCCGGCGGGCGTGCAAGGCTGTTACGTCCAGGTGGCCGTGGAGATCGGCTCCGTGGTGGGCAACTTCACCAGCATGTCGGTGGATCCCAACGGCGCGACTTGCCAGGACGCCGATGGCATCAATTACAGCGACATCGCCTCCGTGGTGGAAAGCAAGGGCCAGGCGAACATCGCGGGCATCATCCTGTTTAGCGATTTTCTGAACGTGACTACTTCGCTCGAGACCGCGCAGTGGGACAACGACACCGTGACCGCGGAAATCGGCACCTTCGACGGCGGAGCGCTGAATAGCTTCCAAGGCTTCACATTGTCGCCATCGGTGAACAACTGCACGGTCAGCCAGTTCCTGCAATTCCCGCCGCCCGTCGATTACGGCCTGGCGCAGGTGATCCCGCTGGATGCCGGAGCGAGCTTGAGCGTCAAGGGGCCGAATGGCACGCAAACGGTGGCCAAGAACGGGAACGCATACGGCGCGCAACCGGCCGGTGACTTGACCAAGCCGGAAGGGCTGGTAGGCGGCGAGACCATCGGCCAACTGGTAAGCCTGCTCACCAGCGGCGTTTGCCCCACCACTGGCGCCAACCCAAGCACCGACAACTGCACTCCATTCTATCTGACGCCGGCTTACGCGATCTCCGCGGGCACGTACACCGTGACCGGCACGGGGGGCGCAAACGTGGGCGCGTTTTCGGCGCCGATTACCGTGACATCGGCCGCCGCATCGTTCAAATGGACCAACCAGAGCAGTGCGGCGAGCGGTGAAATATCGCGCACTTCGCCGTTGACGATCACCTGGACGGGCGGCGACCCGAACGGGTTTGTCGACATTACGGCCATCTCTTCGACGCTCGCCTCGGGCATTGAACCCGCGGCCACCACACCGGGAATTCTGGTGGAATGCATCGCGCCAGCCAGCGCCCAGACCTTCACGGTTCCGGCTTATGTGCTCGAGTCGCTGCCATCCACCGCCAACAGCACGGCCTTCGTTCCTCCCGGCGAATTGCTGGTGGGTCCCGTCGGCGTGGCGTGCAGCAGCACTGGCGCCACCAACACCACCTGCCCGGCGGATTTGACCCTACCGACCGGCTTGGATGCGCTGTACATTGTCTACCACTTCATTCAGGGCCAGAACGTGGTCTGGCAGTAGCCTGGCTAGATGTGAGGCAGCGCCGTGCGCTGCCTCCCGGCGCTCGACCAAGGCCACGCTTCCGGCTCCGTAACTAGACCGGCGGCGACCGGATTGAAGTGGATGTACCGTATGATCGAGTTCCGCTCCCGATCGTTCCGCACCCAATGATCGTACGACTCATCCTGCCAGAATGGCTTTCCTGTGCGCCCAAGAACTGCGTTCGCCGCGCGCGCGCTGCCACTCTTGATATTCATGAGAGCCTTCTGGAGCGGTATCAGGGGCCGCGGTAGGACGTGGACGTGGTTGGCCATCACGACCCACGCTGAGAGCTCATTGAACCGCCACGGGGACATCCCGCGAACGCTGGAACCGCCAAGTCACGAAGAAGTCGGCATCGGATGGCTGGCAGCGAGGGAGTCGACGGACATAAAACGTCACACCGGCTAGTGGCGGTAGAGACAGAAGATCTCAGCGAAAGGCAGCGCATGGCGCTGCCCCACAGTTATGCGGCGTTTTGGGCTGGGTTGCATGCCCCGCCGCGCGCCGCCAACAGCGCCTGAATGCAAAGCGCCGGCGCCGGTCCCGCCAGCATGAAGCTTTGCGCCCGGTCGCATCCCATGGCTTTCAGTTGTTCAAGCTGCTCCCCGGTTTCCACGCCCTCCGCCACTGCCCGCATGCCCAACCCGTGCGCCAGTCCCACGATGGATTGCACCAGCGTGCGCGTATTGTCCGCGCTGTTCATACGCTGCACGAACTTGCGGTCGATCTTCAGATTGTCGATGGGCAGTTCTTCCAGATAGCTCAACGAGGAGTAGCCGGTGCCAAAGTCGTCCAAGGAAACGCTGACCCCTAGTTTCTTCAGCTCCCGGAGTTGCCGGGCGGTCTCCCGGATATCCTGCATGATCACGCTTTCGGTCACCTCCAGGTCCAGGCGCCACGCCTCCAGGCCGGTCTCCGCCAGCGTGGCCGCCACGGTCTCGGCCAGATCGCCCCGCGCGAATTGCACCGCCGAAGTATTCACGGCCACCTGGATGGGTCCGTAACCGGCGTCCCGCCACACCCTGGCTTGGCGGCAGGCGTCGCGCAGCACGCGGGAGCCGATCGGTACGATCAGCCCGCTTTCTTCCGCTATCGGAATCAGAACGGATGCCGGGACGCGGCCGAACTTCGGATTCTCCCAGCGCACCAGCGCTTCCAATCCGGCGACACAGCCGCTGGCCAGATCGAATTGCGGCTGGTAATGCACCGATATTTCGTCACGCTCCAAGGCGTGGTGCAGTTCGGTCTCGATGGCCAGGCGGCGGTTGGCTTCCTGGCTGATTTCCGGGCTGGACAACTGGATGCGCCGCTTACCCTGGCGCTTGGCCGCGTACAGGGCGCTGTCCGCCGCGCGTTGCAAGACCAGCGGATCTTCGCCATCCTGCGGGTAGAGCGCGATGCCGATGCTGGCGCCCAGAAATACTTCATTGCCCTTCACCGCAAAGGGCGGCGACAGAATCTCCAGGATGCGCTCCGCCACGTTTACCGCGTCTTGCGGTTCGGCCACATCGCTGAGGACCAGCATAAACCGGTCGCCGCTGCCGCGCGAAAGCGTTTCCGACTCGCGGACGCAGCCGGCCAGCCGCGCGGCCGCCAATTGGATCAACGTATCGCCGGCCCGGTGCCCCAGCGTGTCGTTGATGCGTTTGAAGCGGTCCAGGTCCAGATACAGAAGCGCAACCATGCCGCCCTGCCGGTGGGCGCGCGCCAAGGCTTGGCGAAACCGGTCTTCGAGCACGTTTCGATTGGGAAGGCCGGTCAACAGGTCGTGCGTGGCTTGGTGCGCCAGCCTCTGTTCCATGCGCTTGCGTTCGGTGATGTCGGAGATCAACCCATCCCGGTAGCGCTTGCCGTCCCGCTCATAGACGTTCACCGCGCGGCTGTGGAGCCACGCCCATTGCCCATCCTTCTTCAGAAACCGGTATTCGATGTCGACCGGACTGCCCTTGTCGAACAGCGCGTGGAAGGCCGCCTCCACCCGCGCTCGATCCTCGCGGTGGATTCGATTCAGCCAGAACCCCGCTTGACAGATCTCTTCGGGCGTATAGCCGCTCAACCCCTCGCAATTGGAGCTGACGAAGACCGGCCGGCCGGTCTCATCGGCCACCAAAACTACATCGGGGAGATTGGCCAGCAGCCAGCGGTACTTCTCTTCGCTTTGCCGGAGGGCCTCCTGATTCCGGCGGCGGGAAGCGATGTCGCGTGCGATGGTGGACGATCCTACAACCTCGCCCGCCGCATTGCGGACCGGGGACATGGTGAGAGAAACCTCAATCCGGCGGCCTTCGCGGCTCACCGTGACCGTCTCCAATTGCGAGATGGTTTCTCCGCGGCCGATTCTCTCCAGAAGCTGAGTGGCTTCGCCGGTGCCGCCGGCGGCCGCCGGCGTTGGCTGCAGGATCGAGACGGGCTTTCCCAGAATCTCGGGGGCGCAGTAACCGTACATTCGCTCGGCGCCCTTGTTCCAACTCAGGATCGCGCCGTCCAGCGCGGCGCCGAAGATGGCGTCGTCCGCGGAATCCACAATGGAAGCCAGCAGGGCCCTGGCTTCTTGCGCCTGTACCCGCGCGGTGATGTCGCGCATGATGGAGGCCAGCGCGGTGATCTGCCCCTCCGCGTTCCGAATCGGGCAGGCTGAAATGGAAATATCCACCCGCTGGCCGTCCTTGGCCAGTCCCACGCCTTCAAACTGTCCCACACTCTCGCCGCGTTGCAGTCTTTCACCAATCCATTTGAGGTTGGCGCGCTGGTCGGCGGGAGCCAGTATGGAGACCGGTTTGCCCACGATTTCTTCCGCGCCGTATCCGTAGAGCCGCGCCGCGCCGCGGTTCCAGCTCAGAATGACGCCGTCCGGAGTGCTGCTCAGAATAGCGTCTTGCGACGACTCCACGATGGATGCGAGAAACGCTTTGGCTTCGTTGGCCGCATTATGTACGGTCATGTCGCGCCGGATGGCAATGTATCTTCGAATAGCGCCGCCGGCATCCCGCACGGGCGCGACGGTAATATCTTCGATATACGAGGAGCCGTCCTTGCGCCGGTTGGCCACCTCCCCGCGCCAGACTTTACCGGTGCGGACGGTTTCCATCACTTGCTGGTAGAAGGCGGGACGCGGGTCCGGGTCCTGGCGAGGATTACGTCCGACGACTTCCGCGGCGCTGTATCCGGTCATGCTGGTGTAGGCGGGATTGACGTACTGGATGACGCCTTCCGCATCGGTGATCACCACGGCATCGGACGCCTCTTCAATTGCGCCAGCCAAGCCGGCCCGGTCCATTTCCGCGCCCAGATCCCGTGCGGATTGCGCCCGCTTTTGTTCGGCCAACTGCGCCTGTTGGCGCATGGCGGCGTATGCCACCACGGTCAGGGCCAGCGTCAGGAACGAGATAGTGGCGGCAGGGGAGGGCTGAAGCCGGCTCTGCGACGACACAATTTGGTTGCCAACTTGATAGGCAAACCAAGCCACGGCGCACCCCAGGGACGCCTTGAGCAGCCTGCCCGTAAGACGATGGCCGGGCAGACCGAGTAATGCCCCCGTGTTCCCAAGCCGCATCCCAGGAGTGGAAGTATTTGGATTCAGGAGCATGATGTCGCTCTCCGATTATAGCGGCGGTTCTCGATCTAATACACCCTATCGTTGGATATTTCAAACTCTGAAATCCGCCAAGTTACAGAAAAAACTATATTTATTCCGAAATTTATCCGGGCGGATAATCCAACTTTTTCAAATTTGAAGCCTCCTGGACATGCTGTGCTCCAGCTAAGCTTGGTAAGCTGTTCTAAATGGCCGAATGGTCGCCCACGTCCTGGAAAAGCAAGCCCGCTGAACAGCAGCCGCTCTATCCACGCGACGACGAAGCCGCGCGCGTGGTGGATGAAATCTCGAAACTGCCGCCCCTGGTGACCTCATGGGAGATCCACGCCCTGCGCACGCAGTTGGCGGAAGCCGCGCGCGGCGAACGCTTCCTGCTGCAGGGCGGCGACTGCGCTGAGCGCTACGACCATTGCGACTCCGCCACCATCGCCAACAAGCTCAAAATCCTGCTCCAAATGAGCCTGGTGCTGGCGCTGGGCGGCCAGCGGCGCGTAATCCGGGTGGGCCGCTTCGCCGGCCAATACGCCAAGCCGCGCTCCGACGAATTTGAAACACGCCACGGCGTCACGCTGCCAAGTTACCGCGGCGACTTGATCAACGCGCCGGAATTCACCGCCGCGGCGCGCACTCCGGACCCGCGGCTCATGCTGCGCGGATACGAGCGCGCCGCGCTGACTCTCAATTTCATCCGCGCCCTGGTAAGCCGCGGTTTCGTGGACCCCGCCCGCCTGGATTACTGGAACCTGGACTGGGTGAAGGATTCCCCGATGGCCGAAGAGTACCGCCGCATCGCCCGGCAAATCGGCGAGTCCATCCGGTTCATGGAAAACCTCATGGGCGTGCATCCGGGCGAGCTCCAATGGATCGATTTCTTCACCAGCCACGAGGGCCTGCATCTGCTTTATGAGCAGGCGCAGACCCGCCGCGTGCCCCGCCAGGAAGGCTGGTACGACCTTTCCACGCACTTTCCCTGGATTGGGATGCGCACCGCCGACCCGCGCGGCGCACACGTGGAGTTCTTCCGCGGCGTGCGCAATCCTATCGGGGTCAAAATCGGACCGGGGATCGGGGCCGCCGCGCTGCGGGAGATCATCGAGATATTGCATCCGGATGACGAGCCGGGGCGCCTCACTTTGATTCATCGCTTCGGTGCGGACTGCATCGGCCGCTTCCTGCCGCCGCTGATCGAGGCCGCGCGCGCGACCGGCAGGACCGTGCTGTGGTGCTGCGATCCCATGCACGGCAATACGCACACCACGGCGGATGGCATCAAGACCCGCAACTTCGAAGAGATCCTGCGCGAGATCGACCAGGCCTTCGACATTCATACGGCGTGCGGAAACCGGTTGGGCGGCATCCACATCGAAGTGACCGGCGAGGACGTGACCGAGTGCATCGGGGGCGCCCGCGGGCTGCGCGAGGCCGATCTGAAGCTGGCATACAAATCGGGCTTGGATCCCAGACTGAACTACGAGCAGGCGCTCGAAATGGCGTTATTCATTTCGCGGAAGATGGCAAAAACAGAAGAACAGAAGTCAGGGGACAGAAGTCGGAAGACAGAATAGGGAACGCCGAGGGCGGTGTTTATTCTGACTCCTGGGCCCTGTCTTCTGCCTCCTTTCTTCAAGCCACCAAATGTATCCTATTCCGGCCTTCGCCCTTGGCGCAATACAAAGCCTTGTCCGCGGTGTGCAGCAGCGCCTTGGCCGATTTCTGTTCGATGTGCTGGACTACGCCAAAGCTGGCGGTTACGGAGAACGCGCCGCCCTCCGGTGAACGATATTCAAGGCGTTCCCAGCGTTCCCGTAAACGCTCCACCAGCGGGCCGGCCCGGTCCCCCGCGGTGTTCGGCAGCACGATGCAGAATTCGTCGCCGCCCAGGCGTCCGGCGATGTCGCCGTTGCGGATGCTTCCGCGCACAAGTTTTCCGAAGGATGCCAGGATTTCGTCGCCTGCCGCATGGCCGTGGGTGTCGTTGATGGACTTGAACTGGTCGATATCGCAGATGCACACCGACAGTGGCTGGCCGCTATGCACGGCGTGCGCAATGGCGAAGTCAAGCTGCACCATGAGGCTTTGACGGCTGGCCAGGCCGGTCAGCGTGTCGTGCGCCACATTGTATTTGGCTTTGCGGAAAGCCGTCTCCACGGTGTGCAGATCGTGAAACACCACGGCCATCGAGACGCCCAGCAGAAACAGGGCGGCGGCGCAGCTCAGGACCACCATCCATTGCAGCCGGCGGCTGCTGGACTCCTGCTGGGCAAAACGCGACGCGAGCAGTTCCTGTTCCTCGTGTTCCATCTCCTGAATGCCCTGCCGGATTTCTTCCAAATATTGCGGGCCTTGGTCGAAGGTCAGAATCCGGCGGGCGGCGCCGAAGCCCTGGTCGTGGCCAATCTTCAGCAGCGCGTCCAGAAGGTCGAGACGGTGTAGAATCAAGGGCTCCAGCTTCTCCACGCGGGCTTGCTGGGATGGGCTATCGGCGGTAATCCTGCGCACCGCTTCCAGCCTGCGGCGGGTTTCCGTCAAGCCAGCGGAGTAAGGAGCCAGATAGGACTCCTGATCGGTCAGGAGGAAGCCGCGCAGTTCGGTTTCGGCCTTGGTGACACCGGTGGCGGTCCCTTCGAGCTGCGTGAGGACGTCGTGGGTGTGTGCCACCCAGCACGCATTCTCCACCAGCTTCGTCGAAGCGCGATAAACCGCCGTGCTGATGCCGATCAGGCAGACGGCCAACCCGGCAGCCGCGGCTTTTATTTCGTAGCTTGCCAGCAACCTTCAAGTATGGCATGCCCGGCCGTGAGGTCCTAAGTTTCCTTTAGTTAATGAAAGCGGCGGATGCATTCCTTTCCCAGGGCCGCCAATGCCGAGCCGAAATCCGAGCGAGAGCGCGAAATGCCCTGGCATTTTCCGTGGAAACCGAATTTGGAGTAACCTAAGCAATACCGAAGGAGATCGTATGGCGGTTCAGGCTGCGGCCAAGGAATGGACTCTGGAATCTCTCGGCAAGGCTGAGAATTTCGAGAGTTTGGCGAATGAAGTCGCCCGGATCTGCGCGGGAATCGCACAGGCGGAGATCTGTACAATCTGGCGGGTGTTCGCCGACGGCGCTACGCAGCAATTGAAGCTGGCCGGCGCACACGGGATTGTCGCCCCGCAGACGATCGCGCAGGAGGTGGTCTACCCCATCGCAATGGCGGCGCAGGATAAGTACGAGGGATTGACGTCCTATATCGCAAGCAATAGGGCGTGCGTCCGCGTGAACTCATTCGAAGAGTTGATGAGCGACTATGCTTCCTATCACCGGGGGGCCATGGACCCAATCCAATGGCACGGCAAGCCGGCAGAACTGCTGAGGGATTTGTATGGACTCCCGGTGCTGCTGGGAGGGGAACTGGAGGGTGTGCTTAAGGTTGAAAACCGTATTGGCGCGAGCGGTTTTACCGATGCGGACGTGGCGGCCTTGCATAAGTTCGCAGACGTAGTGGCACTCGTCCTGAAGGTCCTGATTCTCCTCGACTCCTACGAGCAGCGGCTGCTCGAAGCGCCGGTACAGCTCTCGGACGCGCTTGTGCAGCGGCCCTTCCAGACCGATGTGGCTCAGGATATCGTCAACGCCACCGCACAAGCCTTGAATGCCGGAATCTGTTCGCTATGGCTGGTTGACGAAAACAGGGGCCGCCTGGTACATCACGCCAGCTACGGAGTAAAGGGAGCGCCCCAGGAGATTCCGTTTTACCGGATCGACATTAACCCCCCGGATACCGAAGAGGGCGACAGGCAGATCGATGGCGTAACGGCATGGGTGGCAATTCGAAGGCGCAGTTTCTGGGCTAACACGCATGAGAAGTTGCGATTGCATCCATCATGGCGCGGCACGTGGGACAGGACCATGTATGGCGATAGAGTCGAACAGGAGTTCCACAGCATGTACGCCGTGCCGTTGGTCTGGAATAAAGATCTGCTTGGCGTCCTTAAAGTCGAGAACTCGATCGGGCAGAAGTTTTTCAGCCAGAACGATCGCCGGAAATGCGATTTGATGGCTAACTATGTGGTGCTCCTGCTCGCGTTGACCAGACAACTGCGGCTACAATTGATCCCAGCCATTGCCCACAATCTGGGCAGTCCGGCGCGCGCCATTGCGCGGAATGTGGAGATGCTAAACCGGGAACTCGACAAGCCGGAGCCTTCGATCGATCGCATTCGCACGTTGGCGCGCATGATTCAAAGCGCCAACTTCACGCTGTCGACGATGAGCCGGACACTGGCCGCCGAGGTCGCGCAACAGGGCGCCGCTCAGCAGTGGCAGGATACCGACATCCTCCAGGCGCTACGAGAGACCATCAACCTCGTCGATCCCTTGCTGCCTCAAACGCAACGGCTTGTGTTTCAATGCGATATGGAGCGGTTGGTGCTGCCCATGACGGCCTCGGAGCAGGTTTGGCTTCAGATTATCCTCTTCAATTTACTGAATAACGCGAGCAAGTATGGGCCGGTCTCCGGTGAAATAAGACTGAGTTGCCTGCCGGAGCGCAATTGCACCACGATCTCCGTGGCCGACCAGGGACAAGGAGTGGCGCCCAAGGACAGAATTCATATTTTCGAACCGGGTTTTCGGGCTTCGAATGTAGGAAAGAGCGAGGGGCTAGGCTTGGGTCTGTACGAAGTCAAGAGACTGATCGATTTGTTGAAATGGCAGATTCGTCTTGACGACCAGGCGCCGCAAGGAGCGCGCTTTGAGATATGGATTCCCGCTCAGTGGAGGAACGCAAGTGCCTGAACAAAAGCTGAAGCTGAAGGCGCTCCTCGCCGACGACGAGGAGCAATACACGACCGCGTACGGGATGTTCTTGGAAGACCTCGGCTTTTCAGTTACGACCGTAATGGACAAAGACGCCCTGCTAGGCGCGGCGGGCAATGCAGACGTGTTGATAGTGGACGTCTGCCTGCCATCCGACGAGAAGATGGAAGGGATCGAAGCGGTTGCCAGTCTGGTCGGGGAGCAGCGTGTCGGCCCGGCCGTCCCGATCATTTTCATTTCCGGATACAAGGACGATACGCCAAAAGTGCGCAAAAGACTGCAATTGTACCCGGACTTGAAGGGCCGCTACCGATGGGTGTGGAAGGACGACGAATTCGAAGTCTTGGCAGACGCCATTGAGGCGGAATTGGCCCGGTTGCTGCCGCGGTAGACATATGCCCCATCGCTCTTGGATCGACGACGATTTTCATGCGTTCCGAGCTAGTTTCTTGTCTTCCCTGACCCCGAATATCCCACTGCAGGACAACCTGAGAGCGGTAATGGTTCCGGCCCTTGCGAAACTGAAGCGTTACTCCAAAGCGGTGGTTACGTTTCACTTTTTCGTAAATCCGTTTTATCAGGAAGTTCACGCTCTCTTGTGCGGCGGTAGCTCGAAAACACATAACGTGGTGCGCAAGGAGCGTAGCCGGCGCACCGAGGCGCGCGAACTGAAACCCGCGGAGAGCCTGCCGTCCTATACCGATATTCGCATGACCGTGGAAGCCGCGTCCAACCTGTTCAGGGACCAGGACGAAGAGTACCGAATCCCGCTTAAGGGCGACTTGCTGCACATAATGCAAGGGCTCGCCAGGAGCTATCCGGACGAGTTCGAACACCATCAGCCGCGGAACGGCGACGTGGTGATCGTATTGCCGTTGAGGTCGGCCGAATATCCCAAACTCGGATACTTCGTTCTATGGTCGCCAGAAACCATATTGCGGGAAGCGGCCGACAATCGCGGAGACCAGGAAATCCGGTGCATCTTTCAAGAGCGGCTCCGTCAAGTGCTGGTCAGGATCTTTACCAACTACTACGGGATGGCTCCCAGCACTTACCTTCCGTCATATTACAAACCGGGACGCAAGAGGGTCACCCTATTGTGCGCCGAGATCCGGGATTTTAGCCGCATCTGGGCGAACATCGAGCAGCACGGCGCGCTGGATTTCAACAAGAAAAAGCAATGCCGCCTGAGCCTCCTGGACCAATTCGGAAAGATCGCAGCCTTGGCTGTCGAGACCAATTGTGGCAGAATCGATCAAAACTGGGGTAGTGGCCTAGTGGGCGTATTCGGCGAGTATCCAGCGGCGCCCGAGGGGTCTCCCCGAGCCGGTCTGAAGGACGCACTGTCCGCTTCGTCGAGCATGTCCGCCAGCTTTGACGAATATGCAAAGCTCTGGATGCAGCACGAGTTCAATGGCAAGGATTTCCACGAGTACAGCACTTATCTCAACATAGATCCGTCTATTGGCATCGCGATTGACTGGGGCCCGGTACTGTTCGATTACTTTGGCAGCGCCGATCACCGGGTTTTCATGGCGGTCGGCGAGAGAGTCGGCTTTGTCAAGGAGTTGGTTTCGGTTGCTGGGAGGATCCACGCAGAAGATGGGCCATCCGGACCATATTGGGATTCCCCCGCTAATATCGACTGGCGGGAGGAGTTCCGCGGCCCGCCTATTCTCCTGAGCCAGGCTGCATGGAGCCACGTAACCGATATTGCGCCTGCTTCTTGCCGGAATATCACCCTGCCGGGCAGATTCGGCCGTACGGCTGTATGTCCTGTGACGCCCGCGGGTCTGGCCCTGAAGTCTGTTTCTGCGTCAGTGTGAATCGAGAAGACGAAGCGCTTCTCTACATACCAGGAGCGCAATTCCTTCCTGGGTGGTTGCGTTTTGCAGACGAATGAGTTCCGCTGCCAAGAACCAGGCCGGGCGCTTCACGCCATCGAGCAAGACTGCTCGCACTTGTGTCTGGCTTGCCCTGGCAGCCTCAAGCTCGAACTCCACCCAGGGGCTTTTCGCGGCAGCTCCAGTGACGAAAAAGACAGCGATTCGCGAGTGGCGAATGACGTCGCGCAGTTCGACTGGCAGAAGCTTGCCGGCGGACAGACACTTTCGATCCCAATAGACTCCCCGCCGGTGCCCGGTGAGACAGGCATAAACCATTTCCATCACCTTCTCAGTGGTAGTGTCCGGATCCGTTCGGGTGGAATGGGAGAAGAAGACGTCGTATTCTTTCATCGTCTGGGACAAGCAATGATATCACTGCCGGCCTTACAGCGAATAGTGCTGCCGAACCTGCCGCGGGCTTGTGCGCGGGCGCAAGGCCTCACCCCAGCGTTCACTCTTCCCGTAGCGCCGTCATGGGGTCCAGCCGCGCGGCGCGCCAGGCCGGCAGGTAGCTGGCTGCGATAGTCACTGCCGCCAGCAGCCCTGCCGCCATCGCCAGGATGCCTGCGTCGGTAGGCCGCAGCCCGAAAAGCAGGGACCCGGCGGCGTATCCGGCGGCCACCGCCAGCACTGCCCCAGCCGCCAGACCTACCGCCAGCAAAGTGGCCGCCTCGCGCAGCACCAGCCTGACGATGTTGCCGCTGTTGGCGCCCAGCGCCATCCGGATTCCGATTTCATTCGTGCGCCTTACCACCAGGTACGACATCACGCCGTATAGTCCTACGGCGGCGATCAGCGCCGCCAGCGCGCCAAAGAAGCCGGATAGTGTGGCCATCAGGCGCTCGCGCAACAGTCCTTCGCGTATGGTCTCGTCAAACGCGCGGTAATCGACAATAATCCCCGGGCTGGCAGCCTTGACGGCCTGCTTGATCCTGGACGTCACGTCCGCCAAGGGTCCGTCGAAGCGCACCACGAATTGAGCGAACGGATCGGGATCGGCATCCTGAGCGGTGCAGAGGAATGCGATCGGCCTGAATTCCTCGCGCAGGCTGTAGTACTTGGTGTCCTTCACCAGGCCGGCCACTTCAAAAACAGTTTCCGGCCGCGAAGGGGTGGCTTCTCTGCGGAATCGCTTGCCTACCGGGTTGTCGCCCAACCCCAGCATGCGGGCGAACGTTTGGTTCACAATGGCGGCCGGCGGTGACGAAGGTGTATCCCGGCCGTCGAAATCGCGGCCTGCCAAAAGCGTCATCCCCATGGTCTTCAGGTACCCCGCGCCGATCGAGCCGAAGTTCGAGTTCATCTTGGCGTTCAAGCCGGCTCCATCAACCCACACATTATTGCTTGTGCTGGCGCCGCTCAATGGCAGAAGGTAGGTTTCTCCGGCCGAGCCCGTGCCCGGCAGCGCCCGCATCCGTTGCAGTATGTCCTGCTTGAAGGCGGCGCGCCGCGCTACGGGAATCTTCAAGCGCGAGAAATCCAGATCCACAATCAATATCCCGTTCTGCCGGAAACCGGCGTCCACGGCGAGCAGTTTGCGCAGGCTGCCCGAGAATAGCAGCGCGCTCACCAGCAGCACCAGCGACAGAGCTACCTGCGACACCACCAGCGTCTGCCGCAATCCGAATCGTTCCCGGCTGGTGGTCACGCTGCGGCCGCCGGTCTTCATGACGTCCGCGGGGGCCCTCCGGGTAGCCCGCAATGCCGGGATCAGCCCGAAAAGAATGCAGGTGAGCGCTGCGATTCCGGTGGCAAAAGCAAACACGCGGACGTCCGGCTCCAGATCCAGAAACAGCGAGTCTCCCGGCGTACGCAGCAAGGCGAGCATCAGGTGTCCGAGTTCGCCGGCCGGCAGCAGCCCGCAGGCGCCGCCCGCCAAAGCCAGCAGGATGCTCTCGGCCATGAGCTGCCGCACCAGCCGGCCGCGGGACGCGCCAATGGCTAGCCGCACCGCGATTTCATGCTCGCGCGCGGTGGCGCGCGCCAGCGTCAAGTTGGCCAGATTGGAGCAGGCAATCAACAGCACCAGCCCGGTGGTGGCCAGCAGCAGGTATAGCGGATCGCTGTATTCGGTGCGCAACGCCGACACGCCCGTCTTCGCCGGCACGGCCTCCAGCTTGAATTTCAGATAATCTTTCACGTTCGCCGCCGGGTAGTTCGCGGGCAGGGTGGCTCGAAACAGGCCGGCGGCGCCGGCGCGCAATTGCGCGTTGGCCTTCTGCAGGGTCCAACCCGGCTTCAGGCGGCCCATCACGGTCAGCCACCAGGTGGTCCCTTCATTCAGCCAATTGCCCTCACTCCACAGCACCGCCTGTGAGCAGATGGGAACCGCCAAGTCGTATGCCCGTCCGATTTCAACGCCGGAGAAACCTGCGGGCGTCACCCCGACGATCTCCACCACCTGGTCATTCAGCGATAATTTCCGGCCGATGACCGCCGCATCTCCGGCAAGCTCGCGCTGCCAGAACCCGTAGCTGATTACTGCGCCGGGCAGGCCGCAGCCCCTTCGATCGTCGGCCGCTGTGAAGACGCGGCCTTGCAGCGGCTGCACGCCCAGCACGCGGAAGAAATCTCCGCTGACGAACAGGCCCCGCGCCAACCGCACCTCGCCGCCGGTCGCCAGATTGAAGTCGTTGCTGGCCCAGGCAAGCACGCCTGAAAATGGCCCTAAGGCGTCCTGGTTGTCGCGAAAGCGCTCCCAGATCGGATTGGTCAGTGTCGCGTAAGGGCTCTGCTGGTTGCCCCTCCATCCGGTCCTGTCCGCCAGTTGCATCATCGCCAGCCTCTGCGGCTCCTTCACAGGAAGGGTGCGCAGGCGCACGGCATCGAGCAACTGGAAAATGGCGACGTTGGCGCCGATGCCGAGAGCGAGGGAAAGCACCGCCACAGCGGTGAAGCCGGGGTTCAGGCGCAGCAAGCGCAGGCCGTACCGCAGATCCTTGAGCAGCATCCACATAGCGCTGAGTGTCGGGCAACTCTCGGGCCAGTCCGGTACGGACCAACTAGCTTGTTTTGCAGCCGGTTAGGTCGGCTCTGTCCTACCGCGCTGTCCGCTTTCGCGAAATCGCCGTTCGTTTGCGCATAGCAAATGCCCCTGTCTTTTGGCTTCGAGTGGTAATTTCGCCATTTCCGACCTTCGCGATTTGCGTCTCTTGGCGATGCTGTTCCTGCACGGCGCGGAAGCGCGGCCTGGGAGCCTCTGGTGAAGCCAACCGGTGCATCCCCGGGCCGGGACATGTCTGACTGATACGAAGAACCGGCTGGTCGGCTCGCGACTGCTGTACGCCGTCGAGGTAAGCTTCGGGAGACAATGCATCTTCTCGCGCCTGCATCGGCCGGGCCGAATCGGGAGTCAAGAAGACAGCCAGGAGGAGCCGGGAACAGCGCCCCTACCTCTCCCCGCCTGAATCTCCCCCGCCAGCGCCGCGATGTCGCCCTCCATAGGCCTGTCGCAATCCAGAAACGCCGCCACGCGCCGCACCGCATCGTAGATGCGGCGGCTTCCCTGCCCCAGCCGCTCGGGACCACCGCGCAGGTCCACCGCTTGTGCCGCGGCCAGCAGCACCATGGCGGTCGCATTGCGCAGGCACTCGATGGCTTCAGCGGCGGTGACGGCGGAGTGCATGCCGAGGCTCAACTAACATCCTGGTTGTATTGCTCGGTCGGCAGCGAGTGGATGGAACTGGGGCTGGCCATCTGGCGAATGGCGCAAGTCAGGCTGGTGATGCTCAACTGCATGCCTTTGAATCCGGAATTCATACCCGGGTCGGGCACCAGGTTGGCCGGCAGGCCGCCGTTGAATTTGTCGTCCACCAGCACGGCGAACAGCGCATTGGCCCAGTTGCCTTCAATGGCGAAATCCAGCTTGAACGTGTCCAGCAGGCGGGAGATGTGGCCGCCATAGAAGTTGCCAGCGCGGTATAGATCGCCGGTTTCCGGGTCGATCAGCGGATTGTCGTTGGCCGAATTGATTTCCCGCTCGACCACGGCGCGCGCCGCGTCCAGCGCTTCCCAGACCGGGCCGAGGCCCTGCGGCACGCAGCGCAGCGAGTAGCAGCGTTGGATATAGGATTCGGTGACGAATCCGCTGCCGCCCAGCAGCCCGAGGACGTGCGCCGCCCCGGCGATCTGGCCCGGACGGCCTTTACTCGGGACCTCTGTTGTCCGACGTGATCGTCGCAGAAGTGGTGAGGTGCCAACGTTAGAGCCGCGCTAAAATCGCCCGACAGCTCAGCCTTTCAATTTTCCCTTCGCTGTGTACGCCTCAATCGCCGCCAGAAGCTCTTTCTCCGATTTCGAGTGAGGCTGTAATTTCTCGGCCCAAGCGCGCCCAGGATGCAGCACGTCCCAAGGCGATCGCTGCTGCTGGTAACGGCCCTTGCCTGGATCGTGGTTTCCAAAGCCGTCGATCAGTCGGTTCCAGATCGGTGAAAACATCTCTATCAAAAGCGATTCACCGAGCGGAATCCAAATGTCATCCACGACGAGATATCGGCATGCGAAATGCTTGATGTCGAGGTTCTTCGTGCCCTGAATCGATTCCGCGTGTTCGGCAAGCCGATTGTAGAGAACGGCTCCGGCTGGAATATCCAGCCCGAACCCGCCCTTGCGCGCTCCGGCGGGAACTGCCTTCCCAACGTAAATTGGAATCGTCGGCTCCCCTTCGTCGTCAGCTTGCGCAATGGCCTTATACGCCGCGTGGCTGCCGCTGTAGTACAGAGCGTAGATGCCAGCTCCTAGAAATTTGTCCGCCGGTGGAAGCGGGCCAATGGGCTGTGCAAGTAGTGCGTCCGCGACGCTGACGCCGAGATTCGTTTTGTCGAGAGGGTTGTACGCTGTTTCAGTTCGCAAGTTTCCTCTCTGGAAGGCGCTTGCGGATGTCCGCGGCGATGATCTGCCCTAATCGTGCTGGGACGGCGTTACCAAGTTGGCGCATGTTTTCCGTCCATGATCCGGTAAAGACGAAGTCGTCCGGGAACGTCTGAATCCGGGCCGATTCGCGCACGGTCATGTAACGGATGCGGCCGTCCGCGTAGAGGATAGTATTCTCCCCCCCGGGTACACCGTGGTCGCCGGCTTTTAGGGTCTTCGCGGGTTCGTCAATCGGGCTTCCCGTGTGGCCGGGGTAGCTGCGCGCCCCTGGCTGCTGCTGGTGGTTGGGAACATCGCTGGAACCAGGCTGGGGCAGAGCGAAGATCGCATCGCGCACGGTCTGCCACCGCTGCTGGCCGCCGACGAAGAGTGTTCCCTCCCGGAAGCGGGCAGCCAATCTGTCGCCTGCCATCGGTGGGCGGCTCTTCTTTGCGACCTTGTGCTCTTCCCAGTATTCGCCGGTCACGAACTGGCTCTCCCATAGCAACTCCTGCGAATGGGTGTGCTCGGGAAAGCTCCATTTGACGCCGAGATCCGATCGGAAGGCGACGACGAACACGCGTTCGCGCTTCTGCGGCACACCGAAGTTGGCTGCATTTAGCAATTCGGAGATGACGTTATAGCGCAGGCCGTACTCGCTACCCGAGGTTTCATGCTGCTCAAGCCGGGCAAGGTGATGGCGCCACTGCTCCCCACTCTCGCGGATCACCTCGGGGAAGGCAAGCATTAGCTTGATGTACTGGAAGTAGTTGGCGAAGGATTGCCGGAGCAGTCCCTTGACGTTTTCGATGAGGACAGCCTTCGGCCGCAGACTGCGGACAGCCCTCAGCATCTCGGGAAACATATTGCGCGCGTCCTGCACGCCCTTGTGCTTGCCGCCCATCGACCACGGCTGGCAGGGGACGCCCGCTGCGAGCAGGTCGATGTCGCTACCGCAGACCTCGAACGGGAACTTGGTGACGTCCGCTTCATAAAGCGGCCAATCGACGACGGGCTTGAGCCCGCGCTCCTGGTTGGCACGGATCGTGTTACAGGCGTCGTGATCGATCTCCACGACCGCCTTGTGGTTGAATCCAGCGTGCGACGCGCCGAGCGCCAAACCGCCCGCGCCCGCGAACAATTCTACTGACGTCAATCAGCCTCCATGAACCTCTCTATTCTATCGGCAAGACGACCCTTTTTGATCTGGCATTCCCAAATAATGAGAACCTTCCAGCCGCCGCTCTTTAGTCGGCGCATCGCAACCACGTCACGCTTGCGGTTCTGCTCCAGCTTGGTCCGCCAGAAATCCAGCCGCGACTTCGGCAGGCGGGCAAGGTTGCATCCCGGGTTGGAGTGCCGGTGCCAGAAGCATCCATGTACGAAGATAATTTTACCCCGCGAGGGGAACACAATGTCGGGTCTGCCCGGCAGACCGGTGACGTGGAGGCGGTACCTGTAGCCCATGCCATGAACCAGCCGGCGGACCGCCATTTCGGGCTTCGTGTCCGCGCCTCGGACCAAGCCCATTCTCGCGCTGCGCTCTTGAGGGCTGAGTGTATCCATAAATTACGCAATGGCCTACGCCATATGCTACCTGATTTCCCCGCGGGAGACAGCCCCAGATCCCGGCTTGGCCGCTCGAGCTGGCACGCGGCCTCCGATCCCACGTTGCGCTGCTGCGGTATGGCGAATGCCATCGGCGGTAATTCAGGCGCGCTTGCGCGGGCGGCGAGCCATAAGGCGGAACTGTTGTGGGCTCACCAGTTGCGATATGGAATTCCAGAATGTTCTACGGGGACGTTCGGAAGCCACTGGCTTACGAGTAAGCTCCTCACCGCGCTACCCGACAGCTCGATGTGTGGAGTCGGGCCGATAACGACTTCGTCGATCTCCAACGGTCGATCTGAGTGGGCAACAGGCACACGATAGTAGGGAATGAGCATTGAGTAGCCACGCCTGAAGCCAAATCGATCATGCGTGCACATGAGAGGCCTTGAAATTATTCGCCACTCCTTCTCCGCGCGGAAAATGACTCATGCTTGAGAATTGGCGCGTAGCGATTCAGATACGTCGCCAGGTTTCCTCCCGGAAAGATGGACTTTTCCACGTCGGGCCAATTCCCTGGGTTCTCACTGACGAGTACTTGCCCATCATGTAGCCTTCCAATGTTCTGTTCGAATACTTTATCAATTAGTGCCTCTATCACGGCAATTTGCTCGGTTGGATTGTAAAGGCATGGTACAAGGTTAAAATATTCCTCGCGTCGAACCATTTCTGCCAAGTGATCCGGGGCAAATCCGATTGCGTAGCCCGACGTCGAGCCGCCGTATGCGCGCCATTGCGAAAGTGAGTCACGATCCTCCGAGAACGAGCATACACACACGTTCATATTTTCGATGCCTTCGAACCCCTGACTCATGTCCGCGAGGATGCGGTGGCTATCTCCGACCGCGGCGGCCAGTCGCTTCTTGATTTCGGCAGCTACCATGCCAATGGCATGGCGATACTCTCTTGTGTCGTTTAAGTATTGCGAGTGAGTCGCCCAGATTTCTTTGCTATTAATAATGCCGAGCAAGCCTTCTTGGGTTGTGTAATGGTAGAGGGCTGCCGTGGGTTTGTGGGATAATAGATCGTTTAAAATGCCTGTTTCCATGGCCGATGTCCACTGTAGTTAATCGAAGCACAGATGACCGCGCTGCCAGCCCAGAATTCTGAACAACCCCGTTTTGTGGCTGAAGCTCATGCGGCTGGCTCAGTATTGGATCCGTATGCAGTACCATCATAGCGTCGCCGTCGATAGGCGGCCTGGTATGCGCTGGCCAGGCATATCGAGCGGAGTCACGGTATCGAGTTTTCCCGTAGCGCCGCCGGTGTGTCGTCGTGTCAGGACTGCGCCGCGCCGGGACCCCGCCCTGCCTGGATCTCCCCGGCTAGCGCGGCGATGTCGTCCTCCATAGGCCTGTCGCAATCCAGAAACGCCGCCACGCGCCGCACGGCATCGTAGATGCGGCGGCTTCCCTGCCCCAGCCGGTCCGGGCCGCCGCGCAGATCGACCGCCTGGGCCGCGGCCAGCAGCACCATGGCAGTCGCGTTGCGCAGGCACTCGATGGCTTCGGCCGCGGTCACGGCGGAGTGCATGCCGAGGCTCACTACATCCTGGTTGTACTGTTCGGTGGGCAGGGAGTGAATGGAACTGGGGCCGGCCATCTGGCGAATGGCGCAGGTCAGGCTGGTGATGCTCAACTGCATGCCTTTGAATCCGGAATTCATACCGGGATCGGGCACCAGGTTGGCGGGCAGGCCGCCGTTGAATTTGTCGTCCACCAGCACGGCGAACAGCGCATTCGACCAGTTGCCTTCAATCGCGAAATCCAGTTTGAAGGTGTCCAGCAGCCGGGAGATGTGGCCGCCATAGAAGTTGCCCGCGCGATAGAGATCGCCCGTCTCCGGATCGATCAGCGGATTGTCGTTGGCCGAATTGATTTCGCGCTCGACCACGGCGCGTGCGTCGTCCAGAGCCTCCCAGGCCGGGCCGAGGCCCTGCGGCACGCAGCGCAGTGAGTAGCATCGCTGCACATACGACTCGGTGACGTATCCGCTGCCGCCCAGCAACCCAAGGACGTGCGCCGCCACAGCGATCTGTCCCGGATGCCCTTTGCTCTCGTGAACCCATGGCCGGTAAGGCTCGGCAGGCGCCTGTAGCGACTCGATGGCCAGCGACACCGCGCCGAGCAGAGCACGCAGCACGCGCCACGCGTCCACCCAGATCAGCGCCGCGAAGGCCGTCATCCCGGTTGTGCCGTTGATCAGCGCCAGCCCTTCCTTGGGGGCGAAGCGCACGGTGGCCAGACCGGCGGCGCGCAAGGCTTCATCGGCCGGCATGCGGCGGCCCTGGTAATCGACTTGGCCCATGCCCGCGAGCGTGCGCGCGATGTAGGCGGAGGGCATCAGGTCGCCGCTCGCGCCCACCGATCCATAGCGCGGCACCACCGGCACGATGCCGCGATTCAGCAACTCCTCCAGCGCCGAAACCAGTTCCCAGCGCACCGCGGATGAGCCTCGGGAAAACGTGGCCAGACGCAGCAGCATGGCCGCGCGCACCACATCCCGCGGCAGTGGCGTGCCGGTGCCGCAGGAAAGGTGATTCATCAGGTTGTGCTGGAAGCGTTCGGTCTGCCCGGCATCCAGCGAGAATTTGATATTTCCGCCCACGCCGGTATTTACGCCGTAGATGCGGTCGCCCGCGGCCAGACGCTCCTCCAGTTTCAGGCGGCCTTGCCGGATACGCGCGCGCGCCGGCTCTGCGAATTCCACGCGCGCCTCGCGGCGGGCTACATCTTCCACATCTTCGATAGAGATCGGGCGAACGCCCAGAACAAGACTGTTTGGCATGATTATTATTCGACGGCAGGTGCGATTATTCGATTGTAAAACTCTGGCGGGCCTCAAAGGTCTGGCTGCCCACGCCGTCATGCGCGGTGACCTGGATAGTGTACTCGCCGGCGTGGGTGTCGCGCTTGGTGGCGAGGCTGAAAATAGCAGGTACGTAGCGCTTGGGGTAGAACGACTGGCTGCGATCCGCGCCCGCCTGCGGCTGGCTGTAGAGCACCTTGCCGCTGGGCGCCAGTACCGCGACGTCGTAACTGACGTCGATGGCGTTGGCCTCTCCGAACTTGTAGCCTATTATGTCGAAGCGCGCCCACACCGCGTCTCCGGGCCGGTAAGCCGCTTTCGACAGCGCTTCCCGGTCGTCCTCCCCGCGGTAGAAGCGGATATTGCGAATCACCAGCGTGTCGCTCGGGTCCACACGGCGTCCATGCACTTGGAAGGGTACTTCGCTCGCGGCCGTGGCTTTGCCCACCAGATCGGTGACCGAGACGGCGATTTTATAAGTGCCCGAATCGGCCAATGGCGGGATCGCGATCTCCTGGCGGACCGTGGGCTTCCAGTTCTTGTCCTCCGGAGCTAGAGTTTCTTCGATTTCCGCCGCCACCGGTTCCATGATGCGCACGCCGTGCGGATCGAAGGCGTCCAGCTTGTAGCTGAGGTGCACGCGTTCGCCGGAGGAGGCCGTATAGCCATCCACCTGGAAACTGAAGAACATGGTCTCGCCCGGGTCGTGCACAAAACTGCTGGGCACGGCCGCTCCGCCATCGCGGTCGGAAACGGTGGGCCGGACGACAGCCAGCGGAGCCGTGGCGCCCCACAGTGAGCAGGCCAGCAGCAGGCCCAAGAGCGGGTGTGGGGTTCTCGGTCCTCGCTCCTGGCCAACGTAGCGCATTACGCTATTGTCGCTTATTGCGGAGCGGGCATATCGGGGGTCTCAGACGCGAAGGCGAGCGGAATATCGATATCGCGGCTGTTCTGGCTGGTCTCATCGGTTACCCGCAAGCGATAGTGCTTGGGGGCCACATCGAAGACCACATTGCCCTGCATTGTCTCGGCCGGCTTCACCCGCCGCAGGTAACCGGTCCAGTCGGGGACCTGATCGCCGTTGGAGATCTCCGGGTAGGTTTGGCCGCTATCGTCCACCAAAGTCAGGGTGGGAACCATGAGGTCGGTGGAACCGCCGTTCACCACGCTCAAACGCACCAGGAAAAAGCGGTCTTTCGGAACGCGCATATCGGGGCCCTGCCCCAGTTGAGCCTTCCATTGGTCTTCGAAGACATTGTAGACCAGGGAGCCGACGGTGACGCGCTCCCCCATGCGGCGAAGCTGGGCTTCGGGCGGCACGGCGGGGGCGCACGCGGTCCCGGCCGCGAGGCAGACGAGCGCGGCGCCTGCCAGATAACACTGCGAAGTGTGCATAGAGGAATATCTTGCGCCGCGGAGTATCCGGCTGTCAAGCAGGCCCGTTGGGCACCGTCGAAAACAATCCCGTGGGGCAGACGAGGAGGGCATCCCTGCCCAACGAGATCAGGGGCGCGGCCGTTCTTTCAACATCTTCTCGAATTTGCGCTTTTGCTCGTCCGTCAGGATGTTGAGAATCCGGGCTTTGCCATCCGACAAGACGGTTTGATAGTATTTCGCGAAATCGTCCAGGATGCTGGACATCTGGGCCGCTTGCTCGGGAGTCAGATCGAGTTGCGTGGTCACACTTTTCAGGTAATCGGTCTTGCCGGTGTTGTCCCAAAAAGGATGCGGGTGCAGCATGGTGTGCGCACCCAGGTTCATGGCGACCGCTCCGGCCACCGCCCCGCACAGGAAGACCAACAGCAAAACCCCAGCGCCGGCGAACTTGGGAGATTCCCAGAATTGGACCTGAGTTGGCTTCGCCAGCAAATTATGGCTCATAGCTTGCCAGTGTCACCAGCATTTGATTGGCGTTGGGGGACGATCCGGCGGCATCGGCCATCACCGCTTCAGGGGTGGTTGGATTCGGCGCGTAGGATTCCTCGCGCGACACCAGAACGGTGCCCAGCACCGCCAGCGTCAGCAGGGAAGCGAAGACCACGCGACGCCCAAACGCGAAATCCCCCAGAGACTTCCAATACGATCGGGCAGGCTGTAGCGCGACGCTCTGCATCACTTGCGCCACGAAACTTGGCGGAGGGTCCACGGACTCGTCGGGCTTCAAAGACGCCAGCAGCCCGGTGGACTCCTTAACTTCGTCAACTTCCCGGCGGCACTCGCCGCAGGTTGCCAGGTGGGCTCGGAAGCGGTCCAGAGCCGATAGCCGCAAGTGACCGCTCAAGTACCGCTCAAGATCGTCAATGATTACCGCGTGCATAGCTTTCTTCCCTTACAAGAACAACAACCTCTCACTCCTCCCCGCGCGAGTCTTTGCGTGCCTTGCCCGCTTCTGGGGAACCAACTTCCCTTCTTCAGGGTTTCAACCGGCCACTAAGCCGGGAGATCTATCCAGACGTTGCGCCGCCTTAACCAGTTTCTGGCGTGCCCGGAACAATTTCACCTTGATGGTGTTTTCGTTCATGCCTGTCTGAGAGGCCAACTCTTCCACCGAATACCCCTCAACCTCCTTTAACATCAACAACATGCGTTCCTCCTCCGATACCCTGCTGAGGAGTTTCAGCACATAATCCCGGCGCGCCAGATTCAGGTCCGCTGCCGGTTGGCGATCAATCGCGGGATCTGCATTCTCCACGCGGCGCACTTCGTCTTCGCTCAAATCGCTCTCGTACACCAGCTTGCGCACCTTCTTCTTGCGCAAATAGTCGAAGCATTCGTTCACTGTGATCTTATAGATCCAGGTGATCAGCGAACTTCGGAAATCGAAGTTCCTGATGGACACGTAAACCTTGGCAAACACTTGCTGCGCAATATCTTCCACGTCGTTGCGCTGGCGCACGATACCGTGAATGATGGAGAACACCTTGGATTGATACTTTTCCACGATTTCGCGGAAAGCCGCCTCCTCGCCCGACTGCGCGCGGCGGACCAATGCGCCTTCCTGGGTGTTCAGGTAATCCACTCTTGTTTTCGTCGCAATCCCGGTACCGAAGGCGGGGAGTGGTAACGCGCCGATCAGTGTTCCCATACACCGATTCCGACGCGGACCGCTCATCCGCGGTTTCAACTTCCCACCCCAAAAATAGCAGATTCCCGCAACTTAAGAGCCTGGGGCACATCCATTTAGTTGGCGGTCCCGGTTCGGCTCGGGTATAATGGCAGCCGTAGCAGGACACTTCCAAAGAGGAGCAAGAAGTTCTATGGTGCAATTGACGGAAAAGGCAGTTGGCAAGGTGCGGGAGATTCTGGATTCGCAAGAGCCCAAGCCGGCCGGACTGCGCATCGCAGTGGTGGGCGGGGGATGCTCGGGCTTCAGCTATTCGATGGCTTTCGAGAACCAACCCAATATGCTGGACAAGACCTATAGCTTCGCCGGTCTGAAGGTTTTCGTCGACCAAGCCAGCCTGCTGTACTTGGACGGGGCCGAAGTGGACTATGTAGAGACCCTGGAAGGCTCTGGGTTCAAGTTCAGCAATCCGCAAGTGAAGTCCACCTGCGGCTGCGGCAGCTCATTTAGCGTGTAGCAGCAAGGCAACAGTCAGCGCACGGCGGTCGGCTTTCAGGGCTGGCGGCTCTAGACCAGCGCGGACAGCCTTTCGGCGACGTCGTGCAGGCCTTCCGATTGCGTACTCAATTTCTTTCCGGCGGCCGCATTCTCCTCGGCGCTTGCGGCTGCCGTCTGGGTCACCTGATCGATTTCGATGAGCGCCCGCGAGATCTGGTCGATACCGCGGGATTGCTCCTGCCCGCCAGTATTGGCCTGATCGATCAATCCTTTCACTTGTGCTGCGCTTCCGGTGATGGCCCGGATGGCTTGGGCGACTTGATCGAGCTTTGCGCTGCCTTCGCCTGACCGGACAATCGATTCCTCAATCAATGCTGCCGTATCCTTGGCGGCTTGGGCGGAGCGTTGCGCGAGATTGCGGACCTCATCCGCCACCACTGCGAAGCCCATGCCAGCCTCCCCGGCCCGGGCGGCTTCCACCGCGGCGTTCAGAGCCAGAATGTTGGTTTGAAAAGCAATCCCGTCGATCACCTTTGATGATCTGCGAGATTTTGCCGCTGGACACGTTCATGGCGTGCACGGAGTCGATCATTTGGGCCAGACTCTCGTTCGCCTCGCCCACCTGCCGGTTGACCTGTTCGGTGGCGGCGGACGCGCTTTGGCAGTGCCCGGCATTGCTGCGGGTCGTGGAGTGGACCTGCTCGGTTGCGGCGGAAGTCTCTGCCAGTGAGGCGGCCTGCTCGCTGGCGCCCTGGGCCAGAGACTGGCTGCTGGCCGCAAGCTGCTGGGCAGCTTCGGTGACTTGTCCGCTCACTGCCGCCATTTCAACGGCGAATTGCCGCAAGACCCGATTGACGCCCCGCACGATCCAATACACGCCGCCTCCAACCATGAGGCATAGCGCGATCAGGAGGTACGCCACCGCGCGGCTGCCGGACACGCGCGTGCCAGCCTCCCGGCTGGCCGCTGCCAGGAATGTCTGTTGGTGCACCGCGAGCAGCTTGGCGGCTTTATCCATGGTCTCGATTCAGCGTGATCGATCTTGTCCAGCACGACGTGGTGCGCGGCGGTGTAGTCGCGATCGGCCATAGATTTCAGGTATTGCCGGTAAAGCGTGGGCCAGTCCGCGATTCCGGCGTCTACCGTCTGCACAGCTTGCTTGTCATCGGCGCTCTCCACCAACGGGCGTAACTGTGCCACCTGAGCGCTCAGCCGGGTGGCCACGCCTTCGAACTGTTGTCTCTGCGTATCCACGGTGTCCGACGTGTGGCAACTGCCGCAGGGGACTCCGTCGTTGAGCCGGTGGGTGTCCAATTCCCCGATGATCCCGTTGAGCAACGAAATCTCCGTTTTTCTCGCGTCGGCGCGCATCTCCTCGAAACCGGTTTGCAGGTCTCCGACCAGCCGCAGCTTTTTGGCCGTCCCGTTGACGGCTACGTCCAAGGCGCTGCCCAATCCGCCTATAGCTGTAAGGGAGGAGTAACCCAATCCCATCACCAACGCCAGTACAGCGGCGAAGGACAGCAGCAGCTTTGCGCTGATTTTCGTGGTTGACTTCATGAGCATGATCTAATATCGGCAGGATGGCGACGAAGCTTGATTTTAGTGGTGGACACAAGTGACCATAAGTGGCTATAATGGTCTTATGCTGGAAATCGGGGTTGCCGAATTGAAGGGCAAGCTAAGCGAGTACCTGCGTACGGTGCGCAAAGGGGGAGAAGTCGTGATCAAAGATCGTGAGACGCCCATCGCGCGGTTGGTACCGTATGCGGAATCTCGCGCGCGCCTGGAGACCATCCCGCCGACCATGCCGCTTAAGGAATTGGACAAGCTGCCGTTCTTCCAGCCGAAAGGGTTGAAGCCGGGCGATCTGGAGGAGGCGCTGCGCGAAGAGCGCCAGGACCGGTTTTAAAGGCTTGATCGGGAACTTTACCAAATGACCGCATTCGTGGACACCTCCGTATTCCTGCGGAGGCTGTTGAAACAGCCGGGCGCATTCACGGATTGGTCGGCGTGGGGCACGGTTGCCGCCAGCGAGCTATTGAAGGTGGAGGCGCGCCGGATTCTCGATAGACTCCGGTTGCACCGCGCCTTCGGCGACGACGAACTAGGGGAGATCAACAGGCTGTTGCAAGCTTCGTTCAAGGCTTTGGATTTCGTGAGACTCAGCCGCGCCGTGCTACAACGCGCCGCCGACCCATTCCCCACCGCGCTCGGATCGCTGGATGCTATTCACCTCTCGTCGGCTCTTCTGTGGATGGAGGAGAAGGGCGGCGAGACGATGTTCCTGACGCACGACGCGCAATTGGCGACCGCCGCGCGCGCGTGCGGTCTGGACGTGCGGACAACCCCTTAAGTTAGAGTGGCAGTATGCACATCGAGACTCTGGCCGTGCACGCCGGACGCCGCGCAGATCCCGCCACCGGCGCTATCGCCCGTCCGATATATCTCTCCACGACCTTCGAAAGAACGCCCGACGGCGAGTATCCGCTCGGCTTCAGCTATTCGCGCGACGGCAATCCCAATCGCGGATATCTGGAAGAATGCCTCGCCGCGCTGGAGGGCGGCAAGGAAGCCTTGGCATTTTCTTCCGGGATGGCCGCGGCCAACGCCGTGATTCAAGGGCTGGAACCGGGCGATCACATCGTCGCGCCCGACGATGTCTACTACGGACTGCGCCGCCTTATCGGCGAAGTTTTCGGCAAGTGGCGCCTGGAAGTATCCTACGTGGACATGGCCGATTTGGACGCCGTGAACGCCGCGATGCGTCCGAATACCCGCTTGGTTTGGGTGGAGACGCCATCGAACCCGCTGCTGAAAATCACGGACCTCCCCGCTATTGCCGCCATCGCCCGCCGCGCCAACGCAATCAGCGTATGCGACGGCACCTTCGCTACTCCGGTTTTGCAGCGGCCCCTGGAGTGGGGCATCGACATGGTGGTGCATTCTACGACCAAGTATATCGGCGGACACAGCGACGTGTTGGGTGGCGCGTTGATCGGGAAATACCAGAGCTATCTGTTTGAGCGGGCGCGCAAGTCCCAGCAGGTCGGCGGCGCCGCGCCGGCGCCTTTCGATTGCTGGCTGATCCTGCGCGGAGTCGACACCCTGCCATGCCGTGTGCGGGCACAGACAAAGAGCGCGGGCCGGATTGCCGCATTCCTAAAATCCCATCCGGCGGTGGAAGCGGTGCATTACCCAGGACTGACCGGACATCCGGGCCATTCGGTTGCAGCCCGCCAGATGAGCGGGTTCGGCGGTATGCTCTCCATGCAGTTGCGCGGCGGGCGGGAACAGGCGATGCAGGTCGCCGGCGGTGTCCGGCTATTCACTCGGGCCACGAGCCTGGGTGGCACCCACAGTTTGATCGAGCATCGCGCATCGGTGGAAGGGCCCAATTCGCGCACGCCGCAGAACTTGCTGCGCATCTCGGTGGGACTGGAGAATGTGGAAGACTTGATGAGCGACTTGGGGCGGGCGTTGGGATGATCGCCATCGGCGCTCAGGCATGCTTCACCGCCGTAATTGAGCATACCGGAAGCAATCCGTCGCGTGGTCGTTCACCATCCCCACCGCCTGCATGAACGCATAACAGATCGTCGATCCCACAAACCGGAACCCGCGCCGCTTCAGGTCTTTGCTCATGGCGTCGGATTCGGCCGTGCGCGCCGGCAACTCCTTCAGCGTGCGCCAGGCGTTCACCCGCGGACGCCCACCGGTAAACTGCCAGATATACGCGTCGAAGCTGCCGAACTCATCCGCCACCTTCAGAAACGCCTGCGCATTGGCGATCGCGGCGGCGATCTTCAGGCGGTTGCGGACGATGCCCGCGTCGCCGAGCAGCGCGTTGACTTTGCGCTTGCCGTAACGCGCCACCACCGGCGGATCGAAGTTGTCGAACACCTCGCGATAGCGCGCCCGCTTGCGCAGAATGGTGTCCCAACTCAGGCCGGCCTGCGCGCCTTCCAGCACCAGAAACTCGAACAGCAGGCGGTCCTCATGCACCGGGACGCCCCACTCCGCGTCGTGATAGGGGATGGAAAATTCGTTCTTGGCCCAAGCACAACGATTGGTCATGTCCATAGCCGCGCATCCCAGCGCACGGGCAATGCTTCGGTCGCCTTGATCCGGGCGAAATCGGGATGTTCCTGGTTAATCAAAACGTTGCGCTCCACTCGCGCCACTACCGACGGAACCATCAACACCGCCGTGCGGCGCTGGTCGTACCACTGATCGCCAAAGGCGCATGCAGCTTCGTATGAAGGCGAATCCCACTTCGGCAAGCTGTCCGGCGCGATCTCTTCGATGGACACATCGGCCGGAATTTCGATCTCGATGTAACCCTGGTTGGGGGGCACGCTCCCGGAACCGTGTGCCAGGATCTCCAACAGCGCGCCCGCGTAGGTTTCGGACGCATAGACCACGCGCCGGCCCGCAGAATTCCAGCGCGCGCCGTGCAGCATCGCGCCCGTGCCGTCGAAGATGGTGTGCCGCATATCCGCAACGCGGAACGCTCGCCGCAGGTCGCTATGCGGGGAGGCCATAGACGATGCGGGCCATGACCTCCTCGGCCTGCCGCGCGCCCAATTCCGTCAGAGCCGCGTCCAGAGGCGTCTTTCCACCGATCTCCGGGTGAGGGGTGGTCAAGAAGCGCCGCGCCTGGTCGCGATCCTGCCAGACGTCTTCGGCGATGGCGACCACGCGTGCCAGCCGCTCGGTGCGTTCGCTTTCCGCGGGGCTGAGCCGATCCCGCCGCCGCTTGTACGTCGCCTCAGGTACGATGCGGTGCATCAAGGCGCGCTGTTCCGAGGCATCGGGGAAAATGCGCTGCACTACAATGCGGAGGGTGGCTTTCGGCAAGCCCCGCTCGACGGCATCGTTCAGATCCAGCAGTGTGGTCACCGTCTTGCCCAAAACTCGCTGGCCGCCAAGAACTTTTCCGGTCTGAGCTGGTTCCATAAGTATCAGTATAGCAGAAAAATGGGATCAAGTGATCTTGGGCGGCGCAAAAAAGTGCAACGGGTCGATGGACACGATTTTCCAGGTTTTGCCCTTCTTGCCCTTGCGCTCAAGAAGGAACTTCACCACCTCGCGGCGGCGCTCCACGGGATGCGGCTCCGAATTGCCCACGATCTCCAGGAACCAATCCAGCTCGTCGGCGCGATGCGTGTCGTCGCCGGTGTCGGACAGGATTTCTATGGAGTTCGTGACACTAGCGAGATCGGTCAGCGCCACCAGGTCGCGGCGGAAATCCTGAAAGTTCGGCATGTCGGGATCCACAGCTTCAATGAACATCGCACAGTCGTCGTCACTGAGGGCCGAGGCGATCTTGGCGAACAGGTCGAAGACTTGCTGCGGCGCGTCAGCGCGGGCGATTCCCATGGCGGACGATGCCGCGCCGCCCACCGCAAGCATGAAGGTGCGTCGTCTCATATCAAGTCCTGTAACTCGCGTTGATGCGGATGTAGCCTTCGGTGAAGTCGCAGGTCCAGAAGTGCGCCTGCCCTTTGCCCTTGCCGCGCAGGGTCAGGCGAATCTCGCACTCGGCCGCGTCCAGCTTCCCCTTCAGTTCGGCTTCGGAAAAGCGCGCCGCCAGTCCAGCGCGGCAGACGGGCACGCCCTGCATGTCGATATCGACCTTGCGCGGATCGAAAGCCACGCCCGCATTGCCCGCCGCGGAAAGGATGCGGCCCCAGTTGGGGTCGGAGCCCGCCACGGCCGTCTTCACCAGCGGCGAATTGGCGATGGATCGGGCCAGCCGCGCGGCGGCGTCATCGGTTGGCGCGCCCGAAACCAGGATCGTGATCAGCTTGCGCGCGCCCTCGCCATCGCGCGCGATGCTGCGCGCCAGTTCCTCGGCGACGTGCGTGATGCGCTCTTCGACCGCGCCCATCTCCTTAGGATCGGGCCGCACGCCGGAAGCGCCATTGGCCAGCAGCAACAGCGTGTCGTTGGTGGATGTGTCGCCATCCACCGAAAGCCGGTTGTAGCTGCGCTCCACCGCGCGGCGCAACATGCGGCGCAGCATGGCTACGGGAATGTGGGCGTCGGTGAGCACGAAGCCGAGAGTGGTGGCCATGCGCGGCTGGATCATGCCGGAGCCTTTGGTCATGCCGGCGATACGCACCGTGCCGCGCCGCAGGTTCACCTCGCCGGAAGCTTCTTTGGGCACCAGATCGGTGGTCATCATGGCGCGCGCCACGGCGCCGAAGCCGTCTTCTCGCAGGCCGGCCACCAGGCGCGGCAGAGCGTTCACAATCAGCTTCGGATCCAACTCGACGCCGATCACGCCGGTGGAAGCGGGCAGCACCTGTGTGACCGGCAGCCGCAGCAGGCGCGCGGCGGATCGGCAGCAAGCCAGGGCCACGGCGTCGCCGGTGCGTGTGGCGCAGTTGGCGTTGCCGGCATTCACCAGGATGGCGCCGACCGCGCCGCGCGAGGCTGCCAGATGCCGGCGGCAAACCTTCACCGGCGCTGCCTGCACGCGGTTTTGCGTGAATACGGCGGCGGCCGCAGCCGGCAGTCCTGAGACGATCAGCCCCACATCGTCTTGCCCGTCATGTTTAAGATGGCGCAGGCCGGCGAATGTCGCGGCGTAACGGTAGCCCAGCGGCAGATCCACTCTACAATTCTCCCAGAATGTCGCTGCCGGTAATAAGCTGTCCATTGGCGAACGCTTCGGCCGCGATGCGCTTGCGGCCTTCGAGTTGCACTTCGATCAGATCCAACGCGCCTTCGCCACACGCGGCGCGCAAGGGAGTAGGCAGCAGGCGCCCCGGCTCACCCGCCTCTGTCATCGCCACCCGGGATTTCCAGATATGCAATTGCCGGCCGCGAAAGCGCGTATACGCTCCGGGCCAGGGTTGGAATCCGCGCACGCGATTGTGGATGGCCTGCGCCGGCTGACGCCAGTCGATCAGCCCATCGTCCTTTTTCAGCAGCGGCGCGTAAGTGGCCAGCCCGGGGTCCTGCTCTTGGGGGGCGATCGATGCGATGTTCGCCAGCGTCTCGATCAGCAGCGCCGCTCCCATCCCCGCCAGCCGCGCGCCCAACTCCACGGCGTTTTCCTCCGGCCCGATTTCAGTTTCCGCTCTCAGCAGCATGTCTCCGGTATCGAGCCCGGCATCGATCCGCATGGTAGTGACGCCCGTGCGCGTCTCGCCGTTGGCGATGGCCCACTGCACCGGTCCTGCGCCGCGGTACTTGGGAAGCAGCGAGCCATGCACGTTGATAATCCCGTGCGGTGGGATATCGATCGCCGATTGCGGAATGATCTGGCCGTAGCCCACCACCACCATCGCATCGGGCGCCAGCGCAGCCAGATATTGGAGCGCTTCGGGCCGCCTGACGCGCTCGGGTTGGTAAACCGGAAGGCCCAACCGCAGCGCCGCCGCTTTCACCGGAGACGGAGTGATCTGTTGGCCTCGTCCGCGAGGGCGGTCGGGCTGCGTCACCACGCACACCACATCGTGCCCGGCGGCCGCCAGAGCCTCAAGAGTCGGAACCGCAAACGAAGGCGTACCCAGAAACACGACCCGCATGGCCGGTCAGGTCCATTCGCCGGCTTTCACCAGCTTGCGCACTTTACGGCGAATCAAATCGCGTTTCAGTGCACTGATGTGGCTGATGTACAGCTTGCCATACAGATGGTCGGTTTCGTGCAAAAAGGCGCGCGCCAGCAAGTCCTCGCCGGTCTTCTCGAAGAACTCGCCCTTGGAGTCCTGCGCCCGCACCGTCGCGCGTTTTGCCCGCTTCACCTGCTCGCGGAATCCGGGAATGCTCAGGCAGCCTTCTTCGCCTTCCTGCTTGCCCTCCACGCGCAGAATCTTCGGATTGATCAGCACCAGCTTATCCGCCGGATTCTCCGCGTTCGAAATGTCGATGACGGCGATCTTACGCGGAAAGCCGATCTGCGGCGCGGCCAGCCCTACGCCCTTGGCGGCGTACATGGACTCGAACATGTCTTCCAGGAACCGATCGAGTTCCGGCGTGCCGAATTCGGTGACTTCCTCCGCTTCACGCTCCAGCACCGCATCGCCATACTTCACAATTGGATAAACCATATTTCAGAAATCCCGCACCTGCGTCAGATAACCTTCATAATTGCGCTTCGTCTCGCCCAGGGAATCGCCGCCGAACTTTTCCAGGAAAGCCTGCGCCAGCACCAGCGCCACCATGGCCTCCGCGATCACGCCCGCGGCCGGCACTACGCACACATCCGAGCGTTCGTAGGCCGCCAAGGCCGGTTCGCGGGTGGCCAGGTCGACCGATTCGAGCGGACGGCGCAGCGTCGAGATGGGCTTCAGGAATCCGCGCACCAGCAGATCCTGACCGTTGGTGATACCGCCCTCCAGGCCCCCGGCGCGATTGGCGCCGCGCGTGAAATGGCGCGTCTCGCGATCGTAGTGAATGGTGTCCTGCACCGCGGAGCCGAAGCTGGCGGCGTTCTCTGCCGCGAATCCCAGCTCCACGCCCTTCACGGCTTGAATCGACACGATGGCTTGTGCCACGCGCCCATCCAGGCGCGCGTCCCATGTGGTGTGCGATCCCAAGCCTGGCGGCACGCCGTGCGCGATCGCTTCGAACACCCCGCCCACGGTGTCGCCGGTGCGGTAGGCCTGGTCCACCACTTCTTTCATGCGCAGTTCGGTTTCGGCATCCACGCAGCCCAGCAAGACGTCGGTCTTTCCGCGCATGGCGGCGACTTCGTCCCATGCGGCAATTCTTTCCAGGCGCACACTGCCTACCGCGATCACGTGGCTGGCGATATCGATCCCGAACTGAATCAGCAAGGCTTTGGCAACCGCGCCGATCGCCACGCGGGCGGCGGTTTCACGGGCGCTGGCCCGCTCCAGAATGTAACGCGCGTCGGCGAAATTGTACTTGAGCGCGCCAGCCAGGTCGGCGTGTCCGGGGCGTGGCTGCGTGACCGGCTTGCGCTTATCTTCGGCGCCA
>DATNMW010000236.1:0-4442 GCA_035602155.1 Bryobacteraceae bacterium | reverse complement strand
GTTCTTGGAAAGCTTCTCCAGCGCGGCCCGCACCCGCCGTACCCTATCCGAATTGAGCAGCTCCTTTTCCATGTCTGTGAACAACGCCGGGTGTTCCGTTTCCGGCAATTCCACTGCGTTGCGCATGCGGCCCGCGGCCGACCGCAGATAGTCGATGGCCCGATTGCGCGCCACCGCCAGCAGCCACGGGCCCAAGCCGCCCCGTTCGGCATCGAATCCCTGCACCCGATTCCAAACGCGCAGGAAGGTTTCCTGGACCAGATCCTCGGCGATTCCGCCATCCCGCACGACGCGCAAGATGAGGGCGTAGACCAGCCGCCCATAGCGGTCGTACAGCTCCGCCATGGCCCGCGGATCGCGTCGTTGCAAACGCCTGACCAGATCCGCGTCGCTTTCTCCGAATTCGATCGCCAGCAACAGGGGCAGCAACATCAGGTACCGAGTACGATTAAACCATGCAACCACGGTACACAATCATTCATACGGTGGAAGCCCGGTAGTTGGATGAGCGGCCATGAGCCGCACATGAAGCGCACATGAACACAATGATGCATTATACTGCGGAGACATGCCAATAGGAATGCGCACGATTCCGATGCTCTTCGCGGCGGCGGCCCTGCTTGCCGCGCGCGCCCGCCAACTGGGCGTTCCGTTCGACGGCGCGCCTGGGCCGCTGAATGCCATCACGGATGTTGCGGGGCTCGAGGTGGGCCACAGCACGCTGATTTCAGGCGATGGCCAACAGGCCGTACGCACCGGGGTCACCGCCATCTGGCCGCGCGGGAAGCGATCCGGCGCGCCCGTATTTGGCGGATGGTTCTCGCTCAACGGCAACGGTGAAATGACCGGCACCACCTGGCTGGAGGAGTCCGGCCTGCTGGATGGACCGGTGATGATCACCAACACCCACAGCGTGGGGACGGTGCGCGATTCCTATATCAAATGGCGCGTCGCGCGCGCTCGCAAAGCCGGCATCGACCTGAGCGACGAATGGTCGCTGCCGGTGGTGGCGGAGACTTGGGACGGATTCCTGAACGACATCAACGGATTCCACGTCCGGGAGGGCGACGCCGTCGCGGCGCTGGAGGCGGCCGAGGGCGGGCCGGTGGCGGAGGGCAACGTGGGCGGCGGCACGGGTATGGTCTGTTACGGATTCAAGGGCGGCATCGGGACCAGTTCCCGGAAGGCGGGCGCGTATACGGTAGGCGTGCTGGTGCAGTGCAACTGCGGACGGCGCGCGCAGCTTCGCATTGCGGGCGTGCCGGTGGGGCAGGAGATTACGGGAAATGAGCCCTACGCCCTGAATTTCCCGCACGTCGGCGACGACGTCGGGTCGATCATCATCGTAGTGGCCACCGACGCCCCGCTGCTGCCGCACCAGATGAAGCGGCTGGCGCGTCGGGCATCGCTGGGCCTGGCGCGTACCGGGTCGATTTCCGGCAACGGTTCCGGCGATATCTTCATCGCGTTTTCGACGGCGAATCCGGATGCCGGGAGGACGTCCGGGCTGGCGACTCTGACGATGCTGCCCAACGACGAGATGAATAAGCTGTTCGAAGCCACCGCGCAGGCTACCGAGGAAGCCATCGTCAACGCCATGGTGGGGGCCGAAACGATGACCGGCTTCGAGGGGCACACGGTGGTCGCGCTGCCGCACGACCGGCTGCAGGAGGTTTTGAAAAAGTACAACCGGCTGGCGCCGTGACTGGCGGCGCTCCAACCAACGATTCTCTTGATTCGTGTTGCATTTCGTCGTATCGGAGTTTGGGGCACGACGGGCTTATGTTCTGTAACGGCAGGGTGGAATTTGGCTTTCGTTTTGGGGCCTTGTTGAAGACAAAGGATCAAATTGGGTTCGTCTCGTAATTTGGCTTTGCGGTCGCCCTGATGCAGAGTCGCGCAATCGTACAGATCGTGTTGCATCCGGTTACATGGGAATGCATCGGGTTGGGTTCCCGGGCGGCGGAGAGCCGGATTGCAGGCGGCGGTTGCAACGTGAAAAGAACGAGGGGGTTCCCGACAGAAGACCTCGTCGGCGAGTGGGGGGGCATGGGGATTTCTTCGCCCGGCCCAAGATTACCACGGGGTTTGGCGGAACTTGGAGGGGCCGGACGTGCTTGCCGATTGGTTTCAGCCAATTCGGGGTGAGTGAACGCCGGTGACTTGGATTGGGCTAGTCGGCGGAACTATCCAAACCCAAGCGCTTAGAAACTTGCGCGGTCTGCCAATCGGCCGTCCAGGTTGCACACGCTGGGTTCTCGCGGCGGGAGATCAGGCAGATCGTAGCCGTATTGGTGGATCGCTTGGCAGAGTTGTGCGGTTGCCGCGCATTATGGTCGCAAGAGGGGCGAATCGTGGTTGAACTCAGTCCCAAGGCGATCATGAGCTTCTCTCCCCGCGATGTTAGAGCGGGCTTCCTGGGTTCCAAGCCGTAGATGCATCCAGGCTGGTCCCGGATTGGCGGCCGCGAAAGGCCATGGGACGATAGATCGCCAGCCACGGCGCGAGAAAGAAGCTGTACAGGAAGCGCTTGCCTTGTGGGGAAGAACGCGAACACCGCCGTGTGGTATTTCTGGCGGCCGTTGACGATGCCCGCGCTGCTCTTGCACGCGGCGAAGGCCGCGTCATCACGCACCTTTTAGTGTCGCGGGCCGAAGCCGATCTTGATGACATCTGATATGTCGCCAAGGAAAGCGCCGGCATCACCGGCCGTTTCTCGTTTCCTGCCTGGTTCTAATCTCCGAAGCCGCACTCCTTCCAGCGCGTGCCCCATTCCCACATCCCGAAGGTGGCTTGCTTCGGCAGCGGATGGCCCAACTGGCGCGCCAGCGCGCAGATCTGTCCGCGATGGTGCGCGTCGTGCGAGATCAGGTAGCCGAACATCCCCACTACGTCCGGACGGAATCCTTTGACTTTACCTTCGGGGTGATCGAGCGATTCGGCAAGAAGCTGGGCACAGCATTTAGCGCTTTCGGCGAGCGCGTGCATAGCTTCCTTCTTGGTGACTGTCGCGCGGTCGAGTTTATCGGGCAGCGGCTTGCCCTTCGCCGCGGCCACCAGCCACATGTGGCGCACGTTGTGGATGTGCGCGGCGATGGCGGCGATGGTGCGGCCCTTGCCGCCGGGCGGTTCGGCGTTCCAGGCGGCATCGACAAGATTCTCAAGCAGGTATTGGTTGATGCGCTCGTTGACCGCGTAGGACTCCAGGAGAGACCCCTTCAAGTCAATGGGCGCCGACGGTTTGGGCATGGTTAGTCAACTCGCCGATTTCGGGAATGCTTATTGTCACTACGTCGCCTGGCGCCAGCGCGGCATCTTCGGGTACGATGATGCCGGTGCCGGTGAGCAGCACGGTTCCGGCGGGCGTGGGGTTGGCGCGCCGCAAATATTCGATCAGAGTCTCGAATTTGCGGTGCAGCTTCGCAGTGGATACGCTGCCGGAGAAGCGCGGCTGGCCGTCGCGCGTGATGGTGCAGTTCATTTCCAGGTTGTAGGGATCCGGCAGATCCTCCGCGGTCACGATCACCGGACCCAACGCGCAGCATGCCGTATAGATCTTCGATTGCGGCAGGTACAGCGCGTTTTCACGCTCGATATCCCAGGCCGAGACATCGTTCGCCAGCGTGTATCCCAAGATGTTGCCCTTGCTGCCAAGCACCAGCGCCAACTCAGGCTCGGGTGCCGTGAAGCGCGAATCCGCGCGGATGCCGATGGCTTGGCCGGAACCCACGCACACGCGCGCCGTCCCCTTGAAGAACACTTCGGGCCGCGGCTGGTTATACACGTACGCATACATGCCTTCGCGCGCGCCGTGCTCGGCATCGCGGAACGAGGCGCTGCGCTCGTAAGTGCAACCGCAGGCCCAGACCTCCGGCGGCACGATGGGTAGCGCGGGCGGGTGGCTCTCCGCATGATGGCTGGCGAGGCGCGCGGTAGTCTTGATGAGCGAGACTCCCTGCACTTCCGAGCGGCGAATCAGGTCGACGACCGTGTAGCCTGGAACCGCGCGGGCCAAGCCCCGTTCGAATACGGCGGCGAGGTAGCCGCCATCGGCTTTGATTTGTCCGAGACGCATTAGTATTTCAAATAAACGGTTCTGTAGTCGCTATAGAAATCGAGCGCGGCGGGCCCCTGTTCCTTGGGTCCGAAGCTGGACTCCTTGGTCCCGCCGAAAGGCAACTGGTATTCGACGCCTGCGCTGGGAAGGTTCACCGTAAGCAGGCCCGCTTCCATCCGGTAAACGAACTCGAAGACGCGCGAGAGGTTGGTGGTCTGGATGGAAGCCGATAGCCCAAACGGAATGTCGTTGGCGATGCGCATAGCGTCCTCGAAATCGCGCGCGCGCATCACCGCCAGCACGGGTCCGAAGATTTCGTCGCGGGCGATAGTCATCGCCGGGGTCACATCGGCAAATACGGTTGGCTCGACGAAGAAGCCTTTGG
>DATNMW010000235.1:0-9764 GCA_035602155.1 Bryobacteraceae bacterium | reverse complement strand
GGATCAGACAGGTTGACGGTCTCAACATATCCACTGCCCCAGCGACCTTGACCAGCTTCGGCTCCTACTTCCATGCTCGCAAACCTGTCAAGGGGGTTTTCACTCGCTTTTGTGGGCCTTTAGGCCCATGAGGACAGGTTGGCAACCTGCGGGCCGATTGTCAATGGGCGCGCAGGATACCATCCTGTCTTCATGGCCCTGCGGGCCACCAAAAATGATGAAAACGTTAGAGGGCGGCCAGAGCCGGCTGAAAGCCGGCTGCGGGCAGGATTGCCCGCCCTCCAGTGACGTTTTCGACGGCGCCCCTGCAGACTGACCGGGGCCAATGAGGGCACGTTGGCGCCGGACTGGCTGATCCAGAAGGTAAGGCCGATGTTCGAGAACCGGATTCTTCCGGTTACCGAAGACATCGCAACCCGACCTCATTATCGCGGCCACCGCCATCGAGCACGGCCTGACCGTCGTCACCCGCGATCGCAGGGTCTTCGACAAGGCACGGGTTTCCGTGCTTAACCCTTGGGAGGCGTAGAGGCCCCGTCCCGCCGTCGCCTACTCCATGGACGCTTCTCCGGGCCCTCAATACCGTTGTGAAAAGCGTCGCCAAAAGATAAGCCACAGGGGGCGAGCCGCAGCTCTAGCAGCCCGCGGCAGAAGTGGCAAGACACCGCTTACTGACGTGCGCGGCTCAGTAGATTCTGGCGTTACGGAGCAACGGCCGCCTTAGGGCACTGTTTCTCGACGAATCGGCGCCGGCACGACTGCCGACGCGGCACGCATGGTGCGTACGCCACTTAGCCGATGCAGCAGTGCGACGGTTGCGCCGCGGTGGCACTTGAGGCAGAGCGTGCGCATGTTGGCAAGGCCGCATTCGCCGCCGCCTTCCGCCACGGGCACGCTGTGGTCGGCGTCCCACAGGTGGCGGCGGGAGCCCCAATCCTTCTCGAACTGGCGGCGTGCGGCATAGTCGAGCTTGCGTTTATCCTTGCGCAAAGCCTCGGTATCCAGGCCGCATTGCGCACAGACGCCGCGGTCGCGCAGAAAAACTTGCGCGCGCAGGTAGCCGGGATCGGTGCGCAGTTTCCACGCATGCACGCAAGCGTCCGAGCAGAACGTGAAGCGGCCCTTGGGGACCTCGCCACGGCACCAACGGCAGGGCTGCCGGCGGCGATCCACCCACCCCCCTGGCTGTGAGCGGCGGGTGCTCACAAGCGCAGATCGTAGCCATGCGCGCGCATGCCATCGATCAGGCGGGCGCGAATCGCGGCCACCTCTTCGGACGACAAGGTACGCTCCTGCGAGCCGAGGGTCAGCCGGAACGACACGCTCTTGGTGCCTTCGGCGAGCGGCGGACCGGCGTACTGGCGCTGGTATTCAATCGATTGCAGCAGCGGTCCGGCCAGCGCCGCTAGCTTGCCGCGTAAGTCGCCCACGAGTTCGCGCGAATGCGCCACCACGGAAAGATCGAACGCGCTCGAGGGATAGCGGCGGATGGGCGTGTAACGCGTCTCTCTGGGCGCGGCGGCCTGGACCAGCGTCAAATCCAGATCGAGCATGGCGGTGCGGCCTTGGGCCAGCGACGGGTGCAACTCGAACAGGCGGCCGGCGACGGCGCCGCGCCAATGGATTTCCGCAGCGCGCGCGGGATGCTCGTAGGGCATGGCGGCGGCGGGGCGGGCCTCCGCGCCGGGCATCAGGCACTGGGCGGCGCGCTTCATTTCGAAGAGGCCCGCCTCGCCATCGCCATCCTTGCTGTAGATGGCCGCGGCCAAGTGCGGGATCTCGCGCGGCAGGCCTTGCGGCTGCTTATGGATCTCGCGGCCGATTTCGAAGATGCGAAAGGCGTCGAAGTGCTTGCCGTTCTCTAGCACGTTGGCGCGCAGTTCGGGCAGCAGCGACATGCGCAGCAGCGACTGGTTGGGCGCGATGGGATTCGCCACGGTAACGTGATCGGCCGGCTCCATCCCAAACGCGCGCGCATCGGCTTCCGCCACGAACGAGTAATTGTAGACTTCGGTGAAGCCCTGGTCCGCGAACACGGAACGGACGGCGCGATGGAAGGCGCGCTCTGCATTCGGGGGTGGCACGGTGGTCAGGATGGCTGGCGGGCGGGGTGCGATGGAATCGTAGCCGATCATGCGGCCGACTTCTTCCACCAGATCGTCCTTGACGGAGACGTCTTTGGTGGCGCGCCAGGTGGGCACGGTCACCGAAAACACGCCCGGCGAATCGGTCGTGACGCCGAAGGCCAGCCGCTCCAGGATGTCGCGCACTTCATCCGCGCCGACGTCCTTGCCGAGCTTGCGCGCGAGCCAGTCCATGGGCAGCAGAATGGGTGGCGGGGGTGGGATGGCCTTGCGCCGGTCCGCAAGGCCGCCGACGAGACGGATGCCGGGCGACAATTCCCGGAGCAGTTCGACGGCCCGCGCGAGGCCGCGCACGGTATTGGCCGGGTCCTGCGATTTCTCGAACCGCATGGAAGCGTCGGTGCGCAGCTTCAGCGCTGAAGAGGTGCGCCGGACACTGGCGGCGTTGAAGCAGGCGCTTTCAAGCACGATACTCGTGGCGCCTGCGGCGATGGCGCTATGCTTGCCGCCGATTACGCCGGCGAGGGCCACCGCGCCCTGCGCATCGGCGATGACCAGGTCGGACGCGCGCAGCGTGAACTCCTGGTCATTCAGGGCCAGGAAGTATTCGCCTTCGTGCGCGCGGCGCACAAAGATGGTATCGCCGTGCAGCAGATCGCGATCGAAAGCGTGCATGGGCTGCGCCAGTTCGGACATGATGAAGTTGGTCATGTCCACGATGTTGTTGATGGGGTTCAGGCCGACGGCGGTCAACCGGTATTGCAGCCAGAGCGGCGACGGCTGGACCGTGACGTTGTCGAACACCAGCGCACTATATCGCGGGCAGAGATCGAGGTCTTCGATGGCCACATTAATGGACGCGGGCGCGGTGGGGATGAGGGACGCCTGCACCGGATCGCGCAAGGGCTGGCGCAAAATGGCGGCCACTTCGCGCGCCAGGCCGAAGTGTCCCCACAGGTCGGGGCGGTGGGTGATGGACTTGTTGTCGATCTCGACGATGCTATCGGGAGCGCAGCCGGCAAGTTCGCCAACGAGGCCGCCGGTAAGCTCAACGATGCCGGCGCTATCGCGATTGACGCCGAGTTCCGCGCCGCTGGCCAGCATGCCGTCGCTCTCCACGCCGCTGACGACCTTTTTTCCGATGGGCACGTAGACGCTGAACATGCCGGCGCGGCAGTTCGGCGCGCCGCAGACTACAACCCTTTCGCCGTACACGCCCGTTTCGACGACAGCCTTCACATTGTGACCGCCGGGGATAGGTTCGACGGCCACAACGCGCGCCGCACAGGCCTGGGCCAGCAGCGCACCGGTTTCCTGGATGCCTTCGCACTCCGCGGTGCGCATGGTGATGAGGCGCTCCAGTTGGCGGGCCGGGGTGTCCAGCGCGGGGACGTATTCGCGAATCCAGTTGTATGAGAACTTCATTAGCTTAGAATTGCTGCAGAAAGCGCAGATCGCCGCTTTGCAACAGGCGAATGTCGTCAATCGCGTAGCGCATCATGACGAGGCGGGTAAGGCCCAGGCCGAAAGCGAAGCCGTTCCACTCTTCGGGATCGATGCCGCTCATGCGCAGCACGTTGGGATTTACCAGGCCACAAGGCAGCAACTCCACCCATCCGCTTTGCTTGCAGACAGGGCAGCCGGGACCGCCGCAGATCAGACATTGGATATCCAGCTCGAAGCCAGGCTCTACGAACGGGAAGTATCCTGGGCGCAGGCGCACCGTGGCCTCGCGCTTGAAGATGGCGCTGAGCAGGGTCTTCATGAAGTAGATGAGGTGCGCTACGGAGACGTCGCGGTCGATCATCATGCCTTCGAGTTGATAGAAGGTGTGCTCGTGGGAGGCGTCCACATTTTCGTTGCGGAAGGCGCGGCCGGGGGCGATCATGCGCAGGGGCGGCCCCAGGCGCTCCATGCCGCGCACCTGCACGGGCGAGGTGTGGGTGCGCAGGAGGTTGCCATCGGTGAGCCAGAAGGTGTCCTGCATGTCGCGCGCGGGATGGTCGGCGGGGATGTTCAGCGCGTCGAAATTGTGATATTCGTCTTCGACCTCGGGGCCGTCGAGCACGGCGAAACCGAGGGAGACGAAGAGGTTCTCGATTTCGGACTGGATCTGGGTGATGGGATGCAGATGGCCCATTTGCGGGCCGGGCGCGGGGAGGGTGAGATCGAGCCACTCGGCGTGGAGTCGGGTTTCCAGGGCTTCCGCGTCGAATTGCCGCTGGCGGGATTCGAAGGCCGATTCGATCTTCTGCTTGGCGGCATTGAGCACTTTTCCGACCCGCGCGCGGTCCTCCGGCGGGAGTTTGCCCATCTCTTTGCCGGCTTGCGTAAGCGAGCCTTTGCGGCCGAGCGCTTCAATGCGCACCTGCTCCAGATCCTGGGGCGAACGGGCGGCCTGGATGCGGGCCAGCGCGGCGGATTCGAGATCCGGCAATTCTTGTTCGAGCATCGCGTGAAGATTTCATTCTAACTGCTTTAGCGCTGGTTTAACGCTGGCGGAGACCGCTTGCGGTGGCGGCCCGGCAGATTCAGTGCATTACCGAGCCAGTGGGATAGGAGAGGCTGCCGCAAAGAGATCCCACCCTGCCCTCGCCGGAGTGGTAACCGAAATCATTTTCAGCCAGATGCCCGCCGATATCGTCGGCAGCATAATCGTGGAAACAGCGGCCACGCCGCCAAGTTCCTGCGCTCCAGTAATTCAGAATTATCCGTGGGATGCCCAGAGCACGAATATTCAGTTCGTCAACAACTTTGTCCAAGACAGCGGCGGCGCAGAGCGAAACACGTTGCGCGGCTCGTCCGAAGCAATCGCTTGAAGTTGCAAGCTGGAACAGACGCGAACGAACGACTTCAGAGCGGCTTCGCTGAAAGCCATGCCGCCGCAGTCAAACACGCTGTAATCGCGATTGAAAAAACGATAGGAAGGATAAAGAGGTATCTCCAGCTCACAACCGTGATGGCGGCAAAGCAAAGAGCGAGAGCCCACACGGTGACGCGCATGACCGCCAAAGTCTCTGCCGGAAGGCCGCCTAGCTGCCACGCTAATACCGCCGCGAATAGATAAAACGCGGCGACCGAGAATCCAGCCGCGACAAAGAGGTCCCAATAAGTCCGGCTGAACCCCTGCACGTCAAAGTGAATCGACCGCATTGAGCCAAGAAGGGTATCGACTCCCCATGTCGGATCGGACTGGCGAAAACCAAGTGTATGTCCGACAGCAAAAAGCAGCAGAAGAACAGATCCGATTCGATAAAACAGAGAAGCTTTCATGTCTCGCCTCCAAGGATAACGGCGGCAGTGTACCACAGTGCCCGCCCCACCCCAATATGTTTATCCCAGCGTTGGAAGTCGGGTTTGGTCCGGTTGGCGGGTAGTAGTTCAGTTTGCCTTGTGGGGCGGCGAATAAAGTCGATAGCGACTTTCAGCCCTTCGCTTTCTTGATTTCTTCTATCAGGGCCGGACCACTTGGAACAAGTCGCCTACGATGCCGTAATCGGCCACTTTGAAGACGGGCGCGTTGGCATCCTTGTTGATGGCGACGATGGTTTTGGACCCCTTCATGCCAACCAGATGCTGGATGGCGCCGGAGATACCGACGGCTAGGTACATCTTGGGGGCGACGTTTTGGCCGGAGCTGCCGACCTGGCGCTTTATGGGGAGCCAGCCGGAATCGCAGATGGGCCGCGAGGCCGCCAGCTCCGCGCCGAGGGCGTCGGCCAGCTTCTGCACGATGGGGATGTTCGAGCAGACAACGCGGTCTTGCGCCGCCCGCGCGCTAGAGTGACAATCAAGGTATAGCCGTTGTTGAACTCGTTGACGCGATTCCCTTGGCGAAAGACGGAAAAGGCCTCGACCGCATCGGCGGGACAGGCGTCACGCTGGATCTCGTTGTTCGCGCTTTCAATCGGGGCGCCACGGCGGAGGAGATCTCCCAGAAGTTCTCCAGCGTGCAATTGCCCGCCGTCTACCAGGCGATCGGCTATTATTTGAAACACAGCGCCGAGTTGGCAGCGTACTTCGAGAAACGCGAGCGCGAAGAGAAGGACCTGCTGGAGGCTCACCAGGACGAGTGGTCGCCCAAGGGACTGCGGGAGCGCTTGCTGGCCCCGCCGGGGAGGATGGTGCGGTTGAAGCGGCGAACCTTTATCGCTTTAGAGCACATCGAGAAATGATTCGAGACCGACATCCGCTTGGCGCAAGATGCTCTGAAGCGTGCCGGGAGCTAATGCACTATGCATTGGAACGGTTACTCGGCGCTCGCCGCGAACCAACCGCGCGTGCGACCCAACCTGCCTGGTGACCGTGAATCCGATCCGCTGCAAGGCCCGGCTGGCGGCTGCGCCTGAGACGTCCCGAGGCAGCTTCATGCCTGAATCAGAACCGGATCGTTGACGAAATGCAGCCGAATGCGGTGTGGGGCTTGGCCCTGGTCAAAATGAGTCTCCACCGCTTCGCTGACTTGCTGCTGCAAATCCTGAAGGTCCCGCCCCTGAGTCGTGATGCCACCCGAGTGGTCAGGCGCGTCCCATGAGGCCACCAACCGGCCGGAGTCCTCGTCGTTGAAGACTTGGAACGTGATTTCATCCATTAAGTCCACAATAGTCGGTGAATTGCCGGGAGTCAAACACGCTCGCGGCCCTCGTGCGAGTGGCGCGCGTCAGCTCTTCGCTTTCTTGAGTTCTTCTATCAGGGCGGGGACCACTTGGAACAAGTCGCCCACGATGCCGTAATCGGCCACTTCGAAGATGGGCGCGTTGGCATCCTTGTTGATGGCGACGATGGTCTTGGACCCCTTCATGCCGACCAGGTGTTGGATGGCGCCGGAGATACCGACGGCCAGGTACATCTTGGGGGCGACGGTTTGGCCGGAGCTGCCGACCTGGCGCTCCATGGGGAGCCAGCCGGAATCGCAGATGGGCCGCGAGGCCGCCAGTTCCGCGCCGAGGGCGTCGGCCAGCTTTTGCACAATGGGGATGTTGTCGGCCTCCTTGATGCCGCGGCCGACGGAGACGATGATCTCTGCGGCGGTCAGGTCCACGGCGCGCTGGGCTTCGCGGAACAACTCGAGGGGCTTGGTGCGGCTGGCGGTGAGCTGCGGCGCGAACTTCTGGACCTGAAGCGCAGCGGCCGATCCGGCTTCGAGGCGATCGGCGCGATATGCGCCGGCTTGCAGGGAGGCGAAATACGGCGGGTCGCCAGTGAAGCGCACGTCCACGTTGAGCTTGCCCTGAAAGAGCTGGCGCACCAGAACCAGTTTGCCATCCTCGATACGGTGCGCGATCACATCACTCACAGCCACGCGGCCGAGCGCGGTGGCCAGCTTGGGCAGGAAGTCGCGCACCTGGTAAGTGTGCGGGAAGATCACAATGCCGGCTTGCGTGTGTTCGACTAACTGGCGCACGGCCGCCGTGTAAGTATCCGGCGTGTAGTCTTTGAGGAAGTCATGCTCGACGGCATAGACATGGTCGAGCTGCTTGCCGGTGAGTTCCTGCGCAAGGCTTTCGATGCCCTGTCCCAGCACGGCGGCTGAGACGGGCTGCTGCAATTCGCCTGCGAGTTGCTGGCCGGCGGCCAACGTCTCCCAGGACATGCGGCTCCAGGCGGGCGGGCCTTGGACCGCGCGTTGTTCCATCACCACCAGAATGCTCATATGACACGCGCCTCGAATTTCAGCTTCTCGACCAGCTTGGCCGCGGCTTCCTTGGGCGGCCCGTCGAACAGTTGGGTCTGCTTGGAGCGGCTCGGCAGATAGACGCGGCTCAGTTGGATGGACGGAGCGGCGGAGCTTGCTCCCAAACCGGCGGCGATCACGTTGCGGATCTCCTTATTTTTGGCTTTCTTGATGCCCATGAGAGTCGCATAGCGGAGTTTGTTGATGCCGGATTGAATGGTCAGTAACGCGGGCAGGGGCATCTCGACATGCTGGAACCAGCCATCTTCCAACTCGCGTTTCACGCGGATGGAGCCATCCTGCTTCTCCACCTGCATGATGATGGTGGCGTGGGGCAGGCCCAACAATTCTGCCAGGATCACACCGGTTTGGCCGTAACCCAGGTCGTCGGATTGCAGTCCGGTGAGCACCAGGTCGGGCTTTTCGGGACCTAGCGCGGCGGCCAGCAGGCGAGCTGCGCCCAGTGCGTCGAACGCGCCCAGACCTTCCTCTTCAATGTGGATGGCACGGTCGGCGCCCTTGGCGAGGGCCTCCCGAATGGTTTGCGCGGCGCGCGCGGGTCCGGCGCACAGCACCACCACTTCGCCGCCGTGTTTCTCTTTCAGTTGCAAGCCCTCTTCCAAGGCGTAGGCATCGGGCTCATTGATCTCGTAACTGAGATCGGCATCCTGGATCCAGGCGCCCGATGACGCCACCCGCAATTGCGAATCGCGGGCGGGGACTTGTTTGATGCAGACTATGATTTTCATAAGAAAAGAAGACAGGAGACAGGAGTCGGGAGACAGAAGCCGGAAGAGCCGTGCTGCGGCTTCCGACTTCTGTCTCCTGAATTCTGTCTCCTTCTACTCCGCGTAGCGTTTGAAGATGAGTGCACCGTTGGTTCCTCCAAAACCGAAGGAGTTGGACAGGGCGTGGTCGATGCGCATGGAGCGCGCCTGGTTGGGCACGTAGTCCAAATCGCAATCGGGGTCGGGCGCTTCGTAGTTGATGGTGGGCGGGGCTACCTGGTCGCGGATGGCGAGGACGGTGATGCCGGCCTCGAGGCCTCCCGCGCCACCGAGCAGATGCCCGGTCATGGATTTGGTGGAGCTGACCGCCACCTTGTAGGCGTGCTCGCCGAAGCAGCGCTTGATGGCGACGGTTTCAACGCGGTCGCCAACATCGGTAGAAGTGCCGTGTGCGTTGATGTATTCGATCTGATCCGCCTGGAGACCGGCGTCGCGCAGCGCATTGCGCATGACGCGGTAGGCGCCATCGCCATCGGGGGACGGCGCGGTGACGTGAAAGGCGTCGGCGCTCATGCCGTATCCGACGGTTTCGGCCAGGATGTGTGCGCCGCGCCGGCGGGCGCGTTCGAGTTCTTCGAGTATCAGGATGCCGGAGCCCTCGCCAACCACGAAGCCGTCGCGATTGAGATCCCAGGGACGGGAGGCGCGTTGGGGTTCATCGTTGCGCGTGGAAAGTGCGCGCATGGCCGCGAATCCGCCAATCCCCATGGGGGTGATACAGGCTTCCGTGCCGCCGCAAATCATGACGTCGGCGTCGCCGCGCTGGATGATCCGGAAGGAATCGCCGATGGAATGCGCGCTGGTGGTGCAGGCGGTGGCAGTGGCGGAATTCGGACCTTTCGCGCCGGTACGGATGGAGACGTAGCCGGAGGCCAGGTTGACGATAGTCGCGGGAATGAAAAACGGCGAGATGCGGCGGGGGCCATGTTCGAGGAGTGTCTGGTGTTCACGCTCGATGACTTCGAATCCGCCGATGCCGCTGCCGATGTAGACGCCGACGTTCTCCGCCTCATCGGGGTGAACGCGCAGGCCGGCGGACGCGGTGGCGCAATCCGCCGCCGCGATGGCGAATTGGATGAAGCGTCCCATCTTCTTGATTTCTTTTTTTTCGATGTAGCTGGCCGGGTCGAAGCCTTGGACCTCGCCGGCGATGCGGCAGGAAAAGAGGTGGGAGTCGAAAGCCGTAATCGGTCCGATGCCGCTTTTGCCCGCCAGTAC
>DATNMW010000234.1:0-5932 GCA_035602155.1 Bryobacteraceae bacterium | reverse complement strand
AGCGCGACAAAGGGATTTTGTTCCGGAACGCTCTTGTACCCGAAGCACAACAAGCAGTCATGATCGGTGGGCATACTCCAACCCGTCTCAATTGGCTGCCGGGCGGCGTCCAGTTTCCATGTTGCAGAGCCGTGCAATTTCACCAGATTGATCAATCGCTCGCCAGTCGTTGGCTGATCGCTAAGGAGATCAGGTCGCCATCGGCCGGGCCGTCCTGCCGAGAATCCGGTACGGAGGCGCGATTTTCTTCCGCTAGCAAGCGAGATCGCCCGCGCGGGCGAATCAGCTTCAAGCGCTGAAAGGCAATTCGAGAGAGATCGATTGATAGGGCACCTCCGGCCGGACTCGTCCGCGGTCCCCCCGATGCAGCCGCACGAAGCCATAGTGCTCCATCGTCTTCAGCGTCCGGGACAAATTGGATGGCTTGCGGCCGGTTCGCTCCGCCAGTTCCTGAAGTGAAGCCGGATGCATCGCCGCGATCGTCGCGAGTAGGGCACGGTTCTTGTTCGACAAAACCTTGGCAAAACTTTCGGTTGAGGTAAACCACACCTTCGGATCTCCCGGCTTGGGCCTGAGCTTGCCCCGCGCGATCGCCATTGTTCGCGCCTGCATGTCCTCGTAGGTGGCGATTCCGATCTTAAGGGTCTTCATACAATAATTCCTTTCTCGCGTAGGACCGCGTCAACCGCTGACCAGAAGTCGGCAAGTAGCGTCGCCGCGTCTTTGTATTCGTATGGGCGCACCGACTTCAAACGGTGTTTGTGATCGAACATTTACCATCGGGACCATGCAGCGTCAGGGAGTAATCCAGGCCGTGCGGCCTCGCCTCGCTCGCTGGAACGCGACGGGCAGCAAAGCGAACCCAGTGCCGGCCCTCCGGGTCGATTACCAACACCTGCCCGTCGAGGTCGAGCAGCGCGTCTAGGAACGTATCGCGCTCCACCGATTATCATTATCACACACTGATATGATATTGGCTTTGTTAACAAGATCAAGCTCGCCGAACCGTGACGACCAACACCGCGCCGCCAGTGATACGATGCATAGATCGCCGCGTGACAACATGCCTTCGATCCATCTGAAAACCGCCATCCCCGGACCGCGCTCCCAATCCCTGGCCGCCCGGCGCGCGCAGGCCGTGCCCCGCGGCGTCTCGCAGTTGACGCCCATCTTCGTGAGCCGCTCCGAAGGCGCCGTCATCGAAGACGTGGATGGCAACCGCTTCCTCGATTTCGCGGGCGGCATCGGATGCCTCAACGCCGGCCATCGCGAGCCGGGCGTGGTCGCCGCGCTGCACGCTCAGGCGGACCGCTTCCTGCACACCTGCTTCATGGTCACACCCTATGAAAGCTACGTGCGGCTCGCCGAGAAGCTGAACGCGCTGGCGCCCGGCACTACGCCGAAGAAGACGCTGCTGCTGAACAGCGGCGCGGAGGCCGTCGAGAACGCCATCAAGATCGCGCGCGCTTACACACGCCACCCCGCGGTGATCTGTTTCGAAGACGCGTTCCACGGGCGCACGCTGCTGACCCTCTCGCTTACCAGCAAGACGCATCCTTATAAAGCCGGCTTCGAGCCATTCCCCAGCGATATCTACCGAGTGCCGTACGGCCAACCCGCCGCGCAGCTTGAAGACACGTTCCAGCGCGTGGTGGCGGCTGAGTCGGTCGCGGCCCTCATCGTGGAACCGGTGCAAGGTGAAGGCGGATTCATCGTGCCGCCGCCGGGATGGCTCACCGACGTCGCAGGTATCTGCCGCAAACACGGCATTGTCTTCATCGCCGACGAAGTACAGAGCGGCTTCGCCCGCACCGGCAAGATGTTTGCGATCGAGTACGAAGACATCGAGCCGGACCTGATGGTCACGGCCAAGAGCCTCGGGGGCGGGCTTCCGATGGCCGCGGTGACGGGCAAGGCGGAGATTATGGATCACACCGGGCCCGGCGCGCTGGGCGGCACGTTCGGCGGCAATCCCTTGTGTTGCGAAGCGGCGCTGGCGGCCATCGAGGCGATCGAGAGCGGCGGGCTGTGCGCACGCGCCATGCGTCTCGGCCAGCTATTCCGCGACCGTGTGCTGGCCTGGAAGGCGCGCTTCCCGATCATCCGCGATGTGCGCGGCCTGGGAGCCATGCAGGCGTTTGAGCTGGCGGACGCGGCATCCACCAAGGCGCTTACGAAATACTGCTACGAACACGGTCTAATCCTGGTCACCGCCGGCACTTATGGCAATGTCGTAAGAATCCTGATGCCGCTGATCGTGACGGACGATCAAATGAGCGAAGCCCTTGACATCATGCAAGCCGCTCTGGAGGCCGCATGAAAATCTATGCAGCCTTGCTTCTGTTACTTCTAACGGGATGCAAGAAGTCTACCCCCACCCTGGGCCTGCTTGTCTGGGAAGGCTATGCCGACCCATCCTTCATCGCCGGCTTCGAACAGCAGTGTCGGTGCAAAGTAAGCGCGTCTTACATGGGATCGAGCGACGAACTGGTCGCCAAGCTGCGCGGCGGAAGCGCTGCGAACTACGACGTGATTTCTCCCTCCAGCGACGTTGCCACCATGATCGCCACCACCGGACTCGCCGCACCGCTTGACTTGGCGCAGATCCCCACTTACCAGCAGCTTATGCCGCGCCTGACCTCGCTGCCGCTGGTGAAGTCCGGAGGCAAGGTCTACGGCGTGCCCTATCAGTGGGGTCCAAATCCGTTGCTGTATGACACCACCGCGTTCACCGCGCCGCCCGATACCTGGAACATATTGTGGGATCCGAAAGTCAAAGGCAAAGTCTCGGTCTGGGATGACTTATCGACCCTCTACATGGCCGCGCAAGTGCTCGGATACGACAGGCCCGATCCGCACGCACTCTACAATCTGACCGACGACCAGTTGGATAAGGTCAAGGCCAAGCTCCTGGAGTTGAAGCGGAATGTCCGCAAGATCTGGTCCACCGGCGGGGAACTGACCAACCTTTTCGAAAATCACGAAGTGACGCTGGCCATGGGCTGGCCGCTGATGACCAACCAACTGCGCAAGCACAACTTCCCGATCGGCGAAACCATCCCCAAGGAAAACACCACAGGATGGATCGATCACCTGATGATCACCGCCGCCAGCGACCACAAGGACCTGGCGCACCAACTCATCGAGTACCTGGTCGAAGCCAAGACGCAGAAACAAGTGATAGCAGTCACCGGCTATCTGCCGTCGAATCCCGCAGTGGCCGGCCTGCTCACCGCCGCCGAGCAAAAGAACCTGCATCTCGACGATCTGGACCATTATCAACAGCGCATTTATTTCTGGGAAGACGTGCCGCGTCGTGACAAGTATAACCAGATTTGGAACGAAGTGAAGGCCGCGCAATAATGTCACTGCTCTCCATTCGCGGCGTGGCGAAACGATTCGGCCAGGCGCCGGTGTTGCGGGATGTGTCGCTCGAAATTGCGGCGGGCGAGTTCCTCACCGTGCTGGGCGAGAGCGGATCGGGCAAGACCACGCTGCTGCGGCTGCTGGCAGGCTTCGAGCATCCGGACGGCGGTGAAATCCGGATGGAGGGCGAGCGTATCGACCACCTGCCGCCCAACAAACGTGGAGTCAACACGGTCTTCCAGCACTACGCGCTGTTCCCGCATCTCTCCGTTTTCGAAAACGTGGCCTACGGCCTGCGCGCGCGCAAAACTCGCAAGGAAGAGATACCGCCGCGCGTCCAGAGTGCGCTGGCGCAGGTCAAGATGAGTGACTTTGCCGCGCGCCGCCCCACACAGTTGAGCGGCGGACAGCAGCAGCGCATCGCCTTGGCGCGCGCGCTGGTGAATCGCCCCAAGTTGCTGCTGTTGGATGAACCGCTATCCGCGTTGGACGCCAGCCTGCGCCGCGACATGCAGGTCGAGTTGAAATCGCTGCAGCGCGAAGTGGGCATCGCGTTCCTGTTCGTCACGCACGATCAGGAGGAAGCCATGGCGCTCTCCGACCGCATCGCGCTGCTGCGCGCCGGCGAACTGGAGCAGGTGGATACGCCGCGCGGGATCTACAACCGGCCGCGCACCGCTTATGCGGCCAGCTTTATCGGACTGACGAACCTGTTGCGCGGCAGCGTGGAGAACGGATGCGCCCGCTGCGGTCCGCTGGAGTGGCCCTGCGGCGGCGAGTCCGGCGACGCGGTGTTTTCGCTGCGGCCGGAGTGCATCCGGCTGGGCGGCCCCTTTCGCGGCATCGTCCGCCGGCAAACTTTCGGCGGCGCCAGTGACTTGCTGGAAATCGAATGCGCCGGTGGCCTGACTCTCACTGTGCGCACGCCCAGTTCAGGCGAACTCGCCGGCGAGCAGACATTCGGCTTCCTACCCGAGGAGGCGGTACGCCTGCAATGACTACTCGCAGAGACGCCGTCCGCTACCTGATCGCCGGTGGTGTAGCTGCATCGGCCTGCCCCACCGATGCCGCCGCCTCGCAAGCGCAACTTGGCGGCGAAGACAATAAGATCTGTCACAGCGTGCGCGACGGCGCGCACTTCCAAATCCCCAAACCCTCGGCAGAATACGAAGTAGTCATCGTGGGCGGCGGACCCTCCGGCCTGATGACCGCCTGGCAACTGCGGCACACCAACTTCCTGCTGCTTGAAAAAGAGCCGCGCCTGGGCGGCAATGCCATCAGCGAACAGTGGCGTGGAGTCTGGTATTCCACCGGCGCAGCCTATCAGGCCGACAAGCCCGTCGAAGACCTGTGCGTCGAAATCGGCATGCCCATTCAGCGCATCCGCAGCGTTGACGCCGCCGTCATCAACGACACCGTGGTGCCGGACTTTTGGGGCGACGGGCTGTGGAAGTCGCCCTATCCGGACCGCGTGAAGAAGAGCTTCGCGAAGTTCCTGGCCGACATGAAAGCGCTCGATGCGGAGAAGCACGCCGCCAAGCTAGATAACATGGTTTTCGCCGAGCTACTCAAGCCCTATGAGCCGGAGCTGAAGCTGTGGTTCGACAACTTCGGACCAAACAACTGGGGCGCGGACGCGGACAACACCTCGGCGCTGATCGGCGCAACCAGCATGGATTGGGGCGGCGGCCTGGACCAGACGCGCTTCACTTGGGCCGGCGGCCTGGGCCGCATCTCGCTGGCGCTCGAGCAGGCCGTGGAGAAGGCTGCGCCCGGCCGTCTGCGCAAAGGCGCCACGGTGATCCAAGTGGAGCAGGCCGGCGCGAAGCCCACTGTGACCTACTTCCACGAGGGCGCGCTACAGACGATCGCGGCCAAGGCCGTAGTGATCGCGTGCCCGAAATTCATCGCGAAGAAAATCGTCCTGGGTCTCGATCGGGAGCACGCCGAAGCCATGGCTCAGCTACGCTACGCGCCATACCTGGTCGTCAACGTCTGCTCGCGCGAAGTGATCTACAACGGTTCGTATGACACCAATGTTCCGGCGCCATCGCCCATCGTAGATTTCAACGTGGCCGATTGGGTAGACAATCGCGGCAACCGCGACACAAACCGCCCGTCCGTGCTCACCTGCTATGTGCCGCGCCACGAAGCCGAACGCGTGAGTGTGCTTGACGATGCCTATTGCTACAAGATGGGCGAGACTGTTGTCGATCTGATCGACCGCTGGTTCCCAGGCTCTCGGGAAAAAGTAGAAGAGGTCCACATCTGCCGGCGCGGGCATCCCATGTGCATGTCCACCCCCGGCGCCACCACGCGTATCGCGCCCAAAATCCGCAAGCCGCTGGGCAGGCTATTCTTCGCGCACTCGGATTCGGAAGGGCTCATTACGGAGTACACCACCGCGCACAAGGCGGCCATGCGCGTGAGCCAGGAGGTGATGCGTGTACTCGCGCCTGTATAAGCTGATTGTCACTGTGCCGCCGCTCACGTGGGTCGCGGTGTTCCTGGTCGCGCCGTATCTCTTTCTGTTCTGCTTCAGCTTTTGGAGCGTGCAGTCGCAGAT
>DATNMW010000233.1:0-6933 GCA_035602155.1 Bryobacteraceae bacterium | reverse complement strand
GGATGCCGTACATTTCAGTGGACAGCGTCGACGACGCGGCGGCGCGCGCGGCACAAATCGGCGGGAAAGTGCTTGCACCGCCTCTGGATGTCTTCGATGCGGGACGCATGGCAGTCGTCCAGGACCCCACCGGCGCGACGTTCTCGCTGTGGCAACCGAAGGGCAATCCAGGCATTGGTATCGCCGGCGTGGACGGTACCCTGTGCTGGGCGGACCTGATGACCACCAATGTTGCGAGCGCCCGCGAATTCTATGCGGTTCTGTTCGGCTGGAACATCGCGCCCGGCCAGAACGATCCGTCAGGATACCTGCACATCAAGAACGGCGGAACGTTCATCGGCGGCATACCGCCGGTAGGTCCGCAACCCGGCGTCCCTTCGCACTGGCTGCTCTATTTTCTGGCATCCGATTGCGATGGCGCCGCCGCCAAGGCCAAATCCCTGGGGGCCAATATATTCTATGGGCCAACCACTCTGGAGGGTGTAGGCCGCTGGGCCGTCGTCGCCGATCCGCAGGGCGCGGTCTTCGCCGTCTTCCAGCCGCTCCCCCATTGAAACCGAGTCCTAGCTTGCAGCTAGTTAAATTGCCGATGTCAGCAAAAATATGCGGCATGACGCAGCCAGCCCGCCTCACGTGGCGGCACTTCGAGCAGGTCCGCGAACAAGATGGCCTCCCTTCAATTGGCAGACTAAATGCTCTGGGGACTGGTAGCCGCCAACCAGGGACGCCAGAGTCCTTTTGAAATGCTGAAAGCGCACGCACCGATGAAATCTCTAATGTTTCTCCTGGCGGCAGTGCTCTGCGCACCGGCTGGCGGGCAGATGCGGAAGGCAGGCCGGGCGAAGGCCGCGGTCACCCTTGAACAAGCCATCGACGATTCAACTCGAACGGCGGCCATCGGCCCGAACGCCAAAGGCCCGGCCGTGGTACGGGCCCAGATCCTGCTGGGCCGCGCCCATTTTTCCTGCGGCGAAATCGACGGCAATTATGGCAGCAACCTGGAAAAGACGGTGAGCGCATTTCAACGCGCCCACAATCTTCCCGCGGATGGCGCGGTCGGGCCCGAGACATGGGCCGTGCTGAATGCGGACCAGGCGCCGGCGCTGTTCAGCTACACGATCGTACCGGAAGATCTGGCTGGGCCTTTCGTGAGCGTGCCCGCGGACCTGATGGAGCAGGCCAAATTGCCGTCTCTGGGGTACGCGTCGCCTCTGGAGGGACTCGGCGAAAAGTTCCACTGCAGCCCGGATCTGCTGAAGGCGCTCAATCCGCACAGCGGTTTCGATAAGGAGGGCGAACCGATCCTGGCTCCGAGCCTGGCCGCGACACCGCCGGGCCACGCGGCCACCGTGGTGGTTTCCAAGTCCGATAGCTCTGTGACGGCTCTTGACGCGGAGGGAAAGATGCTGTCCTATTATGTGGCCACGATCGGCAGCGAGCACGATCCGCTTCCGATTGGGGACTGGAAGATCAAGCGCGTATGGCCGAATCCGGTCTTTTACTACGATCCGCAGCTTTTTTGGAACGCGAACCCCGCGGATCAAAAGGCGGAGATCAAGCCTGGGCCGCGGAACCCGGTCGGCGTCGTTTGGATCGATCTTTCGAAAGAGCATTACGGCATTCACGGGACTCCGGCGCCGGGAAAAGTCGGGCATGCGGAGTCGCACGGCTGCATACGGTTGACCAACTGGGACGCATCCGAGCTGTCCCATATGGTGAAACCCGGGACGCCCGCCATCCTGCAGGAGTAAGGCATGCGCGAAAGGCCGTTAACCGTCTTTTTCGCGGGTTTTGCCTGTGGCCTGGTGTTCCTCACGCTGCTCCTCTGGCAGACCGGGATATTACGGACCACGAACGCTTCGGCCGCGCCAGGCAGGCCCCAGGAGATCCAAACGCCGGCGCGGACCCCGGATGCGCGCCGCACACGCCCCGCGCAGACGGCGCTGCCGGACCTGCCATTGATGCAACGCGGGCTTATGGTTCCCGTCGAGGGCGTCCACGCGGCGGACCTGCAAGACAACTTCAACCAGATGCGTGGCGGCCACCGGCACGAGGCGCTGGATATCATGGCCCCGCGGGGCACACCCGTCCTGGCGGCCGATGAAGGGACCGTCGTGAAGCTTTTCATCAGCAAGCCGGGTGGCTTGACCGTCTATCAATTCGACGACAGCCGCACCTACTGCTACTACTACGCGCACCTGGACAGATACGCGCCAGGGTTGCAAGAGGGTGCGTTCTTGCGGAAAGGCGGGGTTCTGGGCTACGTAGGCAGTACAGGCAACGCATCGCCGGATGCCCCGCACCTGCACTTCGGCATTTTCAAGCTGGGGCCCGAACAGCGCTGGTGGGAAGGCGCCCCCATCAATCCCTACGAGTTCCTCGGCGGTTCTCCCGCCAAATAGCGGACTGATGCATCATGCCTCGGGCACTTCTTGCCTGATGGACGGCAGGACTTGCACAACAGGGTTATGTAGCACGAGCGCTTGCAGGCACCGCCGTCCACGCCGCGGAAGCAGACGGGTTCTACATTCAAGGCGATGCTTGATTTCATGGCTGCCCCGGACGATGCTGGTTTTGCTGTGCCGGCCGGAGGATTGAGTGCGGAAAGGCGCATTTCTCCGCTCCGGGAGTCGACTACAAGGTAGTTATAAGTTACAACGAAGTTTGAAGGAGCGGGTCCTGGAGGCGTGGAGGCCTGGTGTCCCGTCCCACTGCCTCGCCCACTCCGAATGAGCGCAAGCGCGGAACTCCGCAATCGGCACGCCGTGGCGCTGCAGCCAAAGCCAGTAGTCGTTTCGGAGATCGGCCCAGAGGTTGCCTGCGGCGGTTGGATTTCGCTGCGTGTCCAGCGTGAAGTGGTGCGCGTACTCATGCGGCAACGTGGTGTCGCGCGCTTCCCGCAGGCCCAGGAAGGTCTTGTAGAACGGATCGCCTCCCGATCGACGGTTGGGTGGACGCGGCCCCATCGAACAGCCACCCGTGCGGTCCCGGTCGATGTCGTAACCCAGCGTGTCCGTGACGAAGAGATTGATACTTCCCCGCGCCAGGAATCTCTCGGGAATTTCCGAGTAGCCTTGCTGCCGCAGGTAAGCGCCTTCCAGGACGCGCACGTCGAAACGGATTCCACTGGTTGCGTATTCGCGTCGCGCCTTCTGCTGAAGGTTACTGAACTTGGAACGCTCGGCTTCGCCTAAGCCTTTTCTGGAGTGCGCGCCCTGATCGAACATCGCTTGCACGGTGATTACCAGGGGCCGCGACAGTTCAGGTTCCTTGGCGGCAAGGAAGACGCCCCCTGCGCCGGCGAAAGCTATGAACTCGCGCCGGGCGACTGGCGGCCGGGCGTCGGCAGGAGGGCCGGCGCGGCACGCTGGGAGGGTGCGCCACATGCCTTATTGCGCGCTGAACGCGGTCCACGGCCGCGACGGCATGTCCCGCAGAATGGGGCGCTCCCAGGCGAACTCGGTGTGCTTGCGCAGGTGCGCGGCGGCCTTGAATCCGATGCCGCAGGAGTGGCCCAGCGACGCCTGCAGCGTCATAGCTTCGGCCATCGCGGCATCCGAAACTTTAGACTGCACCGCGCCGGTCGGCGAGTACGGTCCGACCCATGGCAGGTCGCCGCGCGGCGACTTGTCGATGTGCCCGCACAGGGTGCGTTCGTCGGGATCCACTTTGTTCTCGTAAGTGTCGAAGTGGTCGGCCAAAAAGCGCTCGGCCGCGGCCGCGTCGATCTTGCCTTTGTTCTGCCGCATCAGTTGCAGCCAGCGCGCGTGGCGGGCATTGGCGCTGTCGCTCGCATTCTTCACGTCGAAATCGGTTTCTTCGCGCACCAGCTTCTCGTTGACCGGGAAGTTGGATCCCACAAAAAACCCGTCGCGGGTGCGTTCCAGTGTAACGTTTTTCAGGCCCAGTTCCAGGCTGGCGACCTCATTGGTCTTGCGATCCGCCACCAGCCAGTTGTTGGCGTAGCCGCCGTTATTGCCTTCTTTCATGATGCGCGCGAAGTCGTCGATGGACGCGGAGTACTGCATGGCTTTACGGGCCCGCACGAACTCCGGGATGCCATCCGGATCGAAACCGGCGAAGCGGCTGATGGTAGTTTCGGTAATCATGACACCGGCGGAATTCAGGCCGAAATCGTCGCCGCTGTGGATTAGTCCGGCCATGCCGTCCATCAGCATACGGTTGCCTTGCGCCGGCGCGATATCGAAAACAACGTTCCAGCGCTCCCCGGTTTCGTAACTGGTCCAGTTGTTGTGCGCGATGACCACGCGTCCATCCTTGGTGTAACTGCCGGTGGCCACAAATGCGCTGCAATGCTCGGGCGTGGCGGCTGCCGTAGGCGACGCCGATGGAAGGCCGTGCCTTTGCCCATCCCATTTATCGAAATACGGCATCTCCAGCCAGGCGTTGAGCGCCACTACGTCCCATAGGTCCAGCTTCACGCCGTGCGCCGTAGCGCCATCTGCGATGCCCTGCAGTTCGGCGCGGTATTCCGCCTCCACGTGCGGCCACAGCATGTTCTGCGCCTTGTCGCGGAAGAACTGCCAGTCATGCTTTTCCTCGTGCGTCATCTCCAGGGAGACGGTTTGCAGGGTATCGCGGATCTCGGGCGCCAGCAAATACCCGTGCTGATATCCGATATCCGACGGGCTGCCCTCCAGGTGCACCCAGATCCAGCCGTTTTGTTCGGCGTGGCGCGTGGCGTGTTTCAGGCGGGAATCGGCTTGCGGTTCGCGGGAGGCCAGCGCAAGAGCCAGCCCCATAAGAATCACGGCAATGACAACGGCGGTTCGACGCATCTCGTTATTATAATGAAGACACATACACGATGGCTATGACCACACCATTACGCAAGCTGACCGCCCAGGTGAAGGCCGGGGGATGCGCGTCGAAGCTGAGTCCCAAGATTCTGGACAGGGTCTTGCCAAGCATCCCGCGCGTGGCGAACGAGAACGTCCTGGTGGGCTTCGACACCGCCGACGATGCCGGCGTCTACCGGTTGACGGCGGACCTCGCCCTGGTGCAGACAGTCGATTTCTTCACGCCCGTTGTGGACGATCCGTTTACTTACGGAGCCATCGCCGCCACCAATGCGCTGAGCGATGTTTACGCCATGGGCGGGCGGCCGATCTCCGCGCTTTCGATTCTGGCCTATCCGGCGAACGGCGATCTCGACGATTTGCAGGAGATCCTGAAGGGCGGCGCGGAGAAAATGATCGAGGCGGATTGCGCCGTACTGGGCGGCCACAGCGTTGCGGACGAAGAAATCAAGTTCGGTTATGCGGTGACCGGAACCGTGCATCCCGCGCGGGTGAAGGCCAATGCGGGAGCGCGCGCCGGCGATACGCTGATGTTCACCAAGCGGCTGGGAACGGGCGTGATTTCCACCGCGCTGAAGCGCGGCATGGCGCGCGATGCGGATGTCGAGGCATCCGTCGCCTCCATGCTGACGCTCAATCGCAAGGCGTGCGAGGCGATGTTGCAGTACGATGTGCATGGCTGTACGGACGTCACCGGCTTCGGGCTGATCGGCCACGCGCGCGAGATGGCGCTGGCCAGCGGCATCACGCTGGAGATCGAGGTGGACCGCCTGCAGTTTCTCCCCGGTGCGCTGGAGTACGCCCGGCTGGGAGCGATTTCGGGCGGGCTGAAGAACAATCGCGAATTCGCTTCGTGCGTGGTGGAGACGGCGCGCGATCTGCCTGTTGAAGTGGAAGACTTGCTCTACGATCCGCAAACTTCCGGCGGTTTGCTGATCACGCTGCCGAAAGCGGATGCGGCGGCGCTGGCGGGCGTGTATCCCCAAGCCTACGCGATCGGGCGGGTGCTGCCGCGGCAAGCGAAACCTATCGGACTGATATGACTGAAAACCACATCATCGTAGCGCTGGACGTGGATTCAGCGGCCGAAGCACGCGCTCTGGTTGCGCGTTTGGGAGCGCAAATCGGCTTCTATAAAGTCGGCATGGAGCTTTATGCGGCAGCCGGCATGGACTTCGTGCGCGAACTGCTGGACCAGGGCAAGGACGTGTTCCTGGACCAGAAATATTACGACATCGGCGAAACCGTGAAGCGCGCCGTACGCGTGGCGGCGCGCAGCGGAGTGCGGTTCCTGACGGTGCATGGCAGCAGCCAGGTGATGCGTGCGGCGATGGACGGCCGCGGCGACGCCGGAACGAAACTGTTGGCGGTGACCGTGCTGACCAGCTTCGACCAGCAGGATCTTGCCGACATGGGCTACGAGTGTGCAATATCCGACCTGGTTTCGCTGCGCGTGCGCAAAGCCATGGGGGCCGGGATGAACGGGCTGGTCTGCTCCCCGCTGGATGCCGCCGCCGTGCGCGAGCAGGCCGGCCCGGACGCGATTTTGGTCACGCCCGGAGTGCGATCGGGCGGCGCGTCGAAGGGCGATCAGAAACGGGTGGCAACACCGGCCGAGGCCATCCGCGACGGGGCGGATTACGTGGTGATGGGGCGGCAGATCACGCGCGCGGCCGACCCGGCGGCGGAGGCGTCGCGGGTGGCGGAGGAGATCGCGGAAGCGTCGCGGGCAGCGGGGTGCCGGTAGGGGGGCCGATAGTTGGCCTGATCTCGGACACGCACGGCTTATTGCGGCCGGAAGCAGTGCGCGCGCTGGCTGGCGTAGACCTGATCGTCCACGCAGGCGATGTCGGCACGCCGGAGATTCTCGACGCGTTGCGCGCGGTGGCGCCGCTGGTGGCTGTGCGGGGGAATGTGGACACGGGTGCCTGGGCGTCGGCGCTGCCCACGACCGCCGTCGCCGAAGCCGGCGGCACGCTCATCTATGTCTTGCACGATTTGAACGAGCTGGACCTTGACCCGGCTGCCGCGGGGTTTGGGGCGGTGGTGTCGGGTCACACGCACAAGCCCGGCAGCTTGGAACGCGCGGGCGTGCTGTACATCAATCCAGGCA
>DATNMW010000232.1:0-4137 GCA_035602155.1 Bryobacteraceae bacterium | reverse complement strand
TGTCGGGCATCATGATATCCGAAAGCAGCAGATGAATGGTTCTCGGAAAATTGGCTTCGAGACGTATGGCTTTTGTGGCAACGGACCGCGAGCACTTCAAAGCCGCCTCCTGTAGGAGCCATGGAATCGATCCCGTACCTTATTTGGTTGTCCCGATTTGTCTGCTAGCGCCGCGATATTTCCGCGGCGGACGCTGCACGTAGCACGAGTCGGGCCAAACATCGCGAATTCCCCCGGACGCGCGCCTCAATCGCCCGGCGGCGGCAATTTCGGCATTTCAACGCGCAGCTTTTGCACTTGGATTCGGTGAATTGAGGGATTGCCGCCACGCCGGGCTGGCGCGATCCACGAAATCGCAAGTTTCCCGTTTTGGGCCAAAGCGTGCATAGGTTAACCGGATTGCGGCGAGATCCGGCTTGGCCCATTTTCAAACAGGTTCAAACACGATGTAGCCGGATGCCGACTAACAGTTTTGTAAGAAGGAGGCGTCTATGGCGTCCAAGATGCACGCCGCGGTTGTCGAGCAGTTCGGAAGGCCCTTGGTGCTTCGGGAATGGGACATTCCCGCGCCCGGAGCGGGCGAGATCCTGGTTAGGACCGAAGCCTGCGGGGTATGCCACACCGACCTCCATGCCGCGCACGGCGATTGGCCGGTAAAGCCCACACTCCCGTTCATACCCGGCCATGAGGCCATCGGGCTGGTTGCCGCCGTCGGATCGGGCGTGACCATCGTGAAGGAGGGCGACCGCGTCGGGGTGCCCTGGCTCTACTCGGCGTGCGGTCATTGCGAGTATTGCTTGACGGGTTGGGAGACGGTGTGCCCCCAGGCGCAGTTCGGCGGCTATACCAGGAACGGCGGATTTGCCGAGTACCTCCTCGCCGACCCGAATTACGTAGCCCATGTGCCTTCCGGCCTTGCCGCCGCGGACGCCGCACCGCTGATCTGCGCCGGCCTCACCACCTACAAGGGCATCAAACAAACCCAGGCGAAGGCTGGCGAATGGATCGCCATTTCAGGGGTCGGCGGCCTGGGGCATCTGGCTATCCAATATGCGAAGTGCATGGGACTCCTCGTCTGTGCGATCGACATCGACGATGGGAAGCTGGCACACGCCAAGCGCGTCGGCGCCGATCTGGCAATTAATGCCAAGGCCGGCGATCCGGCAGCTGTCTTGAAGAAGGAGACCGGTGGCGGAGCGCATGGCGTTCTGATTACGGCGCCTTCACTTGCCGCATTCAAGCAGGGTGTTGGCATGACCCGGAAGCGCGGCACTTGCGTCCTGGTCGGACTGCCGCCGGGCGAATTCCCCGTCCCGCTGTTCGACGTAGTGGCGAATTGCATCACCATCCGAGGTTCGTTCGTCGGCACGCGTCAGGATATGGTCGAGGCGCTCGCCTTCGCCGTGGGGGGCAAGGTAAAGGCCGATATCGAACTGCAGCCCCTGTCGTCGATCAACCAGATATTCGAGCGGCTGGAGCATGGCGATGTGGCATCGCGGGTGGTACTCGAATTCGTGCGGCCCGAAGAGCGTGCGCTGCGCGACGGGAGCCGCATAGACGAGTTGGTCGGAGCGTACTAAAGCACACCGCCGCCATTTGGCTGGTCGGAATTGCGCACTACTCGCCCTTTGGAGTGTGCCAAAGTGATCACCGGCCGGGTGCCGTTCCGGGGGACATTGATAGTGGGTGCAAAGGACCTTCGCGAGTTGAAAACTTGCGGTAGCTCAATTTATTGAGTATTCCAGATGCTAAACACTTAAACATCTGATAGAATGTGTCTGTTCGCTCAGGTTTGGACGAACTGGAAGGGCGGGTCGCATCCCGCTCGGGTGCCGCGCGCGGCGTTCGGCCGCTCGCTCATGGAGGGATTATGCAGGTATCGTCCGCGGTTTCAAGGATCTCGCGAATTCTTGTCGTGTTGCTGCTGGTGGCCGGATCGGTCGCCCTGGTGGGTGGGTCCAAATCGGTCTATTCGCCCCGCGATAAGGCCTATTACGCAAGCAAGGCCTTGGTCGACTTCGTGAACCCCGGCTTGAACATCACCATCAACTCGGCCGGTATCAGTAGCGCCGGCGTCATCAGTGTGACGTACACGCTCACCGATCCGACGGGGCTGCCTTTGGATGCGTCCGGCACAACTACGCCGGGCCCCATCTCGCTGGCATACGTGGCCGCCTATATCCCTAAGGGGCAGGAGCAATATGTGGCCTACACCACTGCGTCGGCGACCGGTCCGGTGCTGGGCACCATCACTCGCCCGGATTTCGAAACGTCGGGCGGCACGACGGTGCAGGTAGCCTCGGGCCAATACCAATACACCTTCAAGGCCCAGGCGCCGGCGGGATTCGATCCCACTGTGACCACCACGGTCGCGGTCAACGGCATCCGCAATCTCACGGCGTTCGACCTGAGCACGAACTACGCCGGGTCCACCTTCAACTTCGTTCCCAATGGATCGCCGGTCACCGTCACGCGCGATGTCATCCGCACCCAAAGTTGCAACACCTGCCACTTTGATTTGGCATTCCACGGCGGCAATGCACACGGCATGAACATGTGCGTCATGTGCCACCAGCCGCAGAACGCCGATCCCACCACGGGCAACACGCTGGACCTCAAGGTGTTTGCGCATAAGCTCCACATGGGATCGCAGTTGCCCAGCGTCCTCGGGTACACCTCCGGTACACAAACGATTCCGCCGGCTCCCTATGAAATCATCGGCTACATGAATTCGGTCAATAACTTTTCAACGGTGATCGATCCCGCCGATCCCCGCCGTTGCGAGGTGTGCCACAGCCAGACCACGGGCGCGGCGCAAGCCAAAGCATTCCTGACGGAACCCACCCGGGCTGCCTGCGGGGCGTGCCACGACGATATCAATTTCGCCACGGGCGCCAACCACCCCGGCGGATTCCAAACGGACGATACCCAGTGCGCCACCTGCCATGTCCCCCAAGATGAGGAAATCTTCGATGCTTCCATTATGGGCGCGCATGTGGTGCCTACCGACACCGCGGCTTTGTACCCCGAGAACCCGGATACGCAAATAGCCGGCCTCCAACTCGCCATTACCGGCGTGACGAATACCTCCGCCGGGCAAGCGCCCACCGTCGCTTTCACCGTGCAGGACAATAACAAGAACAACATCCCGTTAGCGCAGCTCTCCACCTTGCAGTTCACCATGGCCGGTCCCACCACCGACTACGGCTACACCGTGTTCGGAACCGCCACTACCCCCGGTTATGTGACGGAAAGCGCTTTGAAGGCAGCTTGTAGCGCCAGCGGCGCCTGCACCTACACTTTCACCAACGTCGTCCCGGCGGCGGCCACCGGAACGTACTCCATCGGCGGGGAGGCGCGCATGACGGTGACGGTGTATCCCAACACCAACGCGACGCAAAGCGTCACGGAGGGCGCAGACCCAAATCCCGTAGTGAACTTCTCGGTGGATGGCTCGCCAGTAACGCCGCGCCGCACGGTGGTGGCGCTCAGTAATTGCAACGCCTGCCACGTTGCGCTCTCGCTGCACGGCAGCCTGCGCAACAACACCGAGTACTGCGTGCTGTGCCACAATCCGTCGAACACGGATATCAGCCAGCGCCCCAGTGCCGTGGTCGCGGCCGACAAGGCGTTGCCGCCACAAGGCATCAACTTCAATTTGTTGGTCCACCGCATTCACGATGGCGTGAACGCCGCGATCAACCCAGGCGGGCCGCCCAAGGAACCCTACATCGTGGTCGGATTTGGCGGAAGCCATAACGACTTCTCCGGCACCCTCTTCCCGGTAATGAGCCCGGCGGGAGACGCCACCTATATGCAAAACTGCGCGGTCTGCCACACCAATGGTAGCGAGCAGAATTTGCCGATCGGCCTGAACGCGGTGCAAGATCCCCAGGGCTGGATTCAGGGAGCCACCGGAAACCCGGTGCAACCGGCCTCCTCGGCTTGCAGCGGCTGTCACGTTTCGGAAGGCGAATCGGCTCACTTCCTGGCCAACACCGATGTGTTGGGAGAGAGCTGTAACGTTTGCCATGCCGCGGGCGCGCAGTTTGCGGTTGACGCGGTACATGTCCAGTAACCGCTTTGCCGCGCTAATCCTGCTTTGCTGGCCGGCGGGGGCTCAAACGCCCGCCCCCG
>DATNMW010000231.1:0-18982 GCA_035602155.1 Bryobacteraceae bacterium | reverse complement strand
AACGGCAAGCGCGCCATCCCCATCATCATCTTCCGGCAGCCCGGGGCCAACATCATTAATACGGTCGACCGTATCCGCGCGCAGCTTCCGTCCATCCAGGCGTCCATTCTGCTGGGTATCGATACCACCATCGTTCTGGACCGCACCATCACTATCCGCGCCGCCGTCGGCGACGTCGAAAGGACTCTGCTCATCTCCATCGGCCTGGTCATCGTGGTGGTGTTTGTATTCCTGCGCAACGGCCGCGCCACGCTGGTTCCGAGCGTCGCCGTGCCGGTTTCCCTGATTGGCACTTTCGCGGTGATGTATCTGTTGGGATATACCCTCGACAACCTCTCTCTGATGGCCATGACCATTTCAACGGGCTTTGTGGTCGACGATGCCATCGTGGTGATGGAAAACATCACGCGACATCTGGAAGACGGCATGCATCCCTTTGCCGCGGCGCTGAAGGGCGCGGAAGAGATCGGCTTCACCGTCTTCACCATCAGCATTTCGCTGATTGCCGTCTTCATCCCTCTTCTGTTGATGGGCGGAATCGTGGGCCGTCTCTTCCGCGAGTTTGCCGTCACTCTCTCGACCGCCATTCTGGTGTCCATGATCGTCTCGCTCACCACCACGCCCATGATGTGCGCCTACCTGTTGAAGAATGAGCGCGAGAAAAAACATGGACGCCTCTTCACGGCCAGCGAAAAATGCTTCGATTGGGTGCTGAGTTTATATCGCGGCACTCTGCATTGGGTGCTGGACCATCCCATTCCCACCCTCGGCGTCCTGTTCCTCACGATCGCTCTCAACGTGGTGTTGATTCTCAAGATACCTAAGGGCTTTTTTCCGGTGGAAGACACGGGCGCGATCTCCGGCGGAGTGCAAGGGCCGCAGGATTCATCCTTCCCGGCGATGGACAGCGCCATTCGCCAGATCGGCGCTGTAATCAGGAAGGATCCTGCCGTCGCGAATGTGATTGGGTTTACCGGCGGCAATGGGGCCACCAATACGGGATCCTTCTATGTTGCGCTCAAGCCGCTGGGGGCGGGGCGCAAGTCCAGCGCCTCTCAAATCATCAACCGTCTGCGCCCGCAAATGAGCCGTCTGCCGGTAGCTTCCGCGTTTCTCCAAGCCGTGCAGGATCTGCGTATCGGCGCCCGGTCCGGTAATGCGATGTATCAGTACACCATCCAATCCGACAATATGCAGGATCTTTCCAAGTGGGGACCTATTCTATTAGGCGCCATGAAACGTCTGCCCGGTCTGCAAGACGTAAGCTCGGACCAGCAGAATGGCGGCCTTGACGAGTTGATGACCTACGATCGCGTCACCGCGGCGAAGCTCGGCCTTACCGCGCAGTCCCTGGACACGGCGTTATACGGCGCATTCGGCCAATCGGAAGTGTCCATCATTTACACGCAGTTGAATCAGTATTACGTGGTGCTGGAGGTTGCCCCACAGTATTGGCAAAGCCCGGAAGGCTTGAAGGACATCTATCTTCTTTCGTCCGGCGGCCGCACTATTCCGCTGCGCGCCGTGGCCACCGGCCAAGTCAACACCACGCCGCTGGCGGTGAACCATACGGGGCTGTTCCCATCGGTCACAGTGTCGTTCAACCTGGCGCCGAGCGTTTCCTTGAGCGATGCCACGGCGAGCATTGGCGCGCTGCAAAAGCGTCTGGGCGCGCCTTCCACGCTGACCAGCTTTTTTGCCGGCACACTGCTGGCGTATCAGCAATCCCTGGGTACGGAGCCCGTGCTGATTCTGACGGCGCTGCTCGCGGTATACATCGTTCTCGGCATTCTCTATGAAAGCCTGGTCCATCCATTGACCATCATCTCCGCTCTGCCATCGGCGAGCGTAGGGGCCATGCTTGCCTTGATGCTCTTCCACGTGGATCTCAACATCATCTCCATCATCGGCATTGTGCTGCTGATCGGGATCGTGAAAAAGAACGCCATCATGATGATCGATTTCGCTCTGCAGGCGGAGCGCCAGGAGGGAAAGAGACCCGCCGACGCGATTTTCGAAGCGTGCATGTTACGCTTCCGTCCGATCATGATGACCACCATGGCTGCGTTATTGGGCGCCCTACCCTTGGCGCTTGAGACGGGCACGGGGTACGAACTCCGCCGGCCCTTGGGTATCACCATCGTGGGAGGGTTGATCTTGAGCCAGTTGCTTACGCTGTATACAACGCCGGTCGTTTATTTGGCTTTCGACCGGCTGCGCCTGCGCATGCAGGGAAAGCAGCATGACATCCCCGGCCATGGGGCCGGAACGGCGCCCAGCGCCGCGGTTTAAAGTTATATGAATTCTTACTATCCACTAAGCAAGGATTGCGGGGCGGGCATGGCCTGTGCGGCGATCTGCATCTGTCTATTGAGCGGGTGCAATGTCGGTCCCAAATATGTCCCGCCTGCCACTCCCGCTCCGCCGGCTTTCAAGGAGGCCGCTCCGGCCGCTTACAGCGCCGCGCCCCCGGGCGCTTGGCAGCCCGCGCAGCCTCAGGATGCCGTGCTCAAGGGGAAATGGTGGGAGATGTTCAACGAACCCGAACTCAACGCGCTCGAAGATCAGTTGAACATCGACAACCAGAACATCGCGCAATACTTCCAGAATTTCATGGCCGCCCGCGCGCAGGTGAGTGAAGCGCGTGCGGGCTACTTTCCCACCGCTACGGTGACTCCCGCGGTCACCAGGACCTCGTCGGGCACAGCCGCTGGGAGCGCGGGAATAGGAACTAGCGGGACCACGGGAGTATCGACGAGCGGAGTCTCGCCGTCAACCGTTTCGCCGGCGAGCGGACGCACCACCATCACCGACTTTTCCCTGCCGTTCGACGTGTCCTGGGAGCCGGACCTATGGGGCCGCGTCCGAAACACGGTTCGCGAGTATCGATACGCCGCCCAGGTAAGCGCCGCGGATCTCGAAAACGAGCGTCTCACGGAGCAAGCCGATCTCGCGGAGTATTTCTTCGAACTTCGCGGCCAGGATGCACTGCAGGATCTGTATAACCGCACCATCCAGGCCGATCGGCAGTCGCTCGACCTTACCCGCGCTCTCTATGAAACCGGAATCGACAACCAGGAGGCCGTCGCGCAGGCCGAGGTGACCCTCGCGGACGCGGAAGCGGCCGGAATCGGCATTGCCGTGAACCGCGCCTTGTACGAACATGCCATCGCCACGCTGATCGGCAAGTCCGCTTCAACTTTTTCGATGCCTGTGAAACTCCTGACTACGCCGGTACCCGCGATCCCCGTCGGTGTCCCTTCGGAGTTGCTCCAACGGCGCCCGGATATCGCCGCGGCCGAACGCACCATGGCGCAGGCAAATGCCCTTATCGGCGTCGAGAAGGCGGCCTATTACCCGACGGTAAGTCTCACGGGCAGCGGCGGGCTGCAGTCGTCCACCATCGCCAAGCTGTTTTCATTGCCGGCGCTTTTCTGGTCGCTGGGGGCTTCCGCCTCCGAGACGATCTTCGACGCCGGGTTGCGCAGGGCTACTGTAGAACAATACACTGCGGCCTATAACGCCGATGTCGCCGCCTACAAACAAACCGTGCTAACGGCGTTTCAACAGGTGGAAGACTACATTGCGACTCTCCGCATACTCTCGCAGCAGATCGTCAAGCAGGATGCGGCGGTAAAGGCTGCGCAGGAGTACCTCGAGATCGCCACGGCGCGCTACCAGACCGGTCTCGATCCCTACCTCAACGTGCTCGTTGCGGAGGACACTCTGTTGGGCGATCAACAGACCCTGGTGACTCTGCGCGTCAGCGAGATGACCGCCGCGGTCGAGTTGATCCAGGCCCTTGGCGGCGGATGGGCCGTAACGCAGCTTCCCGCGCCAGCGCAGGTTGCCAGCATTCCATAGAGGCCTTGCACTCTGTTGTAATATGAAGTTTATCGCATGAAGGCCTTACTGGATTCCCTCCGCCCAGGGGATAGGGATTGGGAACTTGCCGCCGCCATCCACCCGGACGGATTGCCGGCGCATATCGCCATCATCATGGACGGCAACGGACGCTGGGCCGCGCGCCGGCGCTTGCCGCGCGTGGCGGGCCACAGGGCTGGAGTGGGGCCGGTCCGCAGCACGGTCGAGACTTGTGCGCGGCTGGGCATCCAGGTCCTCACACTCTATGCGTTCTCGGTGGAGAACTGGAAGCGCCCCCGCGCCGAAGTGGAGACCCTCTGGCGTCTGCTGCGCTTCTACCTGCGCAAGGAATTGCCGGAGCTGCAGAAGAACGATATCCGGCTGCAGGCCATCGGCAGGCTGGACGCGCTGCCCCCCGATGTGCGGCGCGAATTGGACGCGGTGGTGGACGCCACTAACGCCAACCGCGGCCTGCTGGTCAACTTGGCAATCAACTACGGCGGCCGCACCGAGATCGTGGATGCGGTCAACTCCATTATCGAACTGGCCCGCATGGAAGGGCGGCTCTCCTCGTTGCAGGTGGATGAGGATCTCATCGCCGCGCACTTATATACCAGCCCCTCTCCCCATCCCGACCTGCTGATCCGCACCTCCGGCGAGATGCGCTTGAGCAATTTCCTGCTCTGGCAAATCGCGTACGCGGAGATCTACGTGACCGAAACGCTGTGGCCGGATTTCAGCCGCTCCCACCTTTTGGCGGCGGTTCTGGAGTACCAGAAGCGCGACCGCCGCTATGGCGGTTTGAGCGCGGCTCCTCTCAACGGCGCGGCGGCCGCCGATGCCGACGAAATGATCGCCGCGTTGCCGCTCAGATGAAGCGAGTCCTCACGGCGCTGGTCCTGTTTCCACTGATCACATACGTAGTCCTTTGGTCTCCGCCCTGGGCCGTGCTGGCAGTCACGGCGATCGTGGCGCTGTTGTGCTTTTACGAGTACTCAGGCATCGCGGCGGCGTATCAGCCCGGCAAGCCCGCGCCGATCGGCTACCTGGCGGGATTGCTTATTCTGGTCTTGCCCGGCGACGGCCACGCGATACTGACCGTGATTGCAGTGGCCCTGATTGCGCTGAGCCTGGCGCTACGTGCCGACGATCTGCGCGCCGGCATCGCGCGCGCCGCATTCCTGCTGCTGGGCGTTGTATATGTCTTCGGGTGCTGGCGCTACGCGCCGCTGCTGGGCGCGCGGAACCGGTATTGGCTCCTCTACGCGCTGGTTCTGAACTGGATTGGAGACATCGGCGCATATTACGTCGGCCGCGCCCTGGGCCGCCACAAACTGGCCCCCATCGTCAGCCCCGCCAAGTCCTGGGAGGGGTCGGCGGCTTCGCTCGCTGCGTCGCTGATCTTCGGCTTCTTCTTTCTGCGCTGGGCGATACCTGAAGTTCCACCGGCCGTAGTTCTGGCGCTCACTGCAGTGGCCAACGTGGCCGGACAGTTCGGCGACCTCTGCGAATCGGCCCTGAAGCGCGGCGCCGGTGTGAAGGACAGCGGCACGCTGCTGCCCGGTCACGGCGGCTGGCTGGACCGCGTGGATAGCACGCTATTTACGCTGCCCGTGGTCTACTTATACGTCGCTGGTTTTGGGAAGTGAGGCGTGGGACAGGCGCTTTCGCCAGTCTGCCCCGCGCGCGGCTCTGCTAGACTCAAGGCTTACGGCATGGGAAACAACGAGCCCGATCCGGTCCATCTCGCGACGATCAAGGATCTGGAAGATCGGGCTGCAAAGCTAAAGACCTTGCTCGATAGCCGCTCGGCAAAAAGACCGCTGATCATCGAGTTAGCGGATCGCCCAAGCCGGGAAAGACACGCTGCATCAATGTTTGGGTGTTCTGCGCCAGCCTTCAAGGAATGCTGGAGTCGGTATACAAAGACGTCGATGTCTTAATTCTCGACCGTGGCGTGTTCGATGCCCTTGTCTGGAACCACTGGCTTGAACTGGCTGGCAAGGTCACGCATCAAGAGGCTCTCCAGGTGGAGCAGTTCTTCACCATGAGCCGCTGGACCAACTTGATTGATATCGTGTTTGTCCTGACGTGCGATCCAGGGGTAGGGAGTATGCGGATCGGCTCACCACCAAGCGCGGCTCCATAATCTAATGGAAGAACCAGCGAAACCGCGGCCCGAATCGCGGACGAAGCCCTAAAAGCATTGAACAATCTCCTTGATGAATCTATCTGCGTCGTGCCCCGCGCGAAAGTCGCACGTCTGCCGGACGCTGGGTTCGTTTCCGACCTCTCAGTGGTAGCCGGCTTCGTGAGCGCGGTAAACTCCGAGAAGCAGTTCGTTCCGCGATCCGTCGCCGAACGGGACCCTGCGTTTTTGCAGCCGATTCCGTGTGCAATTCTTCGGTACGGCAACAAGATCCTTTTCCTCAAGAGGAAAAAGGCCGGACATCCGCTACACGACACGTATGCAGTCTGGGCAGGGGGGCACGTTAGCCAGTCGGACGACGGGCCAAATGTTCTAGTCAAAGCCCTCGCACGCGAACTATCGGAGGAGGTCTTCATCAAGGAGGCGTTTGATCTGCCGGAAGCCCCGATTGGCCTTCTTCGAACAAACCAGGACGCACGCGCCTCGCGGCACATAGGCGTTTTATACGAGGTAGTATTGAAGAGTGAGAACGTAGCACTCGCGCTAAACCAAAAGGAGTTTCGCGAGACGAGAGGCAGTTCGATGAGCGGTAAACTGGTTGAGATCGACCGCATTGCCGAGTTTTACGATGCCATGGGCGATTGGTCAAAGTTTATTGTGGACCGCTTCTGGCCCGATCAAAATCCCGCGAGCAACAGCACGCCGAGCCTCTTTCCGGAAGCCGATTTTTCTGCCGGCTAGACGATCGTTTCAGTGCGGCTCGGACGAATCGGCCATCGCCGACGAGGACGTCATGTCGGCGACCTCTGCGAATCCGCCCTGAAGCGCGGCGCCGGCATGATCGGGCGGTGACGCAGCCCCGGCGCCGCGCCCGCCTCCCCCTATAATGGTGGTGAATCCGATGTCCGGCCCTTCCATCGTCATCAGCGCCACTTTCACGGCGGATGTCATCGAACAGACCCTATCCTTCTGGATGCGCGAGCTGGGTTTGGAGTACCGCGTCCGGATGGCGCCCTACAATCAGGTATTCCAGCTCTTGCTCGACCCGGCCGGGGCGCTGGCTGCCAACCGCGATGGAGTGAACGTGGTGCTGGCGCGATTCGAAGATTGGGCGGACGCGCCGGACATGGCGCGGCGGGAAGCCCACCTGGAAGCCCATCTGGAAGCTGATGTCCGGCATTTCGCCGCGAGCTTGCGGGAGGCCGCGCAATCGTTCGCCGTGCCGCTGGTGGTCTGCATCTGTCCGGCGCCGCCCGGATCCGACGCCGCTTTCCAGAGCCGCATGGAGCAACTCGTCACAGCCGCAATCGCCGATCTGAGCACCGTCCACCTGGTGACGCCGCGCGAGATCGGGGAGTTGTATCCGGTGGAGCAGGCGTGCGATCCCTTGGGCGACAAGCTGGGCCACATTCCCTACACTCCGGCATACTTCGCGGCGCTGGGCACCATGGTGGCGCGGAAGATCCACGCGCTGCGCACGCCGCCGTTTAAGGCAATCGCGCTCGATTGCGACGATACGCTATGGCGGGGCATTTGCGGCGAGGATGGGCCGCAGGGCGTGGTGGTGGACCCGCCGCGCAGGGCGCTACAGGAGTTCATGCTGGCGCAACACGCGCAAGGCATGCTGCTGACCCTGTGCAGCAAGAACAACGTGGAAGACGTGCTGGACACCTTCCGGCTACATCCCGAGATGGCGCTGTGCATGGACCATTTCTCCGCCTGGCGCATCAACTGGTCGTCCAAGCCGGCGAACCTGGCGGCGCTGGCCGAGGAACTGGAACTGGCCCTCGACAGTTTCATCCTGGTGGACGACAACCCCCGCGAGTGCCGGGAAGTGGAGGCGGCCTATCCGCAAGTGCCGAGCCTGGCGCTGCCGGCGCGCGACGAGGAGATCCTGGAATACCTTCGGCATGTGTGGGCTTTCGACCGGCTGCGGGTGACCGAAGAGGATCGCGCGCGTCCCGCGATGTACGCGCAGGAACTGGATCGCCAACGCGCCGAAAAGCAGGCGGCCAACCTGGGAGATTTCCTGCGGAGCCTGCAGCTTGAAGTGCGTATCGCGCCTATGCCGCCGAAGGATCTGGCGCGCGTCGCGCAGTTGACGCAACGCACCAACCAGATGAACTTCACTACCGTGCGGCGGTCGGAGAGCGACATCCAAGCGCTGCTCGAATCCGGTAAGGCCGAGTGCCTGGCCGTGCACGTGAGCGATCGCTTCGGCAGCTACGGTCTGGCGGGCGCTATGATTTTCCGCGGCGGTGTGGATGCGATCTCGATCGACACGTTCCTGCTGAGTTGCCGGGCGCTGGGCCGCGGCGTGGAGCATCGCATGCTGGCGGCGCTGGGACAGTTGGCGCGGCAGCGGGGCCTCGCCGCCGTGGAGGCGCGCTATGTACGCAGCCAGCGCAATCGGCCGGCGCTGCTGTTTCTGGAGAGTGTGGGGCTGGAATTTCAGAGCGTGCGCGGCGAAGCGCTGCTGTTCCGGTTTCCAGCGGAGTTTGCGGCGGGCCTTACATATGAGCCGGCGGTGGCGCCGCGGCGAGCAGCCGGTTCCGGCACGCAACCTGCGACGGCCCGCCACGGCATCCCGTACGCACGGATTGCCAACGAGTTGCGCAGCATTGAACAAATCATGGAGCGGAGCGCAACCGAAGGCGCGCTCCGTCCGACGTCCGACGCGCCAGAACCTCCGCGCTCGGACCTGGAACGCAGCCTGTGCCGCATCTGGTCCGAAATGCTCAACGTGCAGCCCGTAGGTATCGACGACAACTTCTTCGACCTCGGCGGCCATTCCCTGCTGGCCGTGCAATTACTCTCGCGGCTTAAGGAAGAACTCGGCATCGAATTGTCGCTGGACGTGGTGTATGGCGCGGATTTCACCGTGGCGGAACTGGCCAAAGGCATCGAGCTGCACGAAATCGAGATGGCGGGCGCCGGGCAGTACGCGGCGCTGCTGGCTGAAGTCGAAAGCCTCACGGACGATGAGGTGCGCGAGTTGCTGGCCAAGGAAAGCGGGGAATCGCCGTACTGAGCGATGCGGATTCTGCTGACCGCCAACGCATCCTATGTTCCGCCCCGCGGAGGCGCCACGCGCAGCAACCTGCTGTGGCTGGAGTATATGGCGGCGGAGGGGCACGCATGCCGGGTGGTGGCGGCCGCACTGGCGGAAAGCACCGGCAAAAGCGCGCAGATGGCGCAAGAAGGTTCGGACCGGCAAAAGCTGGTGGAGCGCGGCGTGGAGGTTTATGAAGTCGCGGAGCACGCGCGGCAAAGGGCCGCACTGCGCCGCCAGATCCGCGAATTCCAGCCGGATTGGGTGCTGGTTTCGTCGGAAGATCTGGGTCACGGGCTGCTGCGGGAAGCGCACGGCTCGGCGCCCGGACGCGTGGTCTATCTGGCGCATACGCCGCAGTTCTTCCCCTTCGGACCGGCCAGTTGGAACCCGGACGCGGGCGCCGCGGAACTGGTGGCCCGGGCGGCCGCCGTGGTGGCCATCGGCGGGCACACGGCCGCGTATATCCGCCGGCACACGGGGCGCGAAGCCGTGGTGATCCATCCACCGATCTACGGCGGCGGACCGTTCCCGAATCTGGCCTCGTTCGATGCGGGCTTGATCACCATGGTGAATCCGTGCGCGGTCAAAGGCATCTCGATTTTCATGGCGCTGGCGGAGCGCTTCCCTGAGTATGGTTTCGGGGTGTTGCCCGGATGGGGAACTACCGCCGCCGATCGCGCGCAGATGGCCGCGCACGCCAACATCGCGACGCTGCCGAACTGCCGCCACATCGCCGAATTTCTAAGCCGCACGCGCATCCTGCTGATGCCGTCGCTGTGGCACGAAGGCTTCGGCCTAACCGTAATGGAAGCCATGCTGCACGGCATCCCGGTGATCTCGAGCGACGCCGGCGGACTGGTGGAAGCCAAGATGGGAACGCCGTTCGTGGCGCCCGCGCCGGCCATCGAGCGGTATGCGCCGGTCTTCGACGAGTACTCGCTGCCGCAGCCGGTGACGGGGCCGGTGGACCTGCGGCCGTGGGAAGAAGCGCTGCGCGCGCTGCTCACCGATCGCGCGCTATACGAGCGTGTCTCGATCGCCTCGCGGGAAGCTGCGCTGAGTTTCGCCTTGAGTCTCGATGCCGGGCGCATGCCGGAGTTCCTGCAATCGCTGAAGCCGGGCGAGGCTGTGCGGGAGCGTTCCTCGCAGGCCAATCTGTCTCCCGAGAGGCGCAACCTGCTGTTACAGATGGCTCGCGGCCGGAAGCACTGAATGCGCATTCTGCTCGCGCAAAACGCGCTCTATTATCCGGCGTATGGCGGCGGCGACCGGTCCAACCGTTTGCTGCTGGAAGCCCTGGCCGCGCGCGGTCATGAGTGCCGCGTGGTGGCGCGCCTCGCCCGTTTTGGCCTCGAAGGGCACGCGCGCTACCTGCAAGAGCTCGCGGCGCGGGCGGTTTCGCCGCTATCCTGGGAAGGCGGCGTCGTGGTGTTTCATCGCGGGGGGGTGGAGGCGCACGTGGTCACGCATCATCCCAATCTGCGGGCCTACTTCGCGGCGCAGATCGCGGCGTTCGCGCCAGACGCGATCCTGGCTTCCACGGACGATCCGGCGCAACTATTACTGGAAGTTGCCGTGCGCGCGGGTGCGCCGACGGTCTACCTGGCGCGCGCCACGCTGGCGGTACCGTTTGGCCCGGATTGCGCCTTCCCCAGCGCGGCCAAGACCGCAGTGTTGCGCCAGACCGGTGCGGTAGTGGCAGTCAGCCGGTATGTCGCCGATTACATCCGCAAGTGGAGCGGCATTCCGGCAGTGCATGTGCCGATCTCACCGCTGGACCCGCCGCCTTATGCGGACCTGGGCCGCTTCGAAAATGAATTCGTCACACTGGTGAATCCTTGCGCGGTGAAGGGCATCTCGATCTTCCTGGAATTGGCGGACCGCATGCCCGCAGTGCGGTTCGCGGGCGTGCCCACATGGGGCACCACCCAGGAAGACCGCGCGGCGCTGGCCGGCCGCGCCAACGTGACCCTACTCGATCCGGTGGATGATGTGGACGACATCCTGCGGCGCACGCGCGTGCTGCTGGTCCCTTCTTTATGGGCCGAGGCGCGGTCGCGGATAGTGGTGGAGGCCATGCTCCGCGGCGTGCCGGTGATTGCCAGCAATATCGGCGGTATCCCGGAAGCCAAGTTGGGCGTGGATTACCTGCTGCCTGTGCGGCCCATCGAAAGGTACGAGGCCCGGTTCGACGATCGGATGGTGCCGCTGGCGGATGTGCCGCCGCAGGATATTCGCCCTTGGCAAGCGGCGCTCGAGCGGCTGCTTTCGGATCGGAAGCATTACCACGAGCTATCGCGGGCGTCGCGCCAGGCAGCATTGGCCGAAGCCGCCGGCTTGAGCGTGAGACCGTTCGAGGCATTGCTGGAGAGTGTCGAGAAATCGGCTGCCCGGCCGGCCCCGGCATGGCAGGGGGAAGCGCCTGCGCCGCCGCTGTCGCCGGATCGCCGCAGACTGCTGGCGCTACGGCTGCGCCGGCTTTCCAGCGGCGGGCACGTTGCGGCGGGCGGGCTGCGGCTATTCTGCTTCCCGCATGCCGGCGGCGGAGCGGCGGCATTCCAGGGTTGGGCCGACCGGCTGCCGCGCGGCGTGGTGGTGGCGCCGATGCGCCCGCCCCGCCCGAACAAGCCCCGCAATATGGCCGAGCTGGCGGCGCTGCTGTGCGATGCCATCCAGGCGAATCCCGGCGAGCCGTTCGCATTCTTCGGACACAGTATGGGCGCGATAGTGGCGTTCGAGCTGGCGCGCCTGTTGCGGCGGCGGCGCCTGCCTGCACCGCGGATGCTGGTGGCTTCGGGGGCGCGCGCGCCACACTTCCGGCGGGGGCACGTGCCGCCCCCCGAACCCGGCGACGCCGAATTTGTGGCAACCCTGCGGCGATTGGAAGGCACGCCTCCCGAAGTGCTCGACAATCCAAGTCTCATGGAACTGATTTTGCCGGCCCTGCGGGAAGATGCCGCCATCTACCGCAATTACATCTACGCCGAAGAGGCGCCGCTCGATTGCCCGATCCGCGCTTATGGCGGAGCGGAAGATCCGAACGTGCGCCGCGAGCACCTTGACGGATGGGCGGTCGAGACTACGGCGGGGTTTGCAGTACGCGTGTTCCCGGGCGGCCACTTCTATCTGCGGACTTACCAAGGGGATTTTCTCGCGGCGCTGGCGCGGGACCTGATCGCGTGAGGAGTGAGCCCAATGCGTGCGATCGTTCACTTTCGCGTTTGTGTACCGCTTTGGAACTCTGTCGCGTCTGTTAGGTTTTTGGTAGGATCTCCATAGCCGCGTAAGCGATCGCTTAACATGCGCTTAACATGTCGCACGCTCCTGGAAGAAGGATTCTTAACATGGCATTTACAAGACGAATAATACTCACCTGCTTGTTCCTGGCCGCCCTGGTATGCGCGCCTTCCGCCAGGGGCGCCGCGCCACCTTCCAACCGATGGATGGTAATCCTGAACGAACCGCCGGCCGTGAAGCGCTTCCCCGGCAAGTTTCGCGCCACCCGCGCGACCGCCGAACCCTACCGGCAGCACCTGCGCAGCGTGCAGGCCGGGCTGCGCACGCAGATCGAAGGCCGGAATATTCGCGTCACCGGCGGCGTCCAACATCTGATGAATGGACTGTTCGTGACTGCATCGTCCGCGCAGGCGGCGGCTTTGCGGAACCTTCCGGGCGTCAAGTCGGTGGTCCCCTTGAGGACCTATCACAGGAAGGATCAACTCACTCTGAGCAACGTAGCGGCGGCTTGGAACAACTCCGGAATCGGTGGCGCTTCCAACGCCGGCGCGGGGCTGTTCATCGGCGTCATCGATACCGGCATCGACCAGACTAATCCCTCCTTCAACCAAGCCCTGATCGCGCCAACGGGATATCCGATCGCCGATAGCGCGGCCGATCTTGCATTCACGAGCAACAAGGTTATAGCCGCCCGCAGTTACGTCAGTTACGATGCCGTCTCCGACGAGAATGGCACGAGCAATCCGGAAGCTCAATCCCGTCCGGACGATTTCACGGCGCGGGATTTGATTGGTCACGGCACAGGAGTGGCCTCGGTCATCGCCGGCCAAATCACCACGGCCGAAGGCGTGAAAATCAGTGGCGTCGCGCCGATGGCGTTTTTGGGAAATTACAAGGTCTTCGGCTCCGATGAAGTGAACGCGGGCGCCTCCGAGGACGCACTGATGCAAGCGGCGGAAGACGCGGTCAGCGACGGCGTGGATGTGATCAACCTGTCGCTGGGAGGCTTGCCTTACACGGGCCCGCTCGATACATGCGAAGAGGGCGCGTGCGACCCCTTTGCGTATGAGCTTGAGGAAGCGGTGGAGGATGGCTACGTGGTGGTGGTGGCCGCCGCCGGCAACGATGCGAATATCGGCTATCAGTACAACTTCAACTCGGCCAGCATCCCCACCCTGAGCACGATCAGCTCTCCCGCCTATGAACCCTCGGTTCTCGCGGCCGGCGGACTCCAGAACAACGTGACCTACACGCAGAGCGTGGACGTATCGGGCAGCGGCGTTCCCGCGAACCTGCAGGCAATCGCGGCGGTGACCAGCGCCGATGGGCCCGACCCGGCCTCGCCCGTCACCGCTCCGACGGTGGATGCCACCCAAGCCGGAGACGCCGATGGCTTATTGTGCTCCGCCATATCGCCCGGGACGCTGGCCAACGAATTTGTCCTGGTATTGCGCGGTAGCTGCGACTTCAGCGTGAAGGTCGGCTACGCCCAGACCGCGGGTGCCCTGGGGGTGATTTTCATCGACAACGGGACGGGCCTGGCCCCTTGGGGCGTGGGTACGGGCGCGTTGATCCCCGCGTTCCTGGTGAGCCAAACCGACGGCTCCAATTTGAAGGCATACATCGACGCCAATCCAGGGGCGAACGTAACTATGAATCCCGATCCGTTCCAGGCGTCCCCGTCCACTCTGTACGTCTCGGATAAGTGCGATCCGTCGACGTCATCCGCGGCCCCGCCCACGGAAGCTTTGATACCGTTGTCGGTGGCGTGCTTTGCGTCCCTGGGGCCCAGCTTCGGCACGGGAGCGGTGGAAGTAAAGCCGGATGCAGTGGCGGCCGCCACCGACTTCCTGCTGGCCACCCAGAGCTACGATCCCGAAGGCGAGCTGTTCAATTTCAATGGATACGGAACGGCCGATGGCACCAGTTTTGCGACTCCCATGTTTTCCGGAGCCGCCGCGCTGGTCATTCAGGCGAATCCCACCTTTACCCCTGAACAGGTCAAATCCGCGCTGGTCAACACGGCTTCCGCGGCGGGGCTGCTAACCACCGATGGCGCCGCCGCGGCGCCCCTGGTCGCGGTAGGAGCGGGACTGCTGCAAGCGCAGAACGCGGTGGCTTCCACGGTACAGTTCATCCCATCCTCCGTTTACTTCGGCGTACTGAACGGGCCGACGCCATCGTCATCCGTCGCAGTGACGGTCGTCAACAGCAGTGAAAGCGCGGTGACACTGACTTTGAATGCCGCACAGCCCGCGGGGTTATCCGGCACGCAAGTGCAGGTGAATGGTGTTGCCAGCGGGAGTCTGGCGTTGCCGGCTAACAGCGAGACCAGTATTACCGTCAGTCTTTCGGGAAGCGTGCCGGGAGCCGGCCGTTATGAAGGGCTGATCGCAGCCACTGGCGCCAGCACGCCGCTCACTGTCCCTTACACGTTCATAGTCAGCGACAACACACCGTACGACATCATTCCGTACTCGGAGACGCCGCCGGGGATTTCTTCATTCGACGCGCCGGTTGGCGCGAATATTCCGTGGAACAACTCCTGCGGCACGATTGTGAATGCCTGCTCCTATAGCTATGGCGTGATCGCGATTCAGGTCATCGACCGGTATGGATCTCCCGTGGCCAACGTCCCCGTGGTCTGGACCACAACGAAAGGCAACGGGAGTATCCTGCAGGGAGCCGCTAATACGGACAGCCTGACGGACACTTATGGGATTGCCGGGGCGTCCGCGATCATGGGATCGACGCCCGGCCCACAGGAGTTCACCGCCACGGTCGCCGGGATGTCGATGCCGTTCGACGGAAATGCGCGCGCCGTGCCCGCCATTAACGCGAATGGCATCGTGGATGCCGCAAGTTTTACCGGCGGCCGGGCGGTGGCGCCGGGATCCTGGATCTCGATCTATGGCGCCAACATGTCCGACATCACAGACGTCGCTTATTCGACTTGTCCGCAGTGCTCGCCCCTCACCCAGCCCCTTCCGCTGGGTCTCGGCGGTGAACAGGAAGCGGGCGCGGTGGCGTTCAGCTTCGATACTCCGACTCTCAGCCTGCCAGGACGATTCTCGTTCGTAAGTCCCGATCAACTAAACGTGCAGGTGCCGTGGGAGCTTGCCGGCCAGACTTCGGCGGCTGTCAAGGTGATTGTCAATTACACCTATAGTGCGCTATACCTTCTTCCCATCGCCGATTATTCGCCGGGCTTCTTTGTAATCGATTATACGACGAATGAGGCTGCGGCTTTGCTGCCGAACTATAGCGTCGTGTCGTCCGGCAACCCGGCGCCGCGGGGCACCCCGGTTCTTTTGTATCTGAACGGACTGGGGCCGGTCAACAATACGCCGGGCGACGGAATGGCCGTGCCGGGCGCTACATCCACCACGACCACCCAGCCTACGGTAACCATCGGAGGCCAGACGGCCACTGTAACGTATAGCGGTCTGGCGCCGGGTTTGGTCGGATATCAGGTAAACGCGGTGGTGCCGACCGGCATTTCGGCGGGGATGCAGCCCATCGTTCTCAGCATCGGGGGAGTGACGGCTAAGACCGCTTATATTTATGTAGATTGATGTGGACTGGGCATAGAGGCCGATTAACAATCGGCCGGCAGGTTGCCAACCTGCCCCACAGGAAATAATGGAACTATTCGGCTGGGTGTGACGTAATCCAGGCATGGAGAACCTGCTTGCCGACCTACGGCACGCCTTTCGCGTATTCCGCAAGAGTCCCGGTTTCACAGCCATCGCCGTGGCGGCGCTGGCCCTGGGCATTGGCGCCAATACCGCCATCTCTTCGGTGATTAACGTAGTTCTGCTGAAACCGCTGCCATATCCGGATCCCGACCGGATCATGCAGGTTGCCCGCGGCTTCCCCGGTGGTGTCGGTAACTCGGCTTCCGTTCCGAAGTTCAACGCTTGGAAGAAGAACGATGTTTTCGAAGCCATGGCGGCTTACGATTTCGCCGGACCTGGAATGAACGTCGGTGGCAGCGACCACCCGGAGCAAGTGAAGGGCATTCACGTTTCTTCCGAATTCTTCCGCGTCTTCGGCGTGTCTCCCGTGCTTGGCCGAACCTTCACAGGCGCTGAGGATATGCCCAGCGGGCCCAAAGTCGCGGTTATCAGCTATCAGCTTTTCAGCCACCGCCTGGGCGCGGACTTGCGGCTGGTAGGTACGCCCATCCAGATAGCCGGCGAACCGACCACGGTGGTTGGGGTCTTGCCGGCGACCTTCAAATCCGATCCGCCGGCGGATATCTTCATTCCCTTGCAGGCCGATCCCGATAGCACCAATCAAGGCCATTACCTCCTGGTCGCCGGACGCCTGAAGCCGGGCGTCACACTGCAGGCCGCGAAGGCCCAGATGAAGATCGTCGGCGAACGTTTTCGCCAAGCCAACCCCATGTGGATGGACAAGAACGAGAGCGTCGCCGTAGTGCCGTTGCAGGAAGCGCAAGTGGGCAACGTGAAATTGCCTTTGATGATCCTTCTGGGAGCGGTGGGTTTCGTCCTGTTGATCGCCTGCGCGAATGTAGCGAACTTGCAGCTCGCGCGGGCGTCCACGCGGCAGAGGGAAATGGCCATTCGCACCGCCATTGGCGCGAACCGTCTGCGTATCGTGCGGCAGCTCTTGACCGAGAGTGTGATACTGGCCTTGGCGGGCGGTATTCTCGGATTTGCGATTGGCGCATTGGGTGTGCGCGCGCTGCTTGCCATCGCACCGGGCAACCTGCCGGGCATCACCGATAGCACGCACGCGGCGACGGCGGTGTCGGCCCTCGATTGGCACGTGCTCGGTTTCACGCTGGCCGTGGCCTTCGCCACCGGCATCCTGTTCGGACTCTATCCGGCCGTGCATGTCTCCCGGTTGGACGTGAATTCGGCGCTTAAGGACACCAGCGGCCGCTCGGGAACTGGCCGCCATCAGAACCGCGCGCGCGGCTTCCTGGTAGTGAGCGAGATCGCATTGGCGGTGATCCTGCTGGTGGGCGCGGCGCTGATGATTCGCACGTTCGCCAGCCTGCGGGCGGTGGATCCGGGCTTCGATCCGCGCAATGTTTTGACTCTGCAGACTTCGCTGTCCGGTGGCCGTTACGACACCACCGCGAAGGTCGACAACCTGATCCGGCAAATGACGCCGCGCCTGGAAAGCCTGCCCGGTTTGCAATCCGCCGCGACCGCGATTATGCTGCCCATCGAGGGCGGCATCGACCTGCCCTTCAACATCGCCGGCAAGCCGCCCGCCAAAGGCGCCATGTACAACGGCGACGAGCAATGGCGGTCGATATCGGCCCACTATTTCGCGGCGTTCAAGATTCCGCTCCTGCGTGGGCGCGTCTTCAGCGAACACGACACTGGAAACTCCGCGCGCGTGATCGTCATCAACGAAGCCATGGCCAAGAAGTACTGGCAAAACGAAGATCCCATCGGCCATGTCATGACGCTGGGCAAGGGCCTGGGTCCCGAATTCGAGGAACCCGCGCGCGAAATCGTGGGCATCGTCGGCAATGTGCGCGAGAATGGGCTGACCGATTCGAGGCAAAGCGTGATGTATGTACCGGCAGGCCAGATCACCGATGGCCTGACGCAGCTTGCCAACAAGGTGATCCCGCTGAGTTGGATCGTGCGAACCTCGCAAGAACCCACGGCCCTGGCCACCGCGATCCAGCGCGAGTTTCTGGCCGTGGACGGGCAATTGCCCGTTTCCAAATTTCGCACCATGGAACAGGTGATCTCGGAATCCACCGCGCGCTCGAATTTCAACATGCTGCTGCTGACGATTTTCGCGGCTACGGCTTTACTGCTGGCAGCCCTCGGCATCTACGGATTGATGTCTTACTCGGTGGAGCAGCGGACCCAGGAGATCGGCATCCGGGTAGCGCTGGGCGCCAGCGGCGGCGATATGCTGCGCATGGTGATCGGGCGCGGCCTGTTGCTGGCGGGAGTCGGATTGGCGATCGGGCTGGCAGCGGCGTTTGGCCTCACGCGGCTGCTGTCGAGCCTGCTGTTCGGCGTGAAGGCCAACGATCCCATCGCATTCGGCGCGGTGGTTCTTACACTTGGGGCGGTCGCCTGGCTCGCGGTTTATATTCCGGCGCGTAGGGCTACCCGAATCGATCCACTCATTGCCCTGCGCTATGAGTGATCCTCAGCGCGGTCCCTTCGTGCGCGGAGGCTCGCCAACATTTTGCGGTGGAACCCGGCGAGAATGCCGGGATTGATGCGCATCAGCCACCACAGCAGCCGGGCGTAGAACGGGAACACCATGATGGCTTCGTTACGTTCCACGCCGCGCAGGATGGCGCGCGCCGCGTCGTCGGCGGAGACCAGGCGCACCGGCAGTTTCGCCAGGAACTCGTCTTTGTCGATTTTGACCCCGATGGCATTTTCGTAAATGGCCGTGTCCACAAAGCCGGGACAGACTACGCTGACGCGGATGCCCAAGCCCTCGGCCTCCGCGCGCAACGCCGCGGAAAGCGAAACCACCGCGCTCTTCGTCACGGAATAGGGCGCCAGGCCCGGTTCGCCGATTAGGCCGGCGGCGGAAGCTGTGTTGACAATGTGCCCGGAGCCTTGCCGCAGCATCGCGGCATAGGCGGCGGTGGTTCCGTAGATCACTCCCCACAAATTGATGTCGACGCACTTGTGCCAATCGTCCAGCGAGAGGTCTCG
>DATNMW010000230.1:0-52617 GCA_035602155.1 Bryobacteraceae bacterium | reverse complement strand
CTGGCGCGGCGCGGTTATGAGACCTATCCTTCGGCCGAAGCCGCGCGGGAAATCGGCCGCTGGCTGGTGCGCACCGGCAAGGATCAAGAGGCGCTGGCGCCTTATGCCGACGCCTTCACCATCCCCGACAATCGCAACACGGACACCGACCGGGCCAAGGATCGCGCGCAACTGGGCGACATCTATCGCCAGATCTACGGCTCGGAGAAAGGCTTGGGCGACGTGCTCCTGGAAGCCTACGACCGCACCACCGGCCTGCTTGCGGCGCGCAGCCTGCGCTTGCGCGGAAACGATCCGAACGCTCAAGCCGGTAACGTGCTGGAGTTTACGATCTCCGGCGTGGATGGCGCCAAGCTGCCCATCGCTTCGTTGAGGGGCAAGGCCGTGGTTTTCGATTTCTGGGCGACCTGGTGCGGCCCGTGCCGCGCGCAGCATCCGCTGTACGAGGAGGTTAAGCAGCGCTTCCGCGATTCACCGGACGTGGTGTTTCTTTCCATCGCCACGGACGACGAGCGCGACCTGGTGGCACCCTTCCTGAAGGACAACAACTGGCCGCCGCAACGGGTCTATTTCGAAGACGGGCTTTCGCGCGTGCTGGCGATCACGTCGATTCCCACCACCATCGTCCTGGACCGGCGCGGCGAAGTGATCAGCCGGATGAACGGGTTCGTGCCCGGCCGCTTCGTGGATATGCTGACCGACCGGATCAGGGATGCGCTGAAGAATTGAAGGTGCTATAATCCACCCTCGGACCTTCGATTCTTATGACACCTGAACCCTCTTCCGAAAATGCCGTTCCGTCATTGAGTGAAGCCGGCCGCATCGCGGACGTTTTCATCGACCCCAGGAAGGCTTTCGCCGATATCGCCGCCCGGCCTCGAAACTGGTTTGTGCCGTTGATTCTGCTGATCCTTGCCGCGGTGGCGTTCACCTACACCTACACCACGCGCGTGGGCTGGGAGGGCTACATCCGCAAGACCATGGAGAACAACCCTAGCGCGCAAAACCTGCCTGCCGATCAGCGGGAGGCCCGGATCCAGACGGGAGCCAAGATCGCGCCGATTTTTGGGTACGCGGGCAGTCTGGTGTTTATCCCGGTAGCGGCTCTGATCATTGGGGGCGTGCTCCTGTTGACGGGCAAGATGATGGGCGGGGGCGATTCTCTGAACTTCAAGAAGATGTTCACCATCAGCGCCTACGCGATGCTGCCAGGGCTGGTCTCCAGCATTTTGGCGATCATCGTGATGTTCACTAAGAACCCCGAAGAGTTCAATCTCCAGAATCCGCTGGTCTTTAACCTCGGCGCGTTGATGGAACCTCCCCCTAACTCCGGCAAGTTCCTTTACAGTCTGGCGACATCGATCGACCTGTTCAGCTTTTGGACGATCCTGCTGCTGGCCACGGGCATCTCAGCAGCGGGGCGCAAGTTCCCGTTCTCGAAGGCCATCGTGGCGGTGGTGCTGCCGTGGGCTATCTATGTGCTGATTAAGAGCGCGTGGGCCGGCGCGTTCTCGTAGCCGTCGCCGCTCGTAGTTGTTTCCTGGAGCAAAGCCTTGCTCTGGCAAGATGTCCGGTACGGCTGTCGCGCGAAAGCAGACAGGCCAGGAGGAGCGCCGACGCACTGGCGGCCGCCTCCGGCATGCCTCGGCCGCTAAGAGCTTTGATTCTTACGGCGAACAGCGGGTCCAGGGGAACCCGCGCGGACCGGGGGGCAGCCCTCCGCTACGATTCGGCGGGGCTACGTTTTGAGCCGGATGTCGAACGGATACGAGAACGCGTCCGTAATCCGGAAGTTTGCCTCGTCGACGTGCATCGGGTTGAAAAGGAAATTGGCTGTTTCGGGTACGATTGCACTGGGTACTTGCAAGAGAACGCCCTCCTTCGCGCGCAGCCATGCCGTTCCCAGGTCGCGAGTTGCTTCGAGACGCGTCATCCAATCCTGGGGCAAGTCTTCCGGCCGGATGGCAGAGACTTCAGCGTCCGGACCCTGGATTTTCAGCAGTGTGAACTCCGGCGGCACATCGTTCGCGCTGGTGTGAACACATACTTCCAGTAGCGCGGCGGGCGGACTCACCGCTAGATAAACGATGGGCTGGCCCGCATAATGCCATCGGCCGGCAACCTTCCGTCCGCCCGCTCCGCTGAGGTCCCGATACCGGCTGATCCTCCAAAGGATCATCTAGACGAACATGCCCTCGTCAATCTGAACGAGCAGTTCTTCGACAATCCGGCTGCCCGTGTCCGTATTCAGAAGTGACAGTGGCGCCCGGCCGTCGAGCCGCGCATGCGGGTTTCGCAGCCATGCCAGGGCCCGCTCACGGCTTCCGTAGACGGATTCCGCCAGTGAAAGCACGCGGATTAAGCGCAAGACACGGTCCGACTCATCCACCGTCAGCCTCTCACGCCGGGAGCGGCGATGCTGAAGCGTTCTAAGTGGAATGATAGCGGCGTCAATCTCCGAGTTATGCAGGCCTAGCGAAATCAGCCGTTCAATAACCGTGGTTGCGAGCTTCCCTTCCACGATGCGCAGGACCTCCGTCTCCGTTCCCGGAGCCTGCAGGCCGAGCCAATCGCCTATTTGTACTGTGGCGGCATTCATGCTGAATTCCTCAATTACATTATGCCACACTTATTGAGGCAAAATGTGGAGGGGCCACATAATCGCCCTTAGACCGCCTTCGACTTGCGCTCGCGCTTCTTCGCCACCGGCTCGACAGGCGAGTCTTGCTGCGCTTCACCCGCAGCGGCCGTGGCAGCTTGCACGGGCTTTTTCTTCTCGGCCAAACTGCGCTTCAGCGCTTCCATGATGTCGATCACCGGCGCGAAATGCGGCTCCGGCGTCTCCACCACTTTCTGCCCTTCCTTCTTCGCTTCAATCATCTTCAACAGGTTGTCGCGATAGGTGTCGTGGTATTTCTCGGGTTCGAAATCGGCTTTCAGCGTATCGATCAGCATGTTGGCCATGGCCAGCTCGTTGGGCTTCACGAGGTCGGTATCGGTGCGGAATTCGTCCACCTGCCGGATTTCGTCGGCATAGTACATGGTGTGCAGCAGGATGCCTTTCTTGCCCGGCCGCAGGATCACGATGTGCTCGCGATTGTGCATGGCTATCTTCGCCAGGGCGTAGTAATTCGACTGCCCCATCGCAGCGAACAGCAACGCGTAGGGTTTCTCACCGCCTCCATCGGGCGCCATATAATAGGAGCTTTCCAGATAGATGGCGTCCACCGTGTCGCCCTTCACGAACTCGAGAATCTCCATCACCTTGGCGGTCTTGGGGGCGACCTTCTTGATATCCTCTTCGTCGATCACCACATAATGATCCTTCTCGTACTCGTAGCCTTTCACCAGTTCGCTACGCGGCACTTCCTGGTCTTCGGCGGCGCAAAAGGTCTTCTGTTTGATGCGCGAATTATCCTTGGCGTGGAGCAGATTGAACCCCACGGTTTCCCCACGCGCGGCGCTATACAAGCGCACCGGCAGCGAAACGAGCCCAAACGTCAGATGTCCCTTCCATACGGTGCTGGCCATGATACATCACCCCACAGTTGCGAAGATATCATGTAAATGGAGGAGGGGCAAGACTTTATGGCATTGGAAGAGTACGTACGCAAACGCAAGTTCGAAAAGACTCCCGAGCCGCCGCCGCAAACCAAAGCGGCCCGGGCGGCTACCGGAACCGCGCCGCGCTTCTACGTACAACGGCACGACGCCACACGCCTGCACTACGATTTCCGCCTGGAGATCGGCGGCGTGCTGGTTTCGTGGGCCGTTCCCAAGGGGCCATCGCTGGAGCCGCTCTCCAAATTCCTGGCCGCGAAAGTGGAAGATCATCCGCTTGAATACGGCGAATTCGAAGGCAACATTCCGGCCGGCAATTATGGCGCGGGCAGCGTGATGCTGTGGGACCGCGGCGCCTGGGAATTGCTGGGCGACGCGCCCGTCGAAGAGCAGCTCGCGCGCGGCGATCTGAAGTTTCGCCTGCACGGCGAGAAGCTCAAGGGCGAGTTCGCCCTGGTTCTGATGAAAAATCGCGGCAAGGGCAACGAGTGGCTGCTGATCAAGAAGCGCGATGCCGATGCCGTTCCCGGTTGGGACATCGAGCAGTATGCCTGGAGCGTCCTCTCCGGGCGCACCCAACAGGAGATCGCCCAGGGGTTGCCGGCCCGCAAAACCAAGCAGGAGACGGCGGGCGATCCGGAGCGCGAATGGAAGAGCCGCCCCGCGAAGCACCCATCCAAAACGGCTGCAAAGCACACTAAGCCGCGCGCGAATAAGGAGCCGCGCGCGTTAGCAAGCGGTGCGTCGCTGAAAGGCGCCGTCAAGGCCGACATGCCCAGCGCCATCGCGCCGATGAAAGCTGCCTTGGCCGAGGCCCCTCCGCGCGGCGACGAATGGTTGTTTGAAGTCAAGTGGGACGGCGTGCGAGCGATATGTTTCATCGAACAGGAAGCTCTTCGCCTGGTCTCCCGGACCGGCCATTCTTGCGAGAAACAGTATCCCGAACTCAGCGTAATCCCGCACTATCTCGCCGCTAGCCAGGCCATCCTCGACGGCGAGATCGCCGCGCTCGACGAAAAGGGCGCGGCACGTTTCGAGCTGATTCAGCCGCGCATCGCGCAGTCCGATCCTAATGCCGTGTCGCACATGGCCCGATCGCGCCCAGTGGTCTACTTCGCTTTCGATTTGTTGTATCTGAATGGCTACGACCTGCGGCAGGTGGCCCTGATCGAGCGCAAGCAGTTGCTGGAATCCATCCTGACCCCCACCGCCGTGCTGCGCTATTCCGAGCACTTTCCGGGCGCGGGCGATGCCATGCTGGAAGCCGCGCAGGAAACCGGCATTGAGGGCCTGATGGCCAAGCGCGCCAAGAGCCGCTACGAATCGCGCCGCAGCAGCGAATGGATCAAGATCAAAATCGTCGAGCGGCAGGAGTTTGTCATCTGTGGCTTTACGATCGGTGAACGCGACCACTTCGGCGCGCTAGTCCTGGGGCTGTACGATAGTGGCAAGCTGGTTTGGGCGGGCAACGTGGGCACGGGCTTTGACCAGAAGGCGCTGGCTTTTCTGCGCCAGAAGCTCGACCCGCTGGTCGCTCCACACTCGCCTTTCCCGGATGCGCAGAAGGTGGGCAAGGGCGTTACCTGGGTGAAACCGGAAGTGGTGGCGGAAGTGAAGTTCGCCAACTGGACGGGTGAGGGCAGGTTGCGCGAGCCAGTGTATCTCGGCCTGCGTCCGGATGTGAATCCGCGCGACTGCGTCCGGGAACGGGCGGAACAGCCCCCCAAACCGCCCAAAGAACAGTTGCTCTCCGATGCCAGCAACGAAGTTGCCCTGACTGTCGACAGCCATCCCCTAAAGTTCACGAATCTAAACAAGGTCTTCTACCCGGCGGAAGGCATCGTTAAGCGCGACCTGCTGAACTACTACGATGCGGTCGCATCGCTCATCCTGCCGCACCTCAAGGACCGTCCGCTTTCGTTGAAGCGCTATCCCAACGGTATCGAGCAGCAGTTCTTCTTCCAGAAAGACGCGCCCCCCACCTTCGCGCCGTGGCTGCGCGCGGAGGAAATCCATTCCGACCACAATGAGGCCCCCATCCGTTATGTCTTCGCGCAGGACCGCGCCAGCCTGCTGTACCTCGTGAACCTGGGCTGCATCGACCACAACCCGTGGATGAGCCGGTCGCCCACGCTCGACAATCCCGACTTTGTGCTGATCGACCTGGACCCGCAGGACTGCCCCTACGACATGATTGTGGAGGCCGCCCTGCTGGTCCGCGAAAAGCTGGAAGCCATCGGGCTGAAGGGCTATCCCAAGACCACCGGCGGCGATGGCATGCACATTTACATTCCGCTGGAGCCGGTCTATAGCTACGAAGAGAGCCGCACCTTCGCGGAGATCCTGGCGCATCTGGTGCAGCGCGGCCGGCCCGAGTTGTTCACCACGCCGCGCACGGTTTCAAAGCGCCAGAAAGGCCGGGTATATTTCGACTGGGTGCAGAACGGCAAATCCAAGACCATCGCCGCGCCCTACGTTTTGCGGGCTTACGCCGGCGCGCCGGTGGCCACGCCGCTGGCCTGGAGCGAAGTGCAGCCTGGGTTGACGCCGGGCCAGTTCAATATCTACAACGCTCCGGAGCGCTTCGCGAAAGTGGGCGATTTGTTCGCCGGGGTGCTGAAGAATTTGCAGCGGCTGGAGCAGCCTTTGCAAAAGCTGGAGAAGCTGTGGCGACCGCAGTAATAATAGCCGCCTAGCCGCAACTCGTGACTGAGAGCGATCCGACGATCCTGCCTGAAACCGTACTCCAGGACTTGCGCTAAGGAGCTCGCACGTTGTGTCGCAATGCCGGGTTCCCGGCCGTCGCGGTCTTTGCCTTGGCGCTCGGTATCGGGATCAACACCGCGGTCTTCACCGCCTACAAGGCCACGGTCGCCCGGCCCCTGGATTCGCGCCAATCCCGGCGGAGTGGTAGACATCGCGCTGATCCGCGACTCGGGCGCCACGGATTCCTCTTTGTGGGAGCGTCTTACCTGCTGCGCGGCCTGCTCTATGGGCCCACATTGTCGACGGCATTTTGTTTCGCCGGCGTCTCCGTCTTGTTCTTGGCCATTGCACTAATTGCCGCTTATCCACCCTTCCGGCGAGCCATGCGGGTCGATCCCGCCGTGTCGCTCAGATACGAGTAAGCCCTGGCACACCGGCAGGCGCCTCCCGCCTCTGGTAAGATGAGGGAGGTGTTTCCGGAACCCAGTTTTCCAGGATCTCAGCATATGCCGGCATCTGACCAAGCGCGAGCGGACGCCTGGCGGCGCGTGCAACTCGCGCGGCATCCCAAGCGCCCGCATGCGCTCGACTACATCGAGCGCGTCTTCACCGATTTTCGGGAGATGCATGGCGACCGGCTATTCGGAGACGATCCCGCAATTGTTTGCGGCGGGGCGTTCCTGGGCGGGCGCCCGGTAATGGTGGTGGGCGAGCAGAAGGGCCGCGACACCAAGCAGAAGCTCTATCGGAATTTTGGAATGCCGAAACCGGAAGGCTACCGCAAAGCCTTGCGGGTGATGCAATTGGCATCCAAGTTCGGCCGTCCCGTGGTAACCCTGTTGGATACTCCCGGGGCGTATCCGGGAATCGACGCGGAGGAGCGTGGCCAAGCCGAAGCCATCGCTCGCAATCTTCGGGAAATGGCCCGCCTGGCGGTGCCGGTGATCACGATCTGCATCGGCGAGGGCGGCAGCGGCGGCGCGCTGGCGCTGGGGGTCGGCAATCGGGTGCTGATGCTGGAAAACGCCATCTATAGCGTGATTTCGCCGGAAAGCTGCGCGGCGATCATCTGGCGCGACTCGACCAAGGCGGAACTGGCGGCGGCAGCGCTCAAGCTGACGGCGGAGGAACTCCTGAAGCTGGGGCTGATCGACACCGTGGTGGCCGAACCGGAGGGTGGCGCTCATGAAGACGCCGACGCCGCGGCGCGCCGGCTGAGCGACAGCCTTCTGCAGGCGCTGGAGGGCCTTGCGGCGCTGGGACCCGATCAACTTGTCGAGCAGCGGTACGCCAAGTTCCGCCATATGGGCAATTTCTTCGCGTGAAAAAGAGTGTTTGGTTGGGCATTCTGTTTGTGGCCCTGGTGGTCGGTTTCGTCGTTTATTCGACGGTGAACACCGGGCGTAGCCGCATCCGTTGCGAGGTCTGCATTACCTTTCGAGGGAACCAAGCCTGCCGGACTGCTGCGGCCAGCACCAGGGAACTGGCCCTGCGCGCGGCTACCGAAAATGCCTGCGCGCAGATCGCTTCCGGCGTAACCGATTCGAACCAGTGCACCAACACGCCGCCAGATAGGGTCAACTGGCCATAACGCGCGGCGCGCGTGCCGGCGTTCGCCGATGTTATTATATTATTGAACTCTCCCGTTAAGAATTGCGTCTAATTATCGTCGGCAGACTAGGAGTCCGCATTCGTGAAGAGCAAATGGAAAACCATCCTTATCGTCTTGGTTGTGCTTACGCTGGGCATCGGCGTTTATGCCAGCACGGTCTACAGTAAGCGCGGCCTGGTGGCCGTCCAGACCGGAAAGGTGGTGCGTCAGGATCTCACCAGCTTGGTGACCGCGTCGGGCGAAATCAAGCCCAAGAACTATATCAATATCGGCGCCAATGCCCTCGGCATACTCACCCAGATCCTGGTCAAAGAAGGCGACCATGTGCGGAAGGGGCAGTTGGTGGCGCGCATTGAGAATATCCAGCCGGAAGCGCAGGTGGCTTCCCAACAAGCCCAGGTGAGTTCCGCCGAAGCGGATTCCAATGCGGCCGAAGCCGGGCTAAAGGTCGCGGATGAGAACTTGCGCACCCAGCAGGCTATGATCGACAATTCGCAGGCCGGTCTGGACCACGCCAAACTGGACTACGACCGCGCCAAGGAGCTGTTCAAGGACCAGCTTCTGGCCAAGCAGGATTTCGATGCCAAGAAGGCGACCTATGACGCCGCCGCCGCATCGTTGAACGAACAGCAGACACGCTTGGCGCAAGCCCGCTCGTCCCGTGAGCAGACAGCCGCGCAACTGGCCGCGACGCAGCGACGGGTGGCCCAGGCCAAAGCCGTACTCGCTCAGTACTCGGACATGCTGCACAAATACGACTCCTTTGCTCCCATCGATGGAGTGGTGACGAACCTGCCCGTGCGCGAGGGCGAGACCGTGGTTCCCGGCGTCACGAACCTGGCGGGAAGCAATATCATGACCATCGCGGACATGTCCCTGATCACCGCCGAGGTGAAAGTGGATGAAACCGATATCGTCAGCGTAGCGCTCAATCAGAAGGCGGACATCACCATCGACGCCATACCGAACAAGACTTTCAAGGGGCACGTGATCGAGATTGGCGACACCGCCATTTTACGCTCAACGGGCTTGGCCGCCTCCCAGAGCGCCGTCTCCAGCCAGGAAGCCAAGGATTTCAAGGTGGTAGTGGCCATGGACGACCCGCCCGATGAGATCCGTCCGGGCCTGTCCTGCACGGCCAAGGTCACCACCGCCACGCGCAGGAATGCGTTGACCATTCCGATTCAGGCGCTCACCATCCGGCAGAAGGGCGATCTGGAGGTGAAGCCCAAAACCGGTCCCGCTGCGATCACCGCCGTGAAGCTGACTCCCGCCGAGGAAAAGGCTAAAAAGGAAGAGGTCCAGGGTGTTTTCGTGATCGCCGCCGGCAAGGCTGAATTCCGCAAAGTGGAGACCGGCATCACCGGCGCCACCGATATCGAAGTCCTCAGCGGCCTCAAGGATGGCGACGAAATCGTTACCGGCAGCTACCAGGTGATCCGCACGTTACGCAACGAAGCTCAGGTGAAGGTGGATAACAAGTCGCCGATGCCGCAGAAGGCGTAACCCATGGCACAAGCACTCGCAGAGAAAGAGTTGATTGAACGCGGCGAGCAATTGAAGCGCGATGGCATCGTCATCCGCACCTACGACCTGTGGAAGACGTACATCATGGGCGACCAGGAGATCCACGCGGTTTCGGGCGTGGACATCGTCATCAAACGCGGCGAGTATGTGGCGATCATGGGACCTTCGGGGTCCGGCAAATCGACGCTGATGAATCTGATCGGGTGCCTGGATACGCCCAGCAAAGGGCAGTATTACATCAACGGCCGGCTGGTCAGCGAGATGACGGACGACGAACTGGCGCGCATCCGGAACAAGGAGATCGGCTTCGTTTTCCAGACATTCAACCTGCTGCCGCGCGCCACCTCGCTGCACAATGTGGAATTGCCCCTGATCTATAGCGGTACTCCCTCGGACCAGCGAACTGAGCGTGCAAAGGCGGCCTTGCGCCAAGTGGATTTGGAAGCGCGCATGATGCACAAGCCGAACGAGTTATCCGGCGGCCAGCGCCAGCGCGTGGCGGTCGCCCGGGCATTGGTGAATAACCCTTCGATTCTGCTGGCCGACGAGCCTACCGGGAACCTGGACAGCGCCACCGGCAACGAGATTATGGCGCTTTTCGAGCGCCTGCACCAGCAGGGCAACACCATCGTGCTGGTCACGCACGAGCACGATATCGCTTTGCACGCGCATCGGGTGATTCATATACGGGACGGCAAGGTGGAGAAGGACGAGCCGGTCCGGCATTAGTGCCGCACCAGCGTGCGCAACGTCAAGCGACCACCGTCACCTTCGTAAACCCCTCCGCCACATCCGGCGCTACCAGCTTGGCCGCCATACGCGCCATGGCGTCATCCGGGACCACCCGATCGCGCCGCAGATTCCGTTCCAGGCAGACCTCCAGTGGCACATCGAAGAACAGCGCCTCCACGTCGCAGCCGTACCATTGCCCAATTTGGATATACGGCCGGCGCTCGTCGGGCGTCAGGTGCGTGGCGTCCAAGTACGAAACCGGGCGTCCGATGGCCAATCGGTGACGGAGCAGATACCGCATGGTCAGGAACACGCGCGCGTGAATCGTCTGGTCGGTGGCATCGTCCGCCAGCACTTGCCGGATCCAGTCCGATGAGATCCCCACGATCCCCTGCCGCGCCAGCCAAGTCGATTTGCCGGACCCAGGCAAGCCCACCAGCACCACGATCCGTTGTCGCGACTCGGCCAATTACGACCAATATCGCATGAGGCGCCCTGAAATGCAGTATGGTGGAACATTAGAGCAGGAATGATGCGCAAGGTCCGTTGGGGCGTCCTAGGCGCCGCCCATATCGCCGTAAAGAAAGTGATACCCGCCATGCAGCGCGGCGACTGGTGCGAGATCGCCGCTATCGCCTCGCGCGACCTAGCCAAAGCCCAACAGGCGGCCGCGGACCTGGGTATCCCGAAAGCCTACGGCTCCTATGAGGAACTGCTGGCCGATCCGGAAATCGAAGCGATCTACAACCCGCTGCCCAATCACCTGCACGTGCCTTGGTCGGTGCGCTCGGCCGAGGCCGGCAAGCACGTACTCTGCGAGAAACCGCTGGCGCTCGACGCCGCCGAAGCCCGCGTGTTGCTGGAAGCGCAGGCCCGCACGGGCGTGAAGATGGGGGAAGCTTTCATGGTGCGCACGCATCCGCAATGGCTGCGCGCCCGCGACTTGGTGCGCGCCGGCCGCATCGGCGAACTGCGCTCCATCATGGGCTTTTTCAGCTACTTCAATCGCGACCCCGCCAACATCCGCAATGTGCGCGCCTGGGGCGGCGGCGGGCTGTTCGACATCGGGTGCTATCCCATCAACACCTCGCGCTTCATCTTCGGCGAGGAACCGCGGCGCGTGATGGCCCTGCTGGAACGCGACCCGGAGATGCAGACGGATCGCCTCACTTCCGGCATGCTCGATTTTCCGTCGGGACAGGCCGTCTTCACTTGCTCCACCCAACTGGTTCCCTATCAGCGCATGCAGTTGTTCGGAACGCGAGGCCGCATCGAGATCGAAATTCCATTTAATGCGCCGCCGGACCGCCCGTGCCGCATTTTTGTGGACGACGGTTCCGACCTGTTCGGCGCCGGCATCCAAACGGAAACGTTCCCCGTGTGCGACCAGTACACCATCCAGGGCGACCTATTCTCGCTGGCTGTGCGTGGCGAAGGAGAGGCGCCAGTGCCACTCGAAGACGCCGTGCGCAATATGGCCGTCATCGATGCGCTGTTCCGGTCGGCGGAATCGGGACGCTGGGAGACACCTTAAGAAGGAGAATCGTTAATGAAACGAATACTGTGGATTACGCCCATTGTTCTGGCCTGCTCGGTTTGGAGCGGCATCGCGCGCGCGCAGGGGGCCGCGTCCCAGCCCATCACCCAACCGGCCGCGCCGCCCAGAACGCCGCCGGTTGTGCCACTGGCGATGAGAGTGGTTTCGCCCGAAGTCTCGCCGGACCGCCACATTGTCTTCCGTATTCTGGCGCCGGAGGCGAAGGTGGTCGGGCTGCGAGCCAGCGATATACAGGGTCTGCCGCGCGAAGGCCCGGCATTCTCGAAAGACGACGGCGGCGTGTGGTCGGCGACGGTCGGCCCGATCGACCCCGGCGCGTACCGCTACACGTTCGTGGTGGATGGCGTCCCCACCATGGACCCGCGCAATCCGGCGGTCAGCGAATCAAACAACACCGACTGGAGCCTGGTCTACGTGCCCGGTGCGGCATTTATGGATACGGCCAACGTGCCCCATGGCGCGGTCGCTTCCGTGACTTACTACTCGAAGGCGCTGGCGCGGTTTCGCCGCATGCATGTCTACACGCCGCCGGGATATGAGATGGGAGCCGGCAAGTTTCCCATCTTCTATCTGCTGCATGGCTCCGGAGACAGCGACGATTCGTGGACGTCGGTGGGCCGCGCGGGATTCATCCTTGACAATCTCATCGCGGCTAAGAAGGCAGTGCCCATGATCGTGGTGATGCCGGCAGGCCATACATCCGCCAATCCGCCGATGCCGGGAGCGGCGCGCCCCACGCGCGATGAATTCGCCGAAGATTTCATGAACGATATCGTGCCTTTTGTGCAACAGCATTACCGCACCCTGACCGACCGTACGCACGTGGCCATCGCCGGACTTTCCATGGGCGGCGGGCAGACACTGAATATTTCGATGTCGCACCTGGACAGGTTCGGTTATATAGGAGTGTTCAGCGCCGGCGTCTTCTCATTCGGACGTGCCGGACCGCCGTCCCCCGCGCCCCCGCCCGAGTGGGAGGAGCAGCGCGCTGGCATGCTGGACGACGCCTCGCTGAAGGCGGGTTTGAAGGTGCTGTGGTTCGGCACGGGTACCGACGACCGCCTAATCCCCACCACCAAAGCGACCATGGAGATGCTGAAGAAACATGGCTTCACGCCGTTCTTCCGCGAGAGTGCCGGCGGGCATACCTGGATCAACTGGCGGAACTATCTGAACGAGTTCGCGCCCCAATTATTTCAGTAACTGCACACCGCAGCCCCCTACCAGTTCAAGGCCTCCGGTGCAAGCCGGAAGAGTTGAGTTACCTCTGGAATCGCGGCGCTTTGGCGGCGCATCTCGGACCACACGGTGGGATGCCGCATCCTTCCGATTGCATCGATCATGTGGCGCAGCGCGGGGCTGGAGGCGCCGGCCTCGCGCTTGTGAACGTATTCCGTCAATCGCGCTTTATAGCTCCCATAGGCCTCGCGTCGGGCCACGGGGAGATGGTCTCTGCTGTTAAGGCGAAGAACCTCGATAGTATACGAAGCCCTCTTAAACTCGCGCGACCCCGCGGGAGCCGTCGGTACAAACAGGAACGTGCCTCCCACGATGTCAAGCATCATGTGTTCCAGAGCATCCTCTGTGCGAGGGTGTAGCATGACTGGATCGCCTGGACTGGGCGGCTTCGGCGGCTGTCCGCGCTCTCCCCCAAGGTCCACCATCGCGCCTTCGACCGTAAGAACCGCAAAGTTGTTGCGTTTTGGCCCGTTGCAAGGACCGCATGCATATAAATAGTTCTCCCAAGCGAACACGTACTCGGGATACAGATTTTTCGGCCGATGGTGCTCAACCTCGTCGGCGGCCGAGTCCTCACAATACATGCAGCGCTTTGCGCCCGCGCACATCAAGGTCAGGGTGTGCCGGACGTGCTGAAACGCCGCGTTGCCCTGGCGGTTGAACTGTTTGAATTTAGCGGTGGCGAGCTGGACGCGCCTCGCAAAGTCTGGCTCCGCATCCACCATCGCCTGGTACCTCTTGAGTCATCTCGTGGCAATGGCCGGGAGATCTCGCGATGGTACTTGGATCATTTACGTCCTACCGCGCAACTGGCGCCCCCGCTGACGTCGGAAACGTGGCGCGCAACTGGCTCTGTTCCGCCTCTCACTAGCGGAAAGACCCAGGTTGAGTTCCTTTACGTTGAGCGCAGCCAAGCGCTCCTGCATCTGGTGGGCCTCGCGAGACCGCGTAACACCCGCCCCACCCGCCCCAAACGCTTCGGTGCTATAGGCGTCGAGAATGTCGCCATAGACAAGCCGGTCATAGTCGGAACCCTTAAGAACCCAACTTTTTTCTGCCACGTCGGGTGTAGATGTGCGTCGATTTCATCAATCATCACCACTCCGGGCACGACTACCCGCGAATTTTTTTCATCGAAGATTCGTGGTTCCTCAAAGTGCCTCCGAAGCTGGCGGATCAGTTCAAACGTCATGCTAAGCAGCGACCGGTAACCATCGCTCAGCTCCTCGACGGGAACCGGAAAGCCATTTGCGTCCTCAAATGCCACACCATCCGATGAAACCTCCTTAAGTTTGATGCTGTAAGGTAGGAACCCTTCCTGATTTATGAACTGTTTGAGCCGTTGCAGGAGCCCACCCTCCGGCGAGCGTTCGAGCTTTTTGTAATTCAGCTCCCGAAGCCAATAGAGGCCTTCCGTAAGCGCGACGTTTTCCCCAAACACAGATATGTGAGCACCGAGCTTTGGGTTCGATAGGAAACTCCGCTCTGCTTCCTTGTCCCCACCGGTAAAACGTCGAAACGGTCCGAAGGCGGCAGAGAACCATCCACCGCCGGTTCCCCACATGTTACGTTCCGGCGGTACTCTGGACCGGATAGGGAGCTTGCTCAGCCCGACCTCCTGGGAGGAATCTTCGTCGCGGTCCAGCCGCAGGCCTGCCCTGAGGACCCGGGCATACCCGATCCTCCCTCGGCCAGAGAACGAGTCGTATTCGGTATCCGGTGCAACGTCTACCCGCACCCAACCGCGGTCTTCGCCACTTCGAAGCCATGCGTTCCAGTCCTGCCTAGCCGCGAGCGCCTCTTTGGGACCCAGCAGCGCCAGCGCAAGAGATCGCAAGAAGGAAGATTTTCCAGCGCCATTGTCGCCAAGGATCACGTGCCAGCCAGGCCCCGCTCCCTCAGGCGACCACTGGAGGTGTGCAATCGAGCGGATGTTGTGGATCACCGCATTTCGAAGAAACATTCCACCCCATTTTGGCACTCTTCGAAGCAGAACCCACCTGCTCCATCTGACGCTATACTAAACCCAAGGGCAAACGCCCGAGGGGAATCCAATGATCCAACTCACCATAAACGGCAAACCCGCCCGCTTCGACGGCGATCCCGACATGCCGTTGCTCTGGTACTTACGCGACGATCTCGCGCTCACCGGAACCAAATTCGGCTGCGGCCTGGGCTTGTGCGGCGCATGCACCGTACACCTGAATGGCGAGGCGGCGCGTAGTTGCCAGACGCCCATGCGGGTGACGGCGGGCAAGCGCATCACCACCATCGAAGGGCTGAGCGCCACGGGCGAGCATCCCTTGCAGAAAGCCTGGGAGCAATGCAACGTGCCGCAATGCGGATATTGCCAAAGCGGCCAGATCATGCAGGCTGCCGCCATGCTGAAGACCAAGCCGCATCCCACCGACCAGGACATCGACTCCACCATGCAGGGCAATATCTGCCGCTGCGGCACGTATCAGCGCATCCGTCAGGCGATCAAGATGGCGGCGGGGGTGCAGGCATGACAGCCACCGTCGGTAATGTTTCGCGCCGCGGCTTTCTGGGCCACATATTTTCAGCCGGCGCGCTGGTCATCGCCTCGCCACTGGTCCCGAAGGTGAAGGCCGCCGGAACCTGGCAGCCCAGCGTGTATCTCGGCATCGAGCCGGACGGCACGGTGAAGATCGTGGCGCATCGCTCCGAGATGGGTACGGGCTGCCGCACCGGGCTGCCCATGATCGTGGCGGACGAACTGGAAGCCGACTGGGCGCGCGTGGAAGTAGTCCAGGCGCTGGGCGATGCGAAGTACGGGTCGCAAGACACCGACGGCTCGTGCTCGGTGCGCGATTTCTACGACAGGCTGCGAGCGGCCGGCGCGACCGCGCGCACCATGCTCGAGAACGCCGCGGCAACTAAGTGGGGAGTGTCTCCGGAAGAATGCCGCGGGCAGAATCACTTTGTGGTGCATGCCAAGACCGGCCGCAAGCTGGCGTACGGTGGACTCGTCGAGTCGGCTTCGGCCGCAACGGCCCCGCAACAGGGCGCAGTCCGGCTCAAGACGCCCGACCAGTTCCGCTATATCGGGAAAGAGATTGCCATCGTCGATCTGAAACCCATCGTGACCGGGCGGGCGACGTTCGGCATCGATGCGCGCATGCCGGGGATGGTCTATGCGGCCATCGAGCGTCCCCCGGTGATGGGCGCCACGCTGAAGAATTGCGACGATGCCGAAGCCAAGCAGGTGAAGGGCGTCGAGCGGATCGTGATGCTGGATCTGGCCAAGCCGCCCTACGGGTTCAAGCCGCTGGGCGGCGCGGCGGTGGTCGCCAACAACAGTTGGACGGCGCTGCAGGGGCGCAAGAAGCTGAAAATCGAATGGGACTTGGGCGAGCACGCCGCCTACGATTCAGCGGATTACAAGCAGGCGATGCTCGACACTGCGCGCAAACCGGGCCGCGTGGCGCGCGAGATGGGCAGCGTGGACACGGAGTTCGCCAGGGGCGGCAAGACTCTGGAGGCAGCCTACTACACGCCCATGCTGGCGCATGCCGCTATGGAGCCGTTGGCCGCCGTCGCCGAGTTCAAAGACGGCAAGGTGGTGACGTGGACCTGCACACAGAATCCGCAGGCCGTGCAGGATACCGTGGCCAAGGCTGTGGGCATCAAGAAGGAAGACGTGGAGTGCCATGTGACGCTTCTGGGCGGCGGATTCGGCCGCAAGTCCAAGCCGGATTATGTCGCGGAGGCGGCGCTGCTCTCGAAGCAGGTGGGCAAACCGGTCAAGATCGTCTGGAGCCGCGAGGATGACGTGCACTTCGACTATTTCCATTCGCCGGCCGCGCTTTACATGAAGGCCGCTGTGGACGACAAGGGCCACCCCACGGCGTGGCTGCAACGCAGCGTCTTCCCGCCGATCGGCATGCAGGGGAATCCGAACGAGGAGTATGGCGGCTTCCAGCTCAGCATGGGATGGACGGATATTCCTTACCCGATTCCCAACCTGCGCGTGGAGAATGGCCCGGCCAAGGCGCATGTGCGCATCGGATGGTTGCGCTCGGTTTCGAATATTTATCATGCGTTCGGCGTGCAGACGTTCACCGATGAGCTGGCCGCGGCGGCGGGGCGCGACCGCGTGGAATATCTGCTGGAATTGATCGGGCAGCCGCGCACAATCGATTTCGCCCAGGAAGGGATGAAAAGCGCGCGTAACGATCCGAAGTTCCCGTTCGATACTGCGCGCCTGCGGAATGTCGTCGAATTGGCCGCGCAGAAATCCGGCTGGTCGAACAAGAAGGCCGCGCCCGGACGCGCGCTGGGTATCGCGGCGCATCGCAGCTTTCTCACATACGTCGCGGCCGTGGCGGAGGTCGAAGTACACGGCAGCGAAATCCGGATTCCGCGCGTGGATATTGCGGTGGATGCAGGGCGGATCATCAATCCCGACCGGGTGAAGTCTCAGTTCGAAGGTGCGGCCGTGTTTGGAACGAGTATCGCGCTGATGAGCGAGATCACCGCGGCGGGCGGCCGGATTCAACAATCGAACTTCGACCGGTATCCCGTGGCGCGGATGAACCAGGCCCCGTTCGAGACGCACGTGCACATCGTCACGAGCGATGCCGCGCCCGCCGGCGTGGGTGAGCCGGGCGTGCCGCCTATAGCGCCGGCTATCTGCAATGCAATTTTTGCGGCTACCGGAAAGCGCATTCGCGAACTGCCCATCAAAGGGCAGTTGAGTTGAGATTCGCGCTCTTGTCGATTGCGTTCGCCGCTTCCGTGCATGCGCAGTCGAACCCGGCTGCCGCGGCGGCGCATCAATGGCGCACGGCACATGAGCGGGCCATCCTGGCGGGATTTATGGACCTGCTGGCCATTCCAAACCTGGCGAACGACGAGCCTGACATTCGCCGCAATGCCGCGGCAGTCTCCGCCATTATTGAAAAACGCGGGGTGAAGACGCGGTTGCTGGAAATGCCCGGCGCGCCGCCGGTGGTGTTCGGCGAGATCCACACTCCCGGCGCCGGGCGCACCATCATCTTCTACGCGCACTACGATGGCCAGCCGCTCGATCCCAAGGAATGGGCCACGCCACCGTGGCAACCCGTGCTGCGCGATGGCCGCATCTATGCGCGATCCGCATCGGACGACAAGGCGCCCATCATCGCCATCGCCGCGGCGCTCGATGCCTTGAAAGCCGCCGGGATCCCGCTACGCTCCAATATCAAGTTCGTTTTCGAAGGCGAGGAGGAAGCTGGATCGCCGCATCTGGCGCGCATCCTCGCGAAATACAAAGACCTGCTGGCCGGCGATGTCTGGCTGATCTGCGACGGCCCGGTACACCAGAGCCGCCGCCAGCAAATCGTGTTTGGCGCGCGCGGCATCACCCAACTCGATATTACCGTCTATGGGCCGAAGCGCGAGTTGCATAGCGGCCACTACGGGAACTGGGCTCCCAATCCGGCGATGATGCTGGCGCGGCTGCTCGGCTCGATGAAGGATGATGACGGCCGCGTGACCATCGACCATTTCTACGATGGCATCCAGCCGCTGAGCGAGACCGAACGCCGCGCGGTGGCCGAAGCGCCCGACGTGGATCGCGACCTGATGCGCGAACTGTGGCTGGGCCGCACCGAAGGCGGCGGCAAGAAGCTGGTGGAGCTGTTGAGTCTGCCGTCGCTGAACATCCGTGGCATGAGCGCGGCCCGCACCGGCGCGCAGGCCACCAACGTCATCCCCTCTTTCGCCACGGCGTCGATCGACTTCCGTCTGGTGAAAGGCATCGATCACGATACGGCGGCTGGGCGCGTGATCGACCACATCCGCAAGCAAGGTTACTACGTGGTCGACCACGATCCCGACGCGCAAACGCGGATGGCGAACGCCAAAGTTGCCAAAGTAGTCGTTGAGGCTGGAGGATACAACGCGGCGCGCACCTCGATGGATCTGCCCATATCGCAACTGGTGCTGCGCACGGCCGAATCCGCGCGTGGACCGGTGGTGAAGCTGCCCACGATGGGCGGCAGCGTGCCGTTATACACGATCGAAGAGACGCTGCATGCGCCCACCATCACCGTGCCCATCGCGAATCACGATAACAATCAGCACAGCTTCGACGAAAACATCCGGCTGGAAAATCTATGGGACGGTATCGACCTGCTGGCCGCGCTCCTGGCGATGTAGGGCGTCCCTCACTGTACCAGTCGCTTGGATCAGTGTGAGCTGTCCGCTCTGCTTGCTGCCTTCCGGCTTACCAAGAACCGGATCGTACATCGCCCGTCGGTATCCGCGTCCACCGAGGTGAGCAGCCGGTAAGTGCCCGGCGCAATGCCTTCCGGATGAAACTGGCCTTTGGTGCCGGTCTGCGCCCCTTTGAACCGCTCTCTCAAAAACGCCTCGCTTCTGAGTCCCACGCGAGATCTGTACCTGAAGGCAGTCCGGTGACCGGACTCGTGGATTTCGCCGCCAACCATGCGGCCACCGCCGTTGCTAGCGCCACCTTTCTCCAGATAGATGTGCAACGAGGACAGCTTGTCGCTGCGCTTGCCGTCGATCCGAATCTGTCCGGCGATGTCCATGGGTGGCAGGAGATACAACTCGATTCCCTCCGGATGTCCAAGTGCCACAGGTCAAGCCTTGAGCGGGGGCGGCGCGAAACCGCCGGTCAACTCGGCAATGCGCCCGGCGACATCGATCGGGGTAGCATCCTCCAGGAACGGCCCGAGGATCTGAATCCCGCAAGGCAACCCGTCCGGCGTGCGGCCTACGGGACACACCGTCGCGGGATTGCCGGTCAACGTGGCGTGAAAGATCCACTTCAGCATGTCCAGGTAGGGACGCGGCCCGGCGGGCGTGGCGATCTTGCGGGCCATCATGTCCGGACTATGATCGTGCGGGAATGCGGTGACGAAATCCACGGGCATCAGAAACGCGTCATGCGCGGTGAAGTAATCGGCCCAGCAGCGGCGCGCGGCATATTGCGCGCCGACGGCGGCGCCCCACGCGCGGTGCGGCGTAACATCGTCAGGCAGTACAGCCGAGCCGAGCATGGTGAAATAAGCGCCATACCATTCGGCGATTCGCAGGCCGGCGGGCCAGCCTTGCTCCAAACGCCCGCCGGCCCTTCCGAGCGCGTCAATGGCGCCTTCCAACTGCCGGCGCACATCGGGCGCCACAGGGCAGAACGAATCGTCCAGCACGTAGCCGATGCGGTAGTCGCGCAGCCGGGCGCCGCGCGGCGGCGGCAACTTCCAGGAGTAAGCGATGCGTTGAACTCCGACGGGTCCGCCTGAGATCTGCAATCCCAACAGGAGATCCTGCGGGCTGCGCGCTAGCGGGCCGTTGACCGAGAGGCGATCCGGCGCCGGGCTGGCGTTCGGCGGGTCGACGAAGCCCTCATCGGAGATTAGGTCGATAGTCGGCTTGTGCCCGAAAACGCCACAGAAATGCGAAGGCGTGCGGATAGACCCGCCGATGTCGCTGCCGAGTTCCAGAAATCCCATGCCGCAAGCCAGGGCCGCGGCGCCGCCGCCGGTGGACCCGCCCGAAGTCCGCCCGGGATTCCACGGATTGTTCGTGGTGCCGGCCACATCGTTGTAGCTTTGAAAATCGTCGGCCCACTCCGGCAGATTGGTCTTGCCGACGATGATGGCGCCGGCGTCCAGGAGGTTTTGCACGGCGGGCGCATTCTCGTTGGGCACGTTGTTCGCATACATCTTCGCGCCGCAGGTGGAACGGATGCCAGCCGTCTTCTTATCGTCCTTCATCAGGATCGGTACACCGTGCAGCCGGCCCCAAGGCTTACCTTGCGCCAACGCTTCGTCGGCGGCCCTGGCGCGCGCGATGGCCTGTTCCTCTACCAACGTGACAAAAGCGTTCACGCGACCGTTGTATAGGCGGATGCGCTCGAAGACATGCTTCGCCAGTTCGCGAGAGGAGATGGCGCCCGTGCGGATGGCGCGGGCCGCATCGGTGGCGCTGCCGAAATCCGGATCGAATTCCGTTGCCCCGCGGGCGCGGGGGATGCGGCTCACAAACGGTGCGGCGGCAAGGGCGGTGACGAGACGACGGCGGGTAAGCGTACTGTGCATTGATAGATTTTAGCGCGTGCCGGCTTTAGACCAGTCCGTTTCTAATTTCCCCTTTCAATCCGTGCGTGCCGTTTTCCGGTGAACGGCTTACCGATGATCTTCGAGGTGTGGCTTGCGCCGGGTATTTTACAGTGCCCATCAACTGATGCAAACCCATTCCGTATAGCTGATCGCCGGTGAATGGAGACCCTCTCAGAACCGTACTTGACCCTCTCAGCTCATACGTCTCCCGCCATGGAACCACGCCGCACTCCCACCTGCCAGTGCGCCCACAACTTCGGATCGCGTCTCGAGATACGCGCGACCTAATGCGTCGCCCTGCGCAAATGGCCGTGCAGCTTCTTGTATTTCCGGTGAGCCCAGCGGGCCAGTGATCGATCCAATTGTCACATCGGCGGGTAAAGCGCCGACCGGCAAAAACGCCCGTCATACTGAAGCCACCCTCGGATGATCGGGTTGAACATCCGCGACAAATCCTCGATGGACTTGTCACTGCGTAGATGCAGATTTCAGTGTCGAATCTCCGCCCGGACCGTCCTTCGCCGGTCATCATTCTTGCAATAGACTACCGTCTTCTTCGGATGAAGTTCCAGCCCACATTCTTGCAATTGCGCGGCTACGCTATCCGAAACTCCGGTAGTGGGCTACTCACCAAAGTAGCCCACTACCGAAACTCCGGGGCTTCCACTTTCGTCCTGAATGCACGATGGCATCGTCGGCGAAACGTTCAAACGGCAAAACGCGACCACAATTAAGGTGCCTACGGGATATACAATGACCTTGTGAAAAATCGATGGCGCGGTTTGATTCCTGTGGCGGCGTTTGCCGTTCTCTCGGTGCGCGGGCAAGACACGCCAGCGACGCCGCAGGTGACCGGGCAACAAGATCATCGGCAGATGATGGATCAGTTGCACATCGCCACGCTGCGTCCGGGAGCGGACGGAAATCACCCGCAAGCGCCGAACGCCGCCAACTACGACGAGTCGAAGGCCAATCCGTACCCGAACCTGCCAGATCCGCTAATGCTGAAGAACGGCAAACGGGTGAAGACGGCCAAGGTTTGGTGGAGCAAACGGCGTCCGGAAATCGTGGAAGATTTCGACCGGGAAGTCTACGGGCGCGTTCCCAAGGTCACGCCCAAAGTGACCTGGGAAGTCACCGCCGCGACCAAGGAGAAGAACGGCGATGTGCCGGTCGTCGTCAAGAAGCTCGCCGGCCATGTGGACAATTCCGCATATCCGGCGATCGCCGTCAACATCGATCTGACGCTGACCACGCCGGCCAACGCCAGCGGACCGGTGCCGGTAATCATGGAGTTCAGCTTCGTCTTCCCGCCTGGGCGGACGCCGCCGCGGCCCCCGCAGCCCGGACCGACCTGGCAACAGCAGGTGCTGTCGAAAGGCTGGGGCTACGCTATCCTGATACCCACCAGCGTGCAGGCCGACAATGGCGCGGGACTGACGCAAGGCATCATCGGCCTAGTCAACAAGGGCCAACCGCGCAAGCCTGACGATTGGGGCGCATTGCGCGCGTGGGCGTGGGGCGCCAGCCGCGCCCTCGATTATTTCGCGACCGACAAAGCCGTGGACGCCAGGCAGGTGGGCATCGAAGGCCTATCGCGCTACGGCAAAGCCGCTATCGTGACGATGGCTTACGACCAGCGCTTCGCCATCGGATTTGTCGCTTCATCCGGCGAAGGCGGGGCCAAGCTGCATCGCCGCAATTTCGGCGAGATCGTGGAGAACGTGGCCGGGACAGGCGAATATCACTGGATGGCGGGCAACTTCATCAAATATGCGGGGCCGCTGAACTGGAACGATCTGCCGGTGGATTCGCACGAGCTGGTGGCCCTGTGCGCGCCGCGTCCGGTGTTTATCAGCGCGGGCGCATTCAAGGGCGACGCCTGGGTGGATGCGAAGGGCATGTTCCTGGCGGCCGTGGGCGCGGGGCCGGTATACAAGCTGCTGGGCAAGAAGGATCTGGGGACCGCCGAAATGCCGCCCATCGAAACCGCGCTGATCGACGGCGATGTAGCCTTCCGGCAGCATAGCGCCGGGCATACCGCAGGTCCGAACTGGCCGACGTTTCTGGATTTTGCGGGCCGCTACCTGAAAGACAAGAAGGCCGATTGACAATCGGCCGGCAGGTTGCCAACCTGCCCACGTTTATTCAGACTCGGTAACGAATGTGCCGATAAACGCGCTGCGCTTGTCGGGGCTCGACCAAGTGGTATCCAGCCCCTGCCCTTTGAACTGGTTCGCCAGCGCGTAGGCGGGCATGGAATGGTCCAGCTTGGTCAACGGACGATACCAGACCTCTTCGTTCCGGCAGATGTGGTCACCCTCGCTCAGCGCGCGCGTGCTGATCTTGGCCAGGTTGCCGGCCGTAAGATTGGCTTGCATGCTGTGGATGTTGTTATCGGCGAAAGTCAGATCGATGGGCTGATAATCGACGCGGACCACGTCCTGTAATAGATCGCCGGCCATGTGTTTGGCGAAGCTTTGCAATGCCAGGCGCTGTTCCACGTTCGCGCGGCTATCCACGATGATGACGGCTTTCACCGGATAGGCGGATTCGAAGACATCCCCGAGCGTGTGATGCGCGCGCACCACACCCACTACGGACATGCCGTCGAGATCCACGCCTTGCCAGGAGCCTTTGGTCACCTTCCAGCCGAATACGGCAAGCTGGCCCACCAGCCCAACTTCTGAGTTGGCGAAGCAGGGGCCGGTGTAGACGTCCGCCGTGCGGGCCTCTACATAATTGCCATAGATATTCCGCGCGGGAATTGCTGCGCCGAAAGTAAGACCAGCCATCGCCAGCAACACGACGGCCATAGTAATTGTTCGATGCATCCCAGATGCCTCCTATGCCTACTATTATACTGGATACCCTGGTCCGCAATCTTTGCGCCGCACCACCTGGCCATGTTTCCTTTGGAATGCGATGCCGACACGTGTCGGGTACGAGCGTTCGGTGGTTGTCATCGGAGCAACGATGACAGTGCGCAAATATGCGTTGACCTCATCGGGTGAAACGATCGGACATGGGCGGGTCTTCTGAATCTCGGAGCCTTGGGTGGGGTCCAGGGCAACCAGCCAGATCTCATCCCGCCGCGGTGGATTCACCAACTCCACTCCTCGGCAGCGAACTCATTCGGAGGCAAAGGCTCGAGCAGCAACGGATCGCGGGCAGAAGAGCCAGCCGCGGCGAAGGCCTCTTTCCAGCCTTGGCGCACATGCCGGGAGGGCTGATGAACAGCCGCTCATCTTCGGCGTACACGTCGACAGTGTCGCCGAAGCCGCACTGCTCAATCGGCGGTTTCGGAATGCGGATTCCGCGGAATTGCCGATGCGCACCAGGGCAACTTTCATAGGTAATTACGTTGTAATCACTTTCCCACTTATCCGTGAGCGCGGGATCTCCGGCCTCTATAATGGTTTGTAGCAATCCCTAGCCTGGTTGCATTCAATTTCATCGACGACATTGCCGTCCGGACCGAGGCAATTGTAAGTGTGCTGGCACCAGAAAAGCCGGTCGTTGCCGCGCTGCACTGTGGGGTCCCATTCCGCGTCGATGAACTGGCCTTTCCAGTTAAGGTTCTGGCAACGCTCCATGCCGATGTTCGTCAATCCGGGGAGTTCCATACTTAAAGCCTCTCCTATCTTGGTTATATCTTGCCGACCGCCGCCATCAGCAGCGCGCGCTTCACAGCTACGCGCGCCAGTTGCACCTTGTAGCGATTCTGGCTCAGCGGCGTAGCGCCTTCCAGCGCCGCTTTGCCAATTTCCGAGGCTACCGCCTGCGTGACGGCTTTTCCCGATAGCGCCGCCTGCGCATCCGCCGCCACCCATGGCGTGGGCGCCACATGTCCCAGCACGATGCGCGCACTCGACACGGTATCCCCCGCCATATTCAAAACCACGGAAGCGGTGGCCAGGGGCCAATCCAGCGCTTCTTTTTGACGTACCTCGTAGGTAGCGCTATGGGTATCCGCGGCCCCCAATACGACCTCGCTAACGATCTCGTTGGGCAGCAGCGCAATCTCGCGGCTGCGGACGTTCTGCGGCGTCACGAAGAACTTCGCGGCGTCCACCTCCCGGCTGCCCGCGGCCGAAACCAGCCAGATCTTCGCTCCCAGCGCCACCAGGGCCGGACCAAGGCTGGAAGCGCTCACGAAATACGCCGGACCTCCGTTGCCCAGGATGGCGTGATACTTGTTCTCGCCGCCTGGGATCAGCGACTTGCCGTCCTTATCCTGGCCCAGCAGGCCGAAGCCGTTGCGGTAATACCAGCAGCGCGGCCGCTGGCAAAGATCGCCGGCTATCGTTCCCATGTTGCGCATTTGCGGGCTGCTGACGCCGCGCGCCGCCTGCGCCAGTACTGGGAAATATCGCCGGATGTCTGGATTCCGCTCCAGTTCGTCGAGCGTCACGGTGGCGCCGATGCGCACCTCCGTGCCATGCTTCCGGATACCGCCAAGTTCCTTGATATTCTTGATATTCACCAGGCGCCGCGGCGTTTCGATGTTTTCCTTCATCAGGCTCAGCAGATCCGTGCCGCCGGCCAGTACATCCACTTCGCCCCAGTGTGCGCCCAGCATTCCCACCGCCTCGCGCAGAGTGGCGGGGTTGGCATATTCGAAGGCTTGCATTTATGCGTTCCTCCCTTCCAGGGCGGCCAGCACGCGGTCCGCGGTGAGCGGCACGTGCGATACCCTGACTCCGATGGCGTTGGCCACCGCGTTTCCGATCGCGGCGATCACGCCGATGGCGGGTGGCTCACCCAGCCCGATTACGCCGCGTTTATCGTTCTCCGGCGTGATGTCCAGGTGCACCACGATTTCGCCGATATCGGCAATGCCGGCCAACTTATAAAACTCCATATCGGCATTCAGGTATTTGCCGCTTTGCTGGTCCATGACCCGCTCTTCAAACAGGGCGGCGCAGATGCCCATAATAGCTGCGCCGTGAATCTGGCTTTCGGCGAGCCACGGATTGACGATGAGTCCGCAATCCTGCACGGCTACGAACTTGTTCATCTTGACGATGCCCGTTTCGGTATCCACGGAGACGTCGGCCATTTGCACGCCCCCCACGCCTTGGGACATCAATCCGCCCGGCTGGCGCGGGTTGTTCTCGCCCATCTCCGAGATTTTATTCGTGCCCAACTTGCGGCACGCGTCCTGCCAGGGCAGGCTCTTGGCGGGGTTTTCTTTCACCTGGATGCGGCCATCCACCGCCGCCAGTTGGTCGGGCGCGGCGCCCAGGAGTGGCGCCACCGCTGCGAACAATTTATTTCGCGCGTTGGTCGTGGATTTCAGCGTGGATGGCGAAACGCCGCCAATGGTAGTGGATCCGCCCGATGCGCCGTCCGGCGGGTAATCGCTATCGCCGATCCGCAGCGTGATTGCGCCTAGCGGAAGGCCCAACGTTTCCGCCGCCACCATCACAATGGCGGTGCGCGTGCCTGTGCCCAAGTCCTGTGTGCCGATTTCAAGCACGACGGAGCCATCCGGATTGATGGTGGTGCGGCACTGGCTGGCGTGTCCGCCGCCGCCCCAGGTGTTGACCGCCAGACCGAGGCCTTGCTTAATGGAGCTATGCCCGGAAGACGCCCCTTCACCGCGCGGATGCCAGCGTTTCCGCCACTCCATGATTTCGGCGGCCTTTTGCAATTGGGCCTTATAAGTGGCCTCGCGCGCGGTGTAGCCGAGATTCTTGTTGAACATCTCGATCGGGTCCATGCGCAACTTGGCCGCCAGATCCTCGATCGCGGAGCAGGTCAGGAACGAAGCCTGCGGATGGTTCGGCGCGCGCCAGGCGCGCGCGCCCCCCGCATTCACCGCTACAGCCGTGTGGTTCAGGCGGATGTTGGGAATTCCGGTGAAGACGTAGGGCAGAGGGGGCATGCCGCCGCCACCCATGCCGCCGGTGGCCCAGGATGCGGACTGCCATGCTGTGATCGTGCCGTCTTTCTTGGCCGCGACCTTGATCTGGGCGAATGCCGATGGACGGTTGCCTGCGATTTTCAATTCCGTGGCACGGTCCAGGTACATCTTCACGGGCTTGCCGCCGCTCGCCTTTGAGAGTTGTGCGGCCTCCACGCCCCAGCTATCCGCCGCGAACTTGCTGCCGAATCCGCCGCCGATGTATTGCATCTGCACATGCACGTTGGCGGCCGGCACTTCCAGCGACTTGCCCAGATCGCCGCCGATGGCGGAGACATTCTGGGTCGAGGGCCACAGGTTGACGCGGTCGCCGCTGAACTGCACGATGTTGCCGTGCGGCTCCAGGCAGCAATGCGTGATCACCGGAATGCCGTAAGTTCCTTCCACGACGGCATCGGCTTCCTGGAAGGCTTTGTCCGGGTCGCCGGTGACCTGCTCACCCGCAGGCTTGGCCCGATTGCCGGCCTTGGCCAGATCTTCTTCGCGCACCAGGTGCGGCAGCGGTTCGTATTGCACTTTGATTTTGCGCAGGGCATCGTTGGCGAGTTCTTCGGTCACCGCTGCGACGGTCGCGATCTCCGCGCCCTCCCATTGCACCTCTTTGCCGGCCGCGGTCATCACGCGCACCGCCGTCACGCCGGGCATGCGCTCCGCTTCGCTGGTGTCGATGCTGGCGATGCGCGCATGCGCGTAGGGCGAAGTCAGCAGCGCGCCGAACAGCATTCCCGGCGGCTTCTGGTCGGACGAATATTTTGCGCGGCCCGTGGATTTCTCAAGTCCGTCGCGGCGCTTGGTGGGCTTTCCGATCACCCGCCGCTGATCCATGGGAGGCCAACTGTATTCAGGCATGCGACCCTCCCTTTATCTCCCTGGCGGCTTCCAGGACGGCCTGGCGCACACCCACGTAGGTGCCGCAGCGGCAGAGGTTGCCGCACAGCCCCTCCTTGACTTCCTCGTAGGTGGGATTCGGGTTGCGATCAAGAAAGGCTTTGGCCGCCATGACGAATCCGGGCGTGCAGTAGCCGCACTGCTGCCCGTCGTTGTTGACGAAAGCTTCCGAGACCGGGTGCGGCTTGCCGCTCGAAATACCTTCGATAGTCACAATGTCTATGCCTTGGGCGTCGATGGCCAGAACCGTGCAGCTATATACGGATTTTCCGTTGAGGATCACGGTGCAGGCGCCGCAGGTGGCCCGGTCGCAGACCCGCTTGGCGCCGGTCAGCTCCAGGTCGTTGCGCAACGCATCGAGCAGCGTGACGCGCGGCTCCAGGTTGAGGTTTTGCGGTTTGCCGTTGATCTTGAGCGTGATGGGGACCGCGCCGGGACCCACAAACCTGGCCTCGGCCGCGGGAGACGCCAGCGCCTTGTTGTCGAGCAATCCGGCGCTCAGGACGCTGCCCCCGATGCCGGCGTTGCGAATGAATCCACGCCGGGAGACGCCGCGCTTGGGTTTGCCGGGAACCGCAGAATCGTTCTTTGAACTCACCAGACACTCCTTTCATGCCCTGTTGCGGGGGCTCGTGCTTTCAGATATTCCGAAAACGTATTGGATGCGGTGTTCACCCCGAATATACCAAATATTCTTCGAGGCGGCGGAGGGGATAGCGCCCTCAGCCGAACCGGCGCGTGAGAGTAATCAGAGTGAGGACGCAGCCTAGAATCGCCAGGTGATCTTGGCGAAAACGCTGCGCTCGACGAGCGTGCGCCGAACCTCAAACGCGTTGTGAAACTCCGCGTGCAAGGGTGTGAGGAGATTCTGACCGACAAGGCTCAGTTCGACGGATTCTCGAAGCCGCCAGGCGAGGCGCGAGTCAACCCGGTTGTAAGCTGGAACCGCGCCATCTCCGCCGTCCCGTAAACGTCCGACATGGTAAATGGCGGCGTCCCAATCGATGGTTTTCGACAGATCCAGGGAGGAACGAACCTGCGCCTGAAACTCCGGCGTATTGTCCTCGTCCTCGGATACGCCCAGGCCGCCCTCGTCGTTCGATCTGGTCAGATGAATGGCGCTGAGGCTGGGGCTAATCCGCCAACGGCGGCAAACTCTCCAATCGCCGTCGGCTTCCGCGCCGTAGGTATGGGCGCGCTCCACGTATTCGTACATGAGCGGAAGAACCAGGTGTGGAGGCCCCTGATCCTCGGTGAAGAAGGGAGTCCCGGGAATAACGTCCGCAAGGTCGCGGAAGTAGCTCGAGAATGCGTCGATGTCCAGAGAGAGCCCCGGGTAGACCTGAACGCGATAGCCCCCCTCAAAATCGTAAAGTACCTCAGCCTTGGCGTCGGGATTACCCTCCACTTGGGCTACTCCAAAACCGCCGCCTTGCGCCGGGAATGTATACAGGTCGACTATGAGGTCCGCCTCCTCCCGGCTGGTTTGCACGATGGCCCGGGAGGCGGATACCCAGACAGTTTGCCGTTGAGCCGGCTGCCAGAGGAGCTTGGCGCTTGGCTCGTACTCGAATCCCGTATATGCGTTGTGCTCAAACTTCGATCCCACGGTGAACCAAAGGGAATGGGTCAGGGCGATCTCGTCCTGAATAAACGTGCTGTAAAGATTGTTGGTGCGGGAGAGCGGCACGTATGCTTTCCCGTAGCCGTCTGTGTGGTTATCCGCCGTAACCCGGTAACCGGCCCCCCACACGATGTCGTGGCGGGATCCGATGGTCAGATGATGCTGGAAGTCGATGTCCAGGGTGTTCAGCCCTTCGTGAACTCCCTCGTCGTGGCGGTCTTCCCGGTCGAAGTAGACCTGCAGCGACGTACTGGAACCGCCGGCCAGCGTGTGGTTCCACCGCGCCAGGAGGTTGCCCTCCCCCACCCCGATCGGATCGTTAAAGGTTTCCTCAACCGGCAGTTGGTTGGCGAAGACCACGTTGATCGTCTGTCCCTCGCCAGTCTCGAGAAAATCGCCCTGGACCGTCATGGAATCGTCGGGGGAGAACGTCCAGTCGGACCGGAAACCGCCATGCAACATGTGCCAGCCGTCGGCGGCCGCGCTCTGCCCGTCGGAGGCTGTCAGATTGCCTTGATTCAAATAGTCGGCGAAGACCCTATATGTCCCGCTCTGGCCGACTTCACCCCCATACTGAGCCAATCCGCGGGCAGCCCCCTGGGAACCTCCACCCGCACTGACAACGGCGCCCTGCGTGGCTTTTGCGCTCTTCGTGATGATATTGATAACGCCGTTGACAGCGTTGGCGCCCCAGACCGTTCCCCCCGGTCCGCGGGTGATTTCGATGCGTTCGATGTCCTCAAGCGGCACGTCCAACTGGTCCCAGTAGACGCCGGAGGTAGTGGGCGTATAAACCGTACGTCCGTCGACCAGGACCAGCACCTTGTTTGCGTACCGGTCGTTGAAACCGCGAATGCTGACGGCCCAGGTGTTGGCATCGATCTGCGCGACGTCCACCCCCGGGGCCATCCGCAGGAGGTCCGGAATATTGGTGGCGCCCGACCGGCGAATCATCTCCTGGTTGATCACATAGACTGCCGCGGCGGTGTTTGAAAGTTTCTGCTCCTTCCGGGAAACCGAGGTCACCTCGATATTCATCAAGTCTTCGAGACTGGCGTCGGTTAGATCGGGCGGCGGAGAAGACTGCGGCTGAGCCGATAACAGCGGGGACAGCGTCAACACGAAGGCCACGTGCGCACTTAACCTGAACCGCGCGCAACGAGGTTTAGCGGCCACAGTATCCATCGATTTCACCTTGGACGAATCGAACGAACGCACGATTTAGACCTGTTTAGGTTATCGGCGGAATTCTGGAATGATTTAGGGTGGGTCGATCTGTTCCGGCGGGCGCACATGCGCCATGCGGCCGGGAACCGTGCCTGCTAATTTTCGAAGAGACGGTTGAGCGAGTGGGGGATGGCGGCTTGCAACATTGGGTCGTAGGCGCCGCCGGTCTTCAGTTCCTGTGCGATGCGGCGCGTCGGTCCCATGGCTGCGCGGGCAAGGCCGGAGCCGACGCTCACGCGCGCCACCCCCAGTTCCTGCAGCCGGCGGACCGGCGGGGTTCCCAGGCCGGCCAGAACATTAACGGGGAAGTGCAGCGTCTCGACGAAGCGCTGGATGGTTTCTTCGTCAGTCACCCCCGGAACGAAGACGCAGTCAGCGCCCGCATCGATGTAGGTCCGCAACCGCTCGCAGGACCGATCGAAGCGCGATGCGGGATCGCAGCCGATCCGATCCAGATACAGGTCTGTACGGGCGTTGATTACCAGATTCACACCCAGTTCGCGGCCCACGCGGCGCACCGTGGCGATGCGCGCGGCGTGCTGCGCGGGGTCGCCGCCGGCATCCTCCAGATTCAAGCCGATCGCGCCCGAGGCGACCAGGCTGGCGGTGGTCGCGGCGATATCCTGGTAGCCGCCTTCGAGGTCCGCGGTCACGGGTACGCGCACGCATCCGGCGATGCGCGCTACGGCTGCCAGCATCTCAGCGGCTGGGATGCGTTCGCCATCGGGATAACCCAAGGCGTTTGCTACGCCCGCGCTGGTGGTGGCGATGGCCGGAAAACCGGCTTCCTCGACAATGCGCGCGCTCACGCAATCCCAGACGTTGGCCAGCACCAGGATCTCCGGCCGCGGTGCAGCGCGCGAAAAGCTTCCGCCTTTTCCGCCGGCGTCCCTTCAGCTTGTGCCGCCACGGCTTTTAGCGTACCATTGGAATATCCCTGGGATACCACCAGGGCATCACCGGGACATCGTCAGGCCGCCTGAGCTTTGTCGCACCGACACAGGAGGCAATATGAACGGAATTGGGAGCGGAGTAGTGCTCCTCTCACTTTTCGGCATGTTTTCCGTTTGTCTGCGCGCCGGCACGGTAACGACGACTTGCTACGACCGGACAGAATATCAGCAAGACTCCGGTTCCGAAAGCGCAGCATGCTCGGTCGACGGGCAGTGGGGCATAGTGGCTGGATCGGGCGGTGTTTCAGCGGACGGTTTGTCCGTGGCGACTTCTGCCGACAGTCTTTACTCGGATCCCTACGCGACCGCCAGCGCAAGTTTGGACATGGTGTTTCCCACCGCGGAGACTCTGACGTGGCAGATCGGCTGGAGTTATGGAGCCGACTATTCAATGAGTTTGGATATGGCCGGTCAGTACGCGCCGCTATACCAGTGGGTTTCCGAAAATCTCAGCGGCGCCGACTGGAGCCAAACGGTTGGCCCCGGCGACTACACCTTCACGGCCGACTCTCAGGACTACGGCGAGGGTGACGCGACGCTCTCCGCGACCCTGATCGCGGAAACCGCGGTCGGGGACCCGCCGGATCCGGTTCCCGAGCCAGTCACCTGGGTCCTGGCCGGCTGGGTGTTGGCGGGATCCGGCCTGGTGGCCGTCGGCAGAAGGCCTGCGGTCAAAATCCGGTAGGAGCGATCCAAAAGCTCTCGCGCCATGTATCGCCCGGCGCGATGCTCTGCAGCTCCTTATACACGCCGGCATGCGCCAGATTGAAACCGTCGGTAATGGCGGACATCGGCTCGAAGCAGATGAAGTGGCGGCTGGCCGGCGCGTAGACCACCGCGACCGTGTATTTCGTCCCATAAATCACGGAAATTCTTTCATGCGCGCCTTCCACCCAGAAGGTCGCGCGTCCGGAATCGTCGCGCACCAGGCCGCCGAACACATCGTCGAGCGTCACGCCGGATAGCGGCAATGGATCGGCGAATTCGACCGGCCTGCGCTCGCCGGTAGGGATCAGCATCCTGGATAGCGCCAGGCGGTCGCGCGCGGCCAGATGCACCTTCCACTGGTCGCGGGGCGTGTCGTGAAGCTGGAAGTAAGGATGATATCCGATGCCCACCGGCATGGGATCGGCGGACAAATTCTCGATCGCGGTGCGGACTTCCAGCACGCCTTCATGCAACCGATAGGTCGTCTCGATGCTGTGCGCGAACGGAAACTGCGCCATCAACTCGGGATGCTTCCAAAACTCCAGGCGGCTGGTCACGACGGCCGAATCGGAATCGGCCGCGATCGCAATCACCTTCCAGTCCCGCGAAAAAGTGAGCAGGCCGTGAATGGGGTTCTGGTTCTCGTCCCGGTGGATGTTGCCCAAGCCGGGGTTCAGCCGGAATTTCACGCCATTGGCGAAGAAGGCGTCTTCGCTCAGGCGGTTGGCCCAGGGCGCCAGGAACGGTATGCCGCCGAATTGCGGCCTGGCCTGCATTTGGGCGAGGGCATCATCCGGCAACCAGAGTATGCTCTTACCGTTCACCTTAAATTCGTAAGCCAGGTTGCCTAGGGACGGCGCGATGGCAACTTCGGTGTGGCGCGCGGCGTCGCCCAGCCGAACCACTTCGACGCCGTCCACAACCGCTTTCTGCGCGGAATAATTTGCGGCCATGGACATAAGCGGAAAGAGCCAGACGGCGAATACGCGCATTTTTATCGATCCTGGTCCGGATCGCGGAGATCCAGCAACGTTTCCTTTTGGCAGCACCAGCAAGGCCCCGGCGTGTAGGTGCGGATCGAGCAAACGTCGCACCAGTAGGTAATGACCTTCACGTGACCGTCCTTGTGGACGAACATGGCCTTGGTGTGAATGGGGTCCACCAGGAATTGGTCCGGCGCGATAAAGTGGCCCTTGGCCTCCAGGTCGAAGCCTGCCAGGCGATTGTCGTTGAGCACGCCCTTGGTGGGTTCGTCGCCGTCCAGGGAAACGATATGGTGGCCGGCCGTTTCGATGGCGGGCGGTTTTCCGGGGCGTTGCAGCAGCGTACCGCGAATGGTGGCAGGTGGGGGAGTCTGGGCTAGACAGCCACCCAGACAGCTGGCCAGCAGGACTGCGGCGGATCGCATCACCTTCATTCTAGCTGGTAAACGCCGGTTTCATCTGCGGATGAAACCGAGGGCAAAAACGGTGTCCTTGCCGTTCTCCCGCTTCGTCCATTCTTCTGAAAGGTGCGTCGGATCTTTCAGGCGCAGCACCATCCGGTGCATGTGGGCGTCCGCCGCATTTGACAGATTGTCCGCGCCGACAAACGAAAATATAAACTCGCGCTGGCCGGCTGCCGCGACGGGCGCTTCCAGGCGCGGCTGATTCCCCTGGGCGGTCAGCGCGCAGTAGTGCGTCATCACGATGCGGCCGGCATCCCTGGTGTAAAGGGAGACTTCGTTTTCGGCCGGCGTACCGATGGTTTCTTCAATGGCGGTCCCTTTTGATACCAGCACAAATGTGCTAGTCAGCTTGCCGCCCGCCGGGCTGTCGGCTTCCCATGTTCCAGCCAAGGCTTTCAAGCGGTCGAACGCACTCGAAGCAGCGTCGGTCTGCGCGTGCGTGCGTCCTGCAAAGGCGGCTAAGCCAATGGCGGCCAGGGTCAGCGACAGTCGAAAACGTTCGGACCGCCTCATGTGAGCGATCCTTCCCGCAAGCGGTCCAATGTGCGTTCCAGCGCCTCGAAGCAGCCCTGCCAGCCGGTCCGGGTTCCTTCATGGATTTCGGGGGTCTTGAGGCCGGTGTGGGTGAAAAGCATCTCGGTCGACGCGCCGCGGTCGAAAAGCTCCACGGTCACCACTGACTCGCCGCCGAGATCCTCGCCGGGCTTCTCCGGGACGCGTGTCCAGGACCACGTAAATACCAGCTTCTCCGGCGGCTGCACTTCGCGGAATGTGCCCTGGCCGACGTATTTGCCGTCCGGCAGTGGAATCTCCATTGCGTAACGGCCGCCCGGCCGGACATCGAGTCCCACATATTTGGGATCGTGCGTAGGAACATCCTTGCACATCCATTCTTCCAGTTGTTCGCGTTGCGTCCAAGCGGCCCAAACACGTTCGCGCGGCGCTGGGAACACGCGGCGGATTCGCAGCGACATTTCGGGACCCGCTGGCTGGCTCGTCATTTCACACTCTCCGGATTGCGAGTTTTTTCGAGATAAGAGGACAGGGCGTCGAATTGGTTTTCCCAGAATCGCCTGTATTGCGCGATCCATTCGGAGGCGTTGCGCATGGGCTGCGCCGCCAAGCGGCAGCGATGCACGCGGCCGTTCTTCCGGCGCACGATCAGGCGGGCGCTCTCCAGAACGCGCAAATGCTTGGACACTGCGGGCAGCGACATCCGATAGGGCGCGGCCAGTTCGCTGACGGAAGTCTCGCCTGCGGCGAGCCGGGCCAGGATGCCGCGGCGGGTGGCGTCGGAGAGGGCGGCGAAAGTGGCGTCCAAGTGGCGCATGTGGCTCTCCGAATGCTTAACCATATGGTTTAGTATCGAAGAATTTGGCCCTGGTGTCAAGGCTTGGTTTCGCAGGCCACCCGAAAGCCATAATCCGCATAACAGAATTCCGGCGGAATGCTGCTGCGGGCGGCGCAGCGCGCAATCTTGATCTGGTGCCGCCATGCCCCTCCGCGTGACGCGCGGCGTTTGCCCGCGGCTGGCCCTTTGGGATTCTCCACGGCCGAGACGGTGTAGTATGCGGGGTCGTACCAATCCGAGCACCATTCGTGCACGTTCTCGCACATGTCGTAAAGGCCAAAAGCGTTCGGCGCGGCGGTGGCCACCGGTTCGGGCGCGTGCAACCAGCGGGTCTGATATTCAGGCCGTTCGAACACCGGCGCATTCCCCCAAGGATAAATCTGTTGCTCCAGCCCGCCGCGCGCCGCGAATTCCCACTCCGCCTCGGTGGGCAAACGGAACCGCTCGCCGGATTGGCGCGAAAACCAATCGCAATAGGCTACGGCGTCGAACCAGCTCATGCCCACCACGGGCTGCGCCGGATTGGCGAACTCCGGCTGCATGCGGAACGGCGGCATGGTGCGCCCGGTCGCGTGCCGGAATTCGTCGTATTCCGCGTTGGTCACCTGGCAACGGCCCAGGCGAAACGGCGCGACCGTCACGCGATGCACGGGGCGCTCTTCATCGCGGCCATCGGCCTGGCCCATCGAAAACTCGCCGCCCGGAATCAGGATCGTCACGCGCGCGCCTTCTTGCGCCGCTTCGGCTCCGGCTCGACGACGGAGAACTGCAGCTTGCGCTCGGCGGCATCCACGCGATCCAGCGACACACGCACTCTATCGCCGATCGCAAACTCGCGCCGCGTGCGCTGGCCGACAATCTTGCGCACATTCTCGTGATAGGTGTAGCGGTCCCCAGGCAGCGTGTCGATGGGCACCAGACCCTCGATGAACATCTCCTCCAACTCGACGAAGAGGCCGTACTTGGTGGCGCTGATGGCCATCGCCCCGAACTCCTCTCCCAACCGCGATTCCATGAATTTGACCTTCTTCCACTCCACCAGTTCGCGCTCGGCATCCGCGGCGCGGCGCTCCGATTGGGAGCAATCTTCGGCCACGGCGCGCAGTTCGGGTTCGGGCGGCGCGGCTTTCTGTTGCAGGGAGGCTCGCAGCAGACGGTGCACCACCAAGTCCGGATAGCGGCGGATGGGCGAGGTGAAATGCGTGTAGAAATCCGCCGCGAGGGCGAAGTGACCGGCGTTATCTGTGCTGTAGCGCGCTTGCTTTAGCGAGCGAAGCATCAGGTAGCTGAGAATGCGCTCCTCGGGCTTACCCTCGATCCTGGCCACCAGCTTCTGATAATTCCGCGACGAAATGCTGGCCGATTTCTCTGCCACTACCACGTCCTTGCGCACCTTGCGCCCGTCCCGCCGATGGTCCGCGTAGCTGAATTTCTTCACCGGAATGGCTCCCACTCCCAGCGAATAACCAAAGTGCGCGGCCACTTCCTCGAACTCCATTACGCGCTTGGGGTCGGGCGGCTCGTGGATCCGGTAGATGGATGCCTCGAGCGTGGCCGCCAGATGCGAAGCCACGGCTTCGTTGGCCGCCAGCATGAATTCCTCGATCAGCCGATGCGCGATATTGCGCGGCGCACGGACGACGCCGGTCATTTCGCCGAACTCGTCGAACTCGATGAGCGGTTCGGGCAAATCGAAATCGATGGAGCCGCGCCGCACGCGCTTGCGATTCAAAATGAGCGCCAGTTCCTGCATCAGCTCGAAGCGCGCCACCAGCGGCGCGTAGCGTGTACGCAGGGCGGCGTCGCCTTCCAGCAGCAGGTGTACATTCGTATAAGTCATGCGCTCGGCGCTGCGGATCACGCCCGGCGTGAACTCCTGGCTGATGCGGTCGCCCTGATGGTCGAACTCCATCAGCGCGGAAAGCACCAGCCGGTCCGCCTGCGGGATGAGCGAGCAGATGTTGGTGGAAAGCTCGAAGGGCAGCATAGGCACGGCGCGGTCCGGGAAGTAGACGCTGGTGCCGCGCAGGCGGGCCTCCGCGTCGATGGGGGTGCCGGGGCGCACGTAATGGCTCACGTCGGCGATGTGTACGTGCAGCGCGTAGTTGCCGTTGGGTAGACGGTCTACCCAGACGGCATCGTCGAAATCGCGCGCGGTTTCGCCGTCGATGGTGACGATATCGTAGCCGCGAAAATCCTGGCGCCCTTCGATCTCCGCGGCGGCAATCGCATCCGGAACGCGTTCGGCCTGCTCGACGACCTCAGGCGGAAACTGGTGCGGCAGGTGATGCTTGCGGATGACGATCTCGACGTCGATGCCGAAGTCGTCCGGGTGGCCCAGGATCTCGATCACGCGTCCCGCGGCGCGCCCGCCTTCCTCGGGGAATTCGAGCAATTCCACGTCAACGATCAAGCCGTCGAGATCCTGCGGGCTGAGCCGCGACCGTGAGGGAGCGGTATCGAACGGCGCGGCGCCGATGCGGTCGACCTGGCGCACGCCAGCCGGAATCTCCATGCCTTCGGGAATATCGATCCACTGCTGGATACGCCCGTCCTGCGGCACCACGTAATTGCCCTTGCGGCCCACGCGAAACTCGCCCACCACGGTGGGATGCGCGCGCTTCAACACTTTGACGATCTCGCCATCCGCGCGGCCACCCGGCTCGATGCGCGCGATGCGCACCAGCACGCGGTCACCATGCATGGCCTTGCGCGCGGAATCGGCAGGGATGTAGACGTCGCCCTGAATGCCTTCGACCGGCCGCTCGGCGATCAGGAAGCCGTAGCCGTCGCGGTGCATGTTCATGCGTCCAACCGCGTATTCGCGGCTGTGGGCGGTGGCCACGTAATGGCCGGGGCGCGGTTCCACAATGTTGCCACGCGCCAGCAGACGGGCCAGCGAGAGGTCCAGTTCCCCGCGGGTTGCACCTTTTGCGGCGAGTTCGCGCACCAGTTGTTTGAAATTGGCCTTGGCGTGCGGCAAGCGGGTGATGTGGTCGAGCAACGCCGCGTCAGTCATAGATTGATTGTATTCAGTAGGACGGGCCTCCGGCCTGTCCTTCTTCAGCGATACTCAATCACCATTGTAGGGGTGGCTTGAGCGTCGACATCAACATGCTCCACACGCGAAAGCATCAACAACAGTTCCAATTGGGCCGGTACTTTCGACTGCACGCCCCCCGTTGACGGCAGCTCGTAACGCTGGCCCATCTCGACACGCTGGCTTGCAACGAGCGTCCAGGCGGCTGCGTCATCGCGTTGGAACAGATAGACGTATCCCGCCTCCGTGGGTACAACCTGGACGCGCACCGAATCTCCGGCGTGAAAGACAGTGTCGGAGGGCACGGGCGAATACGCGCCATCGGCATCCTTCAGCAACAGGGTGTAGTTGACGGCGCGCTTGGCAACCGCGGCGGTCGCCGCCTTGGCGCGCGGCATCGCAGGCATGGGCGCTTGCTGTTGCGCTACGAAGCTCTGACCCGTTACCTCGACCGTTTGCCGCGGGCCTCCCGCGGTACCAGCCAGTGCACCAGCCGCCTGCGCGCGGGCAGGCGAAACTGCAGGCGGAGGTGACGGCGCGGCCGTCGCTGCGGGTTGCGGTACGGGCAAAGCCCGGCCAGCGGGCAACCGTGCCAGTCGCTTCGGTTGGTGCGTAGCCACAGCGGGTTCAGGCGCGCGGAGCGCCGAAGCGCTGGGTGGCATGGCCACGGGCGGCCGTGGGGCAATCGCGTCCGCCACCATCGCTTCGGGCTGAGTGGCCAGCCTTGTCTGCCGCACCACCAGCGCGGCCACTATCGCCAGCGCCGCTAAACTTCCCGCAGTCGCCAGCACTGCGGGTTTCCGCAGCCACCGGAGAGGCGCGCGCGCCGGGCCCAGCGCCGCGATCAATTGCCGGCGCACGTCCGGTTCCCCCAACACATCGCGTAGCGCCTGTTCCTTCGCCAGCGCGTCGAACAAATCCTGATCGTCCAGCGCGGCCTCGAACAAAGCGCTCCGCTCCGCCTCGCTGAGAGTATCGGTAGCATAGCCGCCCAGCAGCTTTTGGATTTCCTCGCGGCTCATTGCCTGTCCCGCTCCCAGTCTCCGCCCATGAGTTCGAGCAACTGTTGGCGGCAACGATGGTCCCAGGTGTAAACGGTGTTGATCGACTGCGCGCCCATTCGCTTCTGAATCTCGCCGAAGCTCTTGCCCTGCAATTTCAGGCGAAGCAACTCGCGGCAGCGATCGCCCAACTGCTCCACGGCCTGCGTCAAGCGTTCCAGCATCAGCTTGCGCTCGACCAGCGTGGCCGGGTCGGCTTGCAGGTCGGGCAATTGAATGTCGGTGACGGAAACCTGGGTATACTCGCCGTGGCGTTGGGCTTTGCGGCGCAGGCTCATGATTTTGAACCGCGCGATTCGCAGAGCCAGGGGAACGAGTTCCTCCAACCGGTCCACGTTATGGTATTTTTCATGCAAGAGGATCAACACCTCTTGCGCCAGGTCTTCGGCGATATCCCCCTGTACATGAGATGCCGCGAAGGCCACGATCCTTTCACGCAATTTGAGAAGGATCCGCTCTCGTTCCACGCGCGTTTACCGGATAATGCACCCATCATAGCAGCGAAGATCGCATGGGGGCGGCTCCGGCATAAACTATTGGTTGATGGCTGACACCGTGGTTGAAGCCCTGATCCTGGATCTTCTGGAGTGGCTGGCGCGAAGCGAGAGGAGCTACGAAGAAGTGATGGACGCGTGGCGCACGTCGTGTCCACGCCTTCCGGTTTGGGAAGATGCCAACGATCGGGGCCTTGTCCTCGTGCAGGACGCGGAAGGGCGCTTGATCGTGAAGATCACACCTTCGGGTGTCGCTCTGCTGGAGTCTGTGCGGAAGGCGCCGGCGAAATGAAGGTCTCGATACTCGACGATTACCACGATACTCTGCGGACGCTGGCCTGTTTTCAAAAGCTCGCAGGCCATAATGTCACAATCTGGAACGACCAAGTGCAGGACTTGGACGCGCTCGCCGGGCGCTTGAAAGATACCGAGGCGCTGGTGCTCATCCGCGAGCGCACCCAAATTCGCGCCCCTCTTCTGGAGCGGGTGGACAAATTGAAGCTCATCAGCCAGCGCAGCGTGTACCCGCACATCGACATCGATGCCTGCACCCGGCTGGGCGTCGTCTCGTCGAGCCTGCATCCCGGCACGCTATCGTATGCTACCGCGGAGCTGGCCTGGGGACTGATCCTTGTCGCCATGCGTCAGATCCCGCAACAAGTGGCCGCTCTCAGAGCCGGGGCCTGGCAGACAGGCGTCGACGACAGCCTGCGCGGCAAGACGTTGGGGGTATACGGTTATGGCCGCATCGGAAGCGTAGTCGCGCGTTGGGTAAAGCATTCGGCATGCATGTCGCAGTATGGGCGCGCGAGGCTTCACTCGCAAAGGCGCGGGCGGACGGCTACACCGCGGCGCACGGCAAGGAGGCGTTCTTCGCGGAGTGCGACGTCATCTCGCTGCACATGCGTCTGGTCGAAGCAACCCGCTGGATCGTAACCGCGGGCGACCTCGCGCGTATGAAGCCAACGGCGCTGATTGTGAACACCAGCCGTGCGGGACTCATCGAGCCCGGCGCGCTGGCTGCCGCTCTGCAGGCGGGGCGGCCCGGAATGGCTGCCGTCGATGTTGATGAAGAGGAGCTGGTTCTGCACGCAGCCTATCCGGTGCTGGCGATGGAGAACGCCGTGTGCACGCCCCATATCGGATACGTTACCCGGGAAGAATACCAGACTCAATTCACCGACATCTTCGATCAGGTCAATGCATACGCCGCAGGCCGGCCGAACAATGTTGTTAATCCTGAAGTGCTGGCTATTGCCCAATTGTGTGCAACAGAACCAACGTAGCATCGGCGGGACCATTAGGAAGGTTCGCCGGATTTGTCGCTTCGCTCCCGACCAGCCACAGGCTCCCGGACGTGAAGACGCCGGCGTAAAGAGGATCGTTCACTAGAGTTGGATCGCCGCTAGGGTTGGGGCTCGGCACCACACTCCAACTCGTCCCGTTCCAGTGCAGCACCAGCGAGAACTCATCGCCCGATTCGCCGCTTGGATTTGCCGCGAAATATCCAAAAGCCCACAGGTCATTCGGCGACACCGCTACAATACCTTGCAGCACGTTGTCTCGTACCAGGCTGTTGTATTCGACATTCGGGCTGGGAACCACCGCCCAACTCGTGCCGTTCCAGTGCTCGATCAAGGTCCGATTGGGGTGTTCAATGCCCGTATCCGGTGCAACGGAATCGCCCACCGCCCAAACGTTATTGTCGGCCAGCGCCACGATGCCATAGAGTTGGTTCGAGCCAGTGCCTACGTTAGGGCTTTGCATGGCCGTCCATTGGGTACCATCCCAGTGCTGGATTTGAGTGCTGCTGGTGTTGCCTGAATAGTTGATCCAGCCGGCGGCCCACACATCGTTAGTGGATAGGGCGGAAATACTCTGGACACAAGACTCGCCAACCGGACTCCCTGTACCTCCGGCGTAGAAGAACGTCCACTGCGTTCCGTCGAAGTGCTCAAAATCGGCGGGGATGCACGTGCCAACCCAAATATCGTCGGCCGATATGGCCGCGATGGATCCTAAGATTTCGCCGGCGTCGTCCGCAGAGGACTGGGCGACGCTCCACTGGGTGCCGTTCCAGTGTTGAATGTTGCCGGTGGTCGTCTGCGAGGTTCGAAACGAGCCGACCGCCCAGGCGTTCGTCGGGGAGATCGTCGCGACTCCCCACAGCTTATCGCCGGTGTCGCCGAGACCGGGCACGGGGAAGCCGGTCCATGAAGTACCGTCGTAATGAATAGCAGTGTATCCAACAGCCCAAATGTCAGTCGGGGAAGACGCTGAGACGGCAAATAGATCGTTGAACAGGAAACGGTCGGGATTCGGAGTTTGCACCACTTGAAAGACGGGCGTAGTATCCTGCGCCCGAACGGATGGTAAGTGCGTCAGCAGACCGGCACTCAAAACCACTACGGTGATTGCTCTGATCGTCCTCATTTCACGATTTCCACGGACCTATCTTAGCGCCGCAACCTGGCGTATTAGACAAATCAACCAAAGGTTTACAGATATGACATGAGGTTTACGCGCTAATAAGTGCCCAGCGTCACGCGCAGCACTTGCGGCGAGGAACTGAAGTTGATACCCCAGTCCGTCTGGTCGCCATTCCAGATGCGGGTGGGCTTGAATACGCCGCCCTGATAGTCCCCTTCCTCCACGCGCAAGAACTCGCGCTGCTTGCCCGATGCGGCATCGCTAACTCGAAAATCGACGCGGCAAAAAAATCCAGCCACCAGGAATTGGTTATCCGTCAGTTGAGCGACCAGGGCGCGGCCCACTGGCTCCGGATTGCCTTTCGGGTCGTTGCCGGGTCCAAACTGCGGCACGCCATACGAAACCACCGCCGTCCACGGTCCGAACTCCAGCGTTTGCGAGTGTTCTTCCTTTTCTTCGACGGCGGTCTGCAGCTTGCCATTGAAATTGAGCCGCGCGATCTCGCGCATCATGGGGCCGATCAGCTTGTAGTTCAGCGCAAACGGCGCCAGCGACTCTTCATTCAACCGCGGCGCGCCCAGGGGCGCATTCGAGAAGCCCGTGTAGTCGATGCCGAAGGGTGCATAGCCGATCGCGCCACGGCCGAGCGCGGCGAAGAACAAGCGCGCGGCCGCGGGCAAGTTGCCTGTCTCCGGCACGAACAGCGGGTTGTCCGGGCGGCTATAGAGCTCCAACGCCTTCAGATAGCGGGCTGGATCGCTCTGGTAGATGTCGGGCGCAAGCAGATCGAGCGCGGGGGCCGCGGCCTTCCAGATCGTGATCACATTGTCGGTCGGGCCGCCGCTTTCATAGGTTGAAGGCGGACCGGGCTTCAAGGGATCGCGTAGCGCGGCGTTGGCATATAGCGGCAACGCATACTCCGCCTTCCCCGCGGCGGCCACCTGCCCCACGAAGCGCGCCACCGACCAGGCGTGAAAAAACTCATCGGCATCCGCGCCGAAAGCTTCGGACCAGTTCGCGGCCGGCTGGGAGATATGCAGCGCGGCCAGCAGTTCAGCCGGTACCGGGCTGTCGAAAGCCTTCTGCGCCTCCTGCGAATGGTCGCGCACGCTGCCGTAAGTGCCGGCTTCGTTTTCCACTTGAACGATGATGACCGTGCGCCGCGGATCGGATGCTTTCAAGTGCCGCATCAGCGCGGCAAAAGCGTCCTTGTCGGCGGCCAGCGTGGCCGCGGCGTGCGGCGATGGCGAATCCACGCGCCGGCCGTTTGCGCCGATCACCCGAGGGTAGCGCTGGGGATCGCGCTTCATCCACAGCGGCACGTAGTGCTGGCTGCCATTCTTCCAGGTGCCGAACCAGAGCAAGACCAGCCGCACATGGTGCGCGCGCGCCTGGCTCAAGAGCATATCGACTGCTGTGTAGTCGAAGCGGCCCGGCTCCGGCTCGAATTGTTCCCAATAGACCGGCATCTCGACCGTGTTGGCTTCGAGATATTCGATGGCGGGCCAGACCTTCGGCAGCATGGCCGGCCATGCGCTGGAGTTGTTGACCTGTGCGCCCAGGATTAGGTAGGGCGCGCCGTCCACGAGCAGTGCAAAACGGCCATCGTTTTGTACGATGCGCGGTAGCGGCGCTTGACCGGCAACGGCCGCGAGCAGAAGCAATGCGAACTTCATGAGTGGGGCGGGCCTCCAGGCCTGCGCGGGTTCTCTAGAACCCGCTCTTAGCCGAGTGTACGATACACTGTGCCTTCGGTGCTCCTCGATCTGAGCGGAATCCAGAAACGGTACGGCGGCGTGACGGCCTTGCGCGACGGCAACCTATCCGTGGGCCCCGGCGAAGTACATCTGCTGCTGGGCGAGAACGGCGCGGGGAAATCCACGCTGATGAAGATCGTGGCCGGCATGGAGCATCGCGATGCCGGGCGCATGCTGTGGCAAGGTCGCGAGGCTGCCTTTCGCACTCCCGCTGAGGCGGCCACAGCCGGCATCGCCATGGTGCACCAGGAATCCCTGCTTGCGCCGCATCTGACGGTGGCGGAAAATATTTTCCTGGGACGCGAGGAACGCCTTCCCTTCGGCTGGGTAAACCGGCGCCGCATGGTCGAGCAGGCGTCGCGCCTCATCGAAGAGCACCACTTCCCGCTCGATGCCGGCTGGCGCGTGGAACGCCTCAGCCCCGCGGGCAAGCAATTGGTCGGAATCTGTCGCGCCATCCAGCACGGTTCCAGCCTGTTGATTTTCGATGAGCCAACCTCGTCGCTCTCGGGCGCGGAAACCGAAGAGGTCTTCCGCATCGTGCGCACGCTGCGCGCGCGGGGCATGGGCGTGATCTACATCACCCACCGGCTGGAGGAATTGCGCGCCATCGGCGACCGGGTAACCATTCTGCGCGACGGCGCCACGGTTCATAGCGGGCCGCTGGCGGAGGTTTCGACGGACCGCATCATCCAGCATATGGTGGGCCGCGAGATGGTGTCGATCTACCAGCGGCAACCGCTGGCGCCAGGTGCGGAACTGCTGCGGGTCGAAGGTCTCACGCGGCGCGGCGCATTTCGCGATGTTTCATTCTCCCTGCGCGCGGGCGAGATCGTTGGGCTGGCCGGTCTGATGGGCGCGGGAAGAACCGAAACGTGCCTCGCCATGTTCGGCGTGGACCCCGTCGACGCCGGGAGAGTCTTCGTGGATGGCCGGCCGGCGCGCATTGGATCGCCGCGTGAGGCGGTGGCGGCGGGCATCGCGCTGGTCACCGAAGACCGCCAGAAAACCGGCTTGGCGCTGCGGCTGCCCATCGCTTACAACATCACCATGGCAAATCTCCGGGAGATCAGCCGTCTCGGGGTGATCGACAGTCGCGCGCAAAACCGCGTGACGGCCGAGTACATCGCGCGCCTGCGCATCCGCGCTTCCTCCGGGCGGCAGGCTGCCGGACGTTTGAGCGGCGGCAACCAGCAGAAAGTGGCGATCGCCAAGTGGCTGTTCCGCCGCGCTCGTGTGTTCCTGTTCGACGAGCCTACGCGCGGCATCGACGTGGGCGCCAAAATCGAAGTATTCGAAGTCATGGACGAACTGGCGCGCGCCGGAGCCGCCGTGTTGATGGTCAGCTCCGAGATGCAGGAGTTGCTGCAAATGGCCGATCGCATCCTGGTGATGCGCCAGGGCCGCCTTACCGGCGAATTGCCGGGACGCACCACGCAGGAGGAAATCATGCGCTTCGCCGCCCTCGAACCGGAGTGTGCGCCATGATGCAGCCAATGATGCAGCCAATGATGCAGCGGCTGCTGCCTTTCTTGAGCCTGGTGGTTCTGTTCGTGGCGCTGGCGATCGCTTCGCCGCATTTCCTGACCGAGACGAATTTATCGAGCGTGGTGCGGCAGACGGCGGTAATCAACGTCATGTCGCTGGGCATGACCCTGATCATCATCGCCGGCGGCATCGATCTTTCGGTGGGCGCGATGCTGGCGATGTGTGGCGTGCTGGGCACCATGGCGATGCAGAGTGGCATGCCGGTGACGGTAGGTATCCTGGTGGGGCTGCTGGCGGGCCTATTCTGGGGCTCGGTGAACGGGTTTCTGACCACGCGGCTGCGGATCGCGCCCTTTATTGTGACGCTGGGCACGCTGGGCATCATCCGGGGCTTGACCCTGATCATCACGAACGGTTTGCCAGTGACTCAAATCCCGCACAGCTTCGCGTTTCTGGGCGAGGGCAACCTGTTGGGAGTGCCTTTCGTGCTGTGGGTGGTGGTGATCTGCGCGCTGGCCACGCATGTGATCCTGGAGCACACGCGCTTGGGCCGCTACGCCTTCGCTATCGGCAGCAATCCGGACGCGGCGGTCTACGCGGGTGTGCCGGTGACGTTCGACACCACCATGATTTATGCGTTGGGCGGCTTGCTCACCGGACTGGCGGGCATGATCGAAGCATCCCGGCTGATGACCGGCCAGCCCTCGGCCGGCAATGGATACGAACTGCAGGCCATAGCGGCGGTGGTGATCGGCGGCGGTAGCCTCCACGGCGGCGAGGGCAGCGTGATCGGGACGCTGATCGGAGCGTTGATTATGGGGCTGCTTTCGAACGGGAGCGACCTATTGGGTATATCGCCTTATTTGCAACAGGCGATCATCGGCGCGGTGATTATTTTGGCGGTGTCGGTGGATGAGTTGCGGAAGCGGCGTGGCCGGGCGGAGGCGTGAGCCAGAGACAAGGGGATTGGGTCCGAGCTGTCCCCCAGTCGATGCCGCCCCGCCTGGGACGGGCAATGCATGCCGTTGCTTTCGCCGAGCGCTTCAGCGCGAAGGCGATGTGGTCATGCGGTCGCACGCGCCCAGGCCAACAGCCGTGCGCGGCGTTTACGGGGAATTCGCGCGACCTCGGATCGGCTGGCTGTTCCCTCTTGAGGTTCGGTCAAGCTAGGCAGTGCTGGTCACTATCCGCAGGCGTTGATTCAACTCGCATAGGGGGCCGACCATAACAATGTCGGAGAGGTCGCCAATTTTAAGTTCGTATGGGATTCCCGCGCCGGGTAGCAATGCTACGCGGAACTCGCTTTGATAGGCGAAGCGAGAGTCCTTTCTGAAAATTCCCACCGGGCCGTTGTAGGCGCCCAGCCCCCAGCATGAAAATGGGCGCAGGCGCTACGTTCGTCGGCAGGCGGCGTTGCGTGTAAGGGCGGGAAACCATAGCGGCTTCGAGCCCGCCGTAGAGTTCTGCCTTGGGCGGCTTCTCGCACCCCACATTGCTGTCTCCTTCCGGCGCTGCCGTGCCGGGGAGGACGAACGCGAGAGAGAGAACGCGTTATCTCGTCTGTAAGCCGCCTCCGCAGCGTCGCCGGAAGGAGACTTATGAGAGTAGCACATCCTCACTGCGCAGGCATCGACATACACAAGAAGAGCATGACGGTCTGCATCTTTGCAGACGAAGCAAACGGCAGCCAGCCGGCTTTCAGCCGGGTCCGAAATCGAATAGGGCGACGCTGACGCACATGCGCCTGATAAACTGGGTTTTCAAGCGGCGTGACTGCTTCTCGCGATTGGGAACCGGACCGATGGCTGCCAGCGCTCCTTTTTCACAGGCGGTAGAGGCCGTCACCAACGGCGACGAGTCCGGCCTGCGCGCGCTGCTTGCGGGCAACGCGGGGCTGGTTTATGAGCGCGCGCCATTCCGCCATCGGGCTAGCCTCTTACACTATGTGGCGGCTAATGGCGTGGAGGTGCAGCGGTCGCCGAAGAATGCGCTCGCGATCGCCCGTATTCTTCTGGAAGCAGGCGCCGAGGCCGACGCGGTGGCACCCGTATACGGCAGTTCCGACACGACTCTTTGCTTGACGGTCACGAGCGTTCACCCTTACCTGGCGGGCGTGCAAACAAGCCTGGTTGATGTACTGGTGGACCATGGCGCCAAGATCGACGGCGTGGCCGGCGATGGCGCGCCGCTGGGTTGCGCGCTGCTGTTCGGATACACGCAGGCAGCCGAACGTCTGGTGTTGCGGGGCGCGCGCGTCGACAACCTGATTTACGCCGCGGGATTGGGCCCTACGGACGTGGTGCGTTACATGTTGGCCGCCGGTACGGGCACGGACCGAATCGTGCGCCGGACGGACGATCGGGCCGGCCGCTTCTCATTTCCAGTGGCGCGGGACGCTGACGCGCGCGAGGTTGCGTTGATTGTGGCGGCGATGCACGGCCGGCTGTCGACCGTGCGCGTATTGCTGGACGGCGGCGTGGACGTGAATGCGACACCCTATTGCCGCCAGAGCGCGCTGCATTATGCGGCGAACATGGGGCGCGCCGAGGTGGTCGAGGAACTGCTGGCCCGCGGCGCGAACGCGTCCGTAGTGGATACGCAGATGCACCAGACACCGGCGCAATGGGCCCGCGAAGGTGGAAATTCGGCAGTTGCGGAGAGGCTGGAAGGGATGAACGGATGAATGTGGTCCTCTTTGGGGCATCCGGGATGGTGGGGCAAGGCGTTTTGCGCGAATGCCTGATCGATTTGGACGTGCAGAGCGTGCTCTCGATCGGACGCAGCGCGAGCGGGCAGCGCGATGCGAAGCTGCGCGAACTGGTGCATCGCGATTTCCTGGATTTCTCTTCGATTGAGAACCAACTGTCCGGTTTTGACGCTTGTTTCTTCTGCTTGGGCGTTTCGTCGGCGGGTATGAAGGAGGAGGATTACCGGCGCGTCACTTACGATTTCACGATGGCGGCGGCGCGCGTGCTGGCGAAGCTCAATCCCGGGATGACGTTTGTGTATGTCTCGGGAACGGGCACGGACAGTTCCGAGCGCGGCCGCACGATGTGGGCGCGGGTGAAGGGCAAGACCGAAAACGATCTGCTCCGGCTGCCGTTCAAGGCGGCTTATATGTTCCGGCCTGGGGTGATTGTGCCGCTCCATGGAATCAAATCGAAGACGAAGCTTGTCCGGATCTCTTATGCGGTGATCGGGCCGCTGCTTCCTTTGTTGCGCGCGGCTTTCCCGAAGTACGTGACGACCACCGAGCTGTTGGGACGGGCAGTGATCAAGGTTGCTAAGGACGGCGCCCCGAAACCGTTGCTGGAGATCTCGGACATCAACGAACTTGCGCGGCCACCAGTGCTATCCTAGAGCGAAGATTGGCTTATGGCTCCGTTCGACCCCATCCTGCACGACCACGAAAAGCGCCTCAAGGTACTGGAGGCATCTCGTCGCAGCCTGGAGGACCAAATGGTCGTGATGGCCGCCCTCGAGCGCAAGCATGCGGCCACGATGGAAGCTTGGCAAGATTTTCTGTCCGAACGGATTCAATACGATCTCGAAGAGAAAAAGCGCGACGACGACTGGAAGGCCCACCACGAGGTGGCCATGAAGGAATTCGACGACAAGCTGAACGGTCTTATCGCCTGGCTCGACGACTTCGTCAAGCGGAATCCGAAGAACGGGAAATGACCGGCAGCGGCACGCGGTAGCGGCCCTCATAAACCTCCCCGAAGATCTCCAAAATCTGCCCGTGCAGGTGGCCGTTATCCGCCAACAGATGCGGCGAGTCGAAATTGTGCGGCTTGCCGTGCATATCGGATACCCGGCCGCCCGCCTCGGCCACCAGCAGCCTGCCCGCCGCCATGTCCCAGGGCTTCAATCCGAATTCCCAGAAGCCATCCAGGCGGCCGCTGGCCACCCAGGCCAGATCGATGGCGGCCGAACCGGTGCGGCGCACGCCGTGCGTGGCCATGGCAAGCTGATGATAGAAGTGCACGTTCACGTTCAGATGGCGCCGCCTGGTGGGGAAGCCGGTGCAGAGCAGACTGCTATCGAGGCGGCTGACGGATGACACGGCTATGCGGCGATTATTCAGAAAGGCCCCGGAACCAAGCTCCGCTGTGAACATCTCTTGCCGGATCGGATCGAATACCACTCCGGTCACCATCTCGCCCGCCCGCTCCAGCGCCAGCGTCACATTGAAGATGGGAAAGGAATGCGCGAAGTTGGTGGTGCCGTCCAGCGGGTCCACATACCAACGGTAATCCGACGGGCTGGTATGGCCGCCGCCTTCTTCGGCCACGATGCCGTGCTGCGGGTAGCGCGACTGCAACCGCTCGATCACCAGTTTTTCGGATGCTCGGTCGGCTTCCGTGACCAGATCGAACTCGCCCTTCAGTTCGAATGGCACGCGCCGCTCGTAGTAGGTGGCCAGCAGCGCGCCGGCTTCACGCGCGATTTCTATGGCGGTTTCCAGGTGGGAAGGCAAATTGGCTAGCCGCCTTCCACCAAATACTTGATCTCGTGCTTATAGATAAACAGGTTGGGACCGTCTTTGCGCGTCAGCCGGATGAAAGACTTGTCGTAATACTCGATGGTGCCCGAAACCTCCTCGCCATCGGTGAGTTTCACCCGTATGGGGACTTCGGCTTCGATGAGATGTTTGAGGTATCTCACTTCTTCAAAGGTTTGTTCGGGAGCGCGATTCCCGGGTTTTCCGCCTGGTCTTGTCGTAGCTGGCTCTCCTGACGCTCTGCTTCTCCATAATAGCCATTGCGCGCGCTCACCCGCAAATCCGGGCGGTGGGTGCGCACCTGCAGACGGTGGAAGCGATTCTTGGTCAGCGGCACGTCCTTCGGGTAGTAAGCCAGCAGGTATTGCGTGCGCAGGTCCTTGATGATGTCGCTGAACGCGGTATCGAGCGCGGCGCCCAGAGTGGGCTGAAACACGCGCCCGCCGGTGCCCAGCGCCATGGTGGCGAGCGCATGCTCGCCGCCGAGATTTCGGCCCGCATCGTTGGTGATGGGCACCACCAGCACGGGATAGATCGACGCATTGGCCAACTGCGCGGAGTCCAGCGCCGCGTGGAAATCCTTCACGCTGGTGGTGTCGCCGCCATCGGTGACGATGATCATCACTTTGCGGCCGTCGCGCGGCTCCAGTTCGCGGGCTGCGAAGTAAATCGCGTCGTAGAGGGACGTGCCGGCTTCCCCTTGGATGGTTCGCAGCGAATGTTCAAGCGGGGCCTGGTTATGGGTGAAGAAGTTGTGCAGGGTCACCTGGTAATTGAAGCTGTAAAGCGCCACGGTGTCCTTGGGGTTGCCCTCGGCGAATAGCGCCTTGAAGAACTTCACCACGGAGTCCACTTCGTATTTCAGGTCCTTGGCGGTGGATCCGCTGGCATCCACCAGCATGGCTACGGAAAGGGGCTGTTCGGTCTGCCGCTCGAAGACCGCGATCTGCTGCGGGACGCCGTTGTCGGAGATCTCGAAATCCTCCTTGTTCAGCGCGCCCACCAATTCGCCGGCGGGATTCTTGACGGTGGCGAGCACCCGCACCAGGCGCACGTCGACGCGGATCTGCGCGCCCAAGGCCGCCGCCAGCGCCAGCGTGGCGCTAACCGCTTTGAGCCATGCTTTCAGCGACGGCAGCATTGCGGTCCCACTCTCCTTCCACCCAGACCTCGCCATCCGCGAAGCGCTCCTTTTTCCAGATGGGCACCACACGCTTCAACCGGTCGATCCCCTCCAGCGCGGCTTCGAAGGCCGCCCTGCGATGCGCCGCCGTCACCACCACCGCGACGCTGGTTTCCCCGATCAGGATACGCCCGAGCCGATGCACGAGGGCGATCCGGTCGATGGCGTAGCTCGCCGCAATTTCGCGGCCGATGCGGGCCATCAGCTTGATGGCCATCGGCTCGTAACAATCGTAATCCAGATAGTGCGTCAGGCGGCCGTTAGTGTTGTTACGGACCACGCCTTCGAAGGTGACCACCGCGCCGTCTTCTCCGCGCAGCAGTTGGTCGGCGATCTTGCGCGGGACAATGGGATGCCAGGTCAGGGCGAAGAAGTTGCCGTTTTCCGAAATCTCGCGCGGGGAGACGGAGCCGCCGCTGACGGGCGGCAGGAAGGCAATTTCGTCGCCATCGGCGAGCGGCGTGGACGGTCCGGCGAATTCCTGGTTGCGGGCCAGCAGGATGCTTCCGGCCATCTCCCGCATGCGCGGAAATTGGCCGCTGTAATGGTCGAAAACGCCGCCTAGGGTGGCGTTGTTTTCCAGGTCGAGTTGGTCTTCGGCGCGCCCGGCTATGTCTTTGAGCATCCCGAAAAATAGTACTTTCACGCGCACTTCTCCGTGTAGTTTATCAGACGGGGGAGCGGGCGAATTCGTTGCGTTGGCTATGTGGGCGACGAAGCGTTCGCGGGGGCTGGGCTCAGCTTGCCTTTGGATGCAGGCGCCGGAACTCGCCGTGCCGGTTCTGAGCGCGAATTGTGGCGCTCGGCTCTATTTCGCGAGCACGCTCGATGGCCTCGGCCTGGGTCGCTGTAACGGCGCTGCTGCGTTCGGCATCTGGCCGCTTCACCGCCCATCCGTTGTCATGGGGAACAACGAGAACCCGCCGGATGACTTTCGCCTGCGGGGTTCGCTTCATCCGCTTGAGGTCGTCTTCGGAAAGCGGCCGTGCGTCGCGGTCTGCGCGCGCGGCTCGCTCAATTTGGTCGGCGGTCATCGGTTTGGGTGGACTGGGCATTTTGCCGGAAATAGTCGTCTTGCTCACGTTGGGTTGCCCTCCGGGCGGAAATAATGCGAATGCGCTGGTCACGTTCGGTGTAGGCTACATACAGCATAGTGTGACCCTTCGCCATGCCGATGATGATAAGCCGCTCCTCGCCATTGTCTTCCCGATCATCGACGCGTTCGAGCGCAACACATCGTTGAACACCGTTTTCGCCAAACCGAAGCTTACGCCATGAGCCGCCGCGCGGATGCTCTCTTGATACGCCGCCACTTTCCGATAATCCGGTCTCTTTCGCAGATTGTAAAGATGTGCTGGCGAAATCCCGGCCAGCCGCGCATATTCCGTCCGCCCGTAGTCTTGGTATTCCCGCGCCAGAATGCGCCGCGTAGCCGGTCCGCTCAGCCGCTCGTGCGCCCGGTCCACCTGCGCCAGTAGCCGCACGTCCGCCTCCGTGTACACCTGCGC
>DATNMW010000229.1:0-7497 GCA_035602155.1 Bryobacteraceae bacterium | reverse complement strand
AGTTTCTTCCCGGACGCGGCTTACATCGCCTTCGGCGTGAGCTTCGGCGCGCTGCTGCGGACGGCCGCGCCTGCCCGCGACCGGATCATGCAATGGGCGGCATGCTTCGGCCTGGCGCTGGTGGTTACCGCCCATTACTTTTCCAACCTTCCGTTCTCAATTTACCCGAACTCCGATTTCTGGCTGGATAGCCCCGGGTTGATTTTCATCCGCTTCGGAATCGTGCTGGTGCTGGTGGCCGCCGGTTTCGTGTGGACCGCCGGACAGCAACCCGAGCGGCTCGCTTTCATGCGGCGGCTGGGTACGAATTCGCTGCTAATCTATTGGGTGCACGTGGAACTGGTCTATGGCCGGTGGTTCTGGTTCGCCAAGGAGAAGACGACGATCGGGGGATGCGCCGCGGCCAGCCTGCTGCTGATCGCACTGATGTATGGGCTGGCTATGCTGAATCTTCCCGCGCGTGTGAGGCGGAGATTGCGCCGATTGAAGCCCGCGCCGGCGCCGGAGGCCGCATGGCCCCGATAGCCGCCGCCACGCCGGACAGCGCGTCTGGGAAGGCACGCGGCCAACGGCTCGAAATGGCGGCGATATGCGCGCTGGCGGCGGGCTACATTGGCATACGGCTCTGGAACCTGACGGCATTCTGCCTGGACTCGGACGAGATCTTCAGCCTGTTATGCGCGCGGTACCGGCTGTGGCATCTGCTGCAATCGGTGCGCGCCGACGTGGTGCATCCGCCGCTCTCCTACCTGCTGCTGTGGCTCTGGGTGAGGATCGGCGGCGAATCGATGCCCTGGGTGCGGCTGTTGCCGTTCCTGCTCTCGTGTCTGGCTCTGCCGCTGGCGTGGGTTGTCTTCCGCCAGCTCAAACTCAGCGCGCCCGCGCGCATCATCGCCCTAGCGTTGCTGGCCATCAACGACTATCAAGTGTTTCACGCGCGCTATGTGCGGATGTATGCGCTGTTCTTCCTGCTGAGCCTGGCCTCCGTGGCGCTGTTCAATCTGGTGCTGGAGAGCGCCAATAAGAAGCGAGTCGCCGCACTGACGGCGGTGAATCTGCTGCTGGTATATACGCAGTACTTTGGCTGGATGGCGATCGGGATCGAGGGGCTGCACCTTTTGTGGATGGATCGGCGCAAGCTGAAGCCGTTTCTGCTGGGCACCGCCGCGATCGCGATTCTGTTTGCGCCCTGGGCCTACGCGGCGACACAGGCCGCTATTGCGAAGGGCGGGCTGGCGCCGAATCTGGGCTGGATCAGGCATCCGAAGATCGGCGATGTGTGGTGGTATTACGTGGGCTGCGATGGTCCGCTGTGGCCGGTTCCGGTGGCTTCGGCCATGGTCTTCTTTCTGTTCGGCGCCATGATTGCGGGGCTGTGGAGAGTGTTTCACCGCGTCCGCGATCCGTTGGAAATGAGCCGGCTGCGCTTCGCCGCGCTGCTGGCGTTTTTGCCGCCGTTTGCGACTTATCTGCTGAGCAACATGCTGCGCAATTCGATCTGGGGGAACCGCCACCTGATTGTCTCCGCGGTACCGTATTTGTGCCTGCTGGCGATGGGACTGGTGGCGCTGCGGCCCAAGTGGGCGCGATTGGTTGTCATATCGATTGCCGCGGCTTGGGGAGCCTTCGGCCTGTACCGCGTGACTATGTACCCCGAACTTAGGAATAACATGGATGTGCTTACGGGACAGTTGATCGAAATGAATGCGCGCGAGGGACAGGCCGGGACGGCTGTCGGCCCCCCGACAGTCGAGTTTCTGGATCCTTATCTTGCATTTCCGATGAATTACTATTTGGAGTCGCATTACCACCAGAAGTGGAATCTGGTGAATGTGGCGGGAGTGGACGCGATTACCGGAGGCCATGTGTGGGTGGGATATAACCATAAGTCCTGGAAGCTTGCGCATAGCCCGGAGGATCTGCTTCGGCGGCGCGGGTACGAGATTGGTCCGGGCGCTTGGGCGGGCGACCGGTGGGATCGCATCGCCGTGTTTCTGGCCTATCGGAGGAGAAACTAATCCGTGGCCCACATCGACACGGGAGAATCCGGCGTCCATTTTTTCCACATCCCCAAGACGGCCGGCGTGATAGTAACCAACAGAGCGAGGATGCGCGATTCCCGACTCAGCGCCCGCAGTCGCCGAAGACTGCGTTGAATTCCTGGACCCGTTCGCGGGGATCCGACTGAGTTGGAACGATACGCTCCATTTCGTCAAGGCAACAGATGATAGGGAGACCGAAGGCGGCGTTTTTGAGCAATGCGGATAGGCTGGTCATTCTGCGCTGGAAATCCAGCGCAACGTCGGACGCGGCTGCCGCCTCGGGTAAGCGCGAGGCAAGCTCGGCGGCGATCTCGATGCGGCTCCTGGCGCGCGCAATCAGTTTGTCGAGGATCTCCTGCAGCAGATCTCTGCCGAAGTGTGTCTTCTCTCCGTGACTCTGCAAGTAGACGCGCACAATCGGGTAGCCTCGAAGAGCCAAGTCAAGTTGCAGGATAGTCGAAGTCTTGCCGGATTTCCTCAAACCGAACAAGCCCACGCCTTGTAGATTGGTGAGATCAGTTTGCAAGCGGCTCAACACCGCGGTTCGGCCAAAGAAAGTCAGTGCGTCGCTGATGGCATTGCGGTCGTCGTAAAGGTTCGCGTCGGGCAGATACCGGTCCGCGTAGCTGGCCAGCACGCCCGCGGACGACGATTCCGCAATCGCGCGCTCGATTTCGGCCAGCGAAATAGGGATGATGGAGACGTTATCACGCATGCGGGCAGCAGCGATGCTGAGCCGGGCGAGTTCGTCGGGCGGTTGGCCGTATATGAGGATGCCGGCTGAGCCGCCCTTGCGCACCAATGCGGCAATGGCGTCTTCGGTCGGGGCGTCCCGGACGACCGCAACGTGCATGGGCGCAAATTCGTGCAGTCTGCCCTTGATGCGATGCACCGCCAGAAAGCTGCCGCGCGGTTCGGTTTCGCATCCAGCCGCTTCCAGAAAACTCCGCGCCAGCGACAGGTCGGCTCGGAGGTTGAGACAGCGAAGGCGGCGGTTGCGCAATTCCTCCGCGGCGGCCCGCGGCAGGGCGCCTAACCAACCCGCGAACCAGAACCAGACCTCCGACCAGAGAGGGGAAAGCGAGAGAGCAAGGAGGGTAGCGAGCGCTGTCAACGCAAGTATGGATATCCGCAAAGTATTTCGCCTCGCAGGTACGAGCCTGTTTCCAGTCTAGGGGCGCGCCGCTACCTAGTCAACGTAACGTCCCCTGCCCCTATAATAAATCTATGTGTGGGATTGTGGGATATATCGGGAACCGGAAAGCGGTTCCTATCATCTTGGAGGGGCTGAAGCGGCTGGAGTATCGCGGCTACGACTCGGCAGGGCTGGCGGTGTATTGCGATGACGGCCAACTCGCCGTGCGGCGCGCATCGGGCAAGCTGCGCAATCTGGAAGAGGCCATCCGGCTGAACCCGGTGGATGGCTCGTACGGCATCGGGCATACGCGCTGGGCCACGCACGGGCGCCCCACTGAGGAAAATGCGCACCCGCACCGCGATTGCACCGGCGACATCGTGGTGGTGCACAACGGCATCGTCGAGAATTACCTGGCTCTGAAGCGCCAGTTGCAGGCTGAAGGCCACACGTTCAAGACACAGACCGACACTGAAATCATCGCGCATTTGGTGGAGAAATACTTCCGGGGGAATCTGGAAGAGGCGGTGCGCGCGGCGGTGAAGGAGATCACCGGCGTGTTTGCGCTGGTGGCGATCGCACGCACCGATCCAAACAAAATAGTGGCGGCGCGTTTGGGGCCACCGGTGGTGATCGGGCTGGGCGAAAACGAGTATTTCGTGGCGTCGGATGTGCCAGCTATTCTGCCGCACACGCGCGATATGTTTTTCCTGGCGGATGGCGACCTGGCGGTGCTCACGGCGGACGGCGTGCGGCTTACCGACTTCGACGGCTGCCCCGTGACCCGGCAGGCGACCCGAATTCTGTGGGACCCCATCATGGCTGAAAAGGGCGGCTACAAGCACTTCATGCTCAAGGAGATTTTCGAGCAGCCGCGGGCCGTGCGGGACACTACGCTGGGGCGCGTGAGCCAGGAAAGCGGGCAGATTTTTCTGGACGAAATGGAGATCACGCCCGCGGAGTTCCGCGAATTCCGGCAGTTGAAGATCATCGCCTGCGGCACTAGCTGGCACGCGGCGCTGTGCGGCAAATTCATGGTGGAGAAGCTGGCGCGCATGCCGGTGGAAGTGGATTACGGCAGCGAGTTCCGGTATCGCGATCCGCTGGTGGACGCGGGCACGCTGACAGTGGTGATTTCGCAATCGGGCGAGACGGCCGACACGCTGGCGGCGCAGCGCGAGGCCAAACAGAAAGGATCGAAAACGCTGGCGATCTGCAACGTGATCGGCTCGATGATCACGCGCGAGGCGGCGGGCGCCATCCTGACGCATGCGGGGCCGGAGATCGGGGTGGCATCCACCAAGGCATTCACCTGCCAGTTGACGGCGCTATTTATTTTGGCGATGTATCTGGGGCAGGCGCGGGGGCAGTTGGACGCGGCGGCGTCGCGCGCGCTGGTGGACGACTTGATCCACATTCCGGGCAAGCTGGAAACGGTGCTGGCGCACGATGCGGTTTACGAAGAGCTGGCGCGCAAGCTGTTCCGGGCCGGCGACTTTTTGTTTTTGGGACGCGGAGTGCATTTCCCGATCGCGCTGGAGGGCGCGCTGAAGCTGAAGGAGATTTCGTACATTCACGCGGAAGGCTATCCGGCGGGCGAGATGAAGCATGGGCCGAATGCGCTGATCGACGAAAATCTGCCGGTGGTGGTGCTGGCCACGCGCGATCCGGCGAGCGAGGAGAGCCGCGTGCTGTATGAGAAGACGCTGTCGAACATCCAGGAAGTGAAGGCGCGGGAGGGCACGGTGGTGGCGATTTCGACGGAGGGCGACGAAGACGCGCACAAGACGGCGGACCATACGATCGAGATTCCGGCGGCGAACGAACTACTGGCGCCGATACTGGAAATTGTGCCGCTCCAGCTTCTGGCGTATCACATCGCGGTGCGGCGGGGGTGCGACGTGGATCAGCCGCGCAACCTGGCCAAGAGCGTGACGGTGGAATGAACGGCGGTCTGTTGATGCTGGCCGGGCATGCCATTTATCAGGGCGGCCGTTGGCATGGAGGGCATCAGAACGAAGACCGGCATTACGAAACGCACGTGCGCGATGCATTTCGTATCTTCGCGGAGGAGGGTTACGAGGCACTGGCGCTGAGCGGGGGCCGGTCGCGCCCGCAGCTTGCGCCGGAGATCGGCAACTCGGAGGCGCAGGGCATGCTGGAATATTCGCGGTCGGCTGGGCTGGTGGGGCGCGGCGTAGTCCTGTTGGAGGGGTTCGGCCGCGACAGTTTCGAGAACCTGTTCTTTTCCATGTTGTGTTTTCATCGGCGATTTGGCGAGTGGCCGTCGCGGGTGGGAGCGGTGAGTTGGAAGTTCAAGGCGCTACGGTTTTACCTGATCGCTTGCGGGCTGCGTCTGGCGGAGGGACGGTTCCGGTTTTTTGGCAGCGGCGATCCGGCGGGGCAGCCGGCCATCGAGGCGTTTGCGGCGGCCAGCGTGCAGTATGACGCGACGATTGTGCGCGGCGGCGAGATCGTGGACCCGTTGCATCGCGATGCATTGTTATTCGGGGCGAAGCGGCTGGGACGGACGCCGCGGGAGTTCGCTGGTAATGCGGATTATCTGCGGCGAGTCAAGCAAGAGTACGGCAATGCGGAGTTGATGGAGTTAGTGGAGTCGATTGCGCCGGGCGCGGGATGGCGGGATGTAGAGTGGCCCTGGTTGGACATTCAAAGCCCAAGTAAGTCAATCTAAGGAGGGTGGTGGGTTATGGGCGGCTGGGCTGCTTTGCTCGCCGGGGCTGGGGGCTGGCGGCTGGGGATTGAGGTCGTGCTTAGAGGCTGGTTTTGAGGGAGTGATCGCGTATCCGTTGTGCGGTGAGGTCTGGTTGTCAAAGATCAGGTGGGGAAGACTGCTAACGGGTGTCAGGGGCGCCGGCAGGGCAGGACACGGGATGGGCCTCCGAATCGTCGGACATCACATAGGGTGGTTGCGGGACGGCTGGTGACTCCGCCGCCGCGGATTTCGGGGTCCGCGCCGCTTGCGCAGGCTGCGGCCGGGATTGCCGCTCCTTTTTCGACTGCTTCATGTCCGCGATGGCGGTGCGGAAGGACCGCTCCAGGTTGGCGCGCAGCTTGGCGACGTAGCCCAACATGACGAAGTATTTTTCGCTTACTCCGATGGTGTCGTAGATTTGCTTCTCGCTTGCGGCGAGGCGCGCGAGCAACCATTGAGAGGTGACCATGGTTTCCAGGTAGCACCGCTCGGTGCGAGTTTGGGGCTGCCAGTCGGCTTCCAATTCGTCCCAGAGCCGGGAGTAGTCCGCGCAGTTTTCGCCGGGGAGGATGGTGCTTATGGTGCGCAAGCCGTAGGTGAGGGCGTTGAAGCGGATGGCTTGTTTGCCCTCAGGGGTCTTTGGGCCGGTAGAGTGTTGCGCGTTCTGCCGGTTGGCTTTTTGTTGTTTTTCTGAAATTAACATTTGAAAGTACCTTCCGATTTAATGGTAAAACGCGCAGTGATAGGGGAAGGCGGTATGGAAAGCGCCGCAAGTTAGTAAGTGGTTGTGGCGGAGCTAGATGCGGGCGGGAATATTATTTTTGACAATTGTGACTGCTACGGGGTCTTGCCATAGATGGCGTCTCCTACACGGCGCATCCAGGCGACTTCATCATCGGACATGGGGCCTTGGGTCAGGGCGTCGAGGGCTTGGCCGAACTGAACCGCGTCGGACGGTCCGGCTATGCAGATATTCACGGCGGGCTGGGTCAGGACAAAGCGATAGCAATCGGCGGCGGTGGGAATCTTTTCGCTTGGCGGGATGCGCTTGTGACCGAGCAACTGGCGCCAGCTTGTGGCGGTGAACGAGACCAAGCCCGGCGGATTCCGCGCGGGCAACTGCGAAAAGACTTCGCGCTCCGCACCGCGATGCACGGCGTTATAGCGCACGTGGAAGATATCGAACTGGGGATCGGCGGCGAGGCGCGCGATCAGCGGGCGATTGTGCGTGGAGACGGCCAGATAGCGCACCAGGCCGCGGTCTCGCAGTTTGCGGCAGGCGTCCAGGATGCGCGGCGGAGGCGCGCCGTTCCACAATCCCAGCAGGAGCGCGTCGGTGTAGTCGAAGCGCAGGGCGCGCAGGGCGCGTTCGAGGCTGGGGGCGACCAGGGAGGCTAGGCGCGGTAGGACTGCGTTACGAGAAGGAAGCGGTCGCGATGGGGGGCGAGAGCGCGCAGGCCGTCGCCGAAGGGATTGCGGCGGAGGCTGCCCCAGTAGAAATAGTTCACGCCGTGGTCGAAGGCTTGTTCGACAGTGGTGGCGGGCGCGCCATAGCTGGAGGCCAAGCCTAGGCGGCAGACTTCGATGCCGGTGCGGCCAAGGGT
>DATNMW010000228.1:0-18834 GCA_035602155.1 Bryobacteraceae bacterium | reverse complement strand
CACAAAGGCGAAGATGGCTACGCTGGCGCACAAGCCGAGGCCCAGAACCAGGATGGCGGTGCAGGTGAAGGCCGGGTTTTTTCGCAACTGGCGGATGGCATAGCGGGTATCCCGCAGCAGGTTTTCGACGATCGGGATAGTGCGGCGGTCGCGGTAAGCTTCTTTGACTGGCTCAATGCCGCCCAGCTTGAGCATGGCGTCCCGGCGGGCCTCTGCCGGGGACATGCCGGAGCGCAGGTTGTCGTCGATGTGCAGTTGGAGATGGGCTTCGATTTCATCGGAGAGGTCGCGATCGCGGCGGGCGCCCGGCCACAAGCCGGTGAGCCGGATCAGCCACGCGCGCAGCCGCCTCATGCGATATCTCCCGAGGGCGGCAGGAAACGCGCGAGAATCGAGGCGGCCTGCTGCCAATTCCGAGCTTCCTTCGCCAGTTGCCGGCGGCCGCTGCGCGTAAGCCTGTAAAACTTGGCTTTGCGGTTGTTCTCCGACACCCCCCATTCGGAGGCGATGGAGCCTTCCTGCTCCAGCTTCAGCAGCGCGGGATATAGAGTGCCGTAGTTCAGGGAAAGGAGATTTCCGCTGGTTTGCTCGATGCGGCGCGCAATGCCGTATCCGTGCAGAGGTCCCATGGTTTCGATGGTTTTCAGAACCATCAGGGCCAGGGTGCCTTGCCATACGTCGGTTTTTTCGTTCATGGTTGTCCTATTGTTTGCCCATAGAAAGGGTAGCACGTTTTGTATGGGGAAGCAATAGGACGTGGCGTACGCTTTCGTTCGTGCGCTACGGCAGGAACCGGTATCCTACGCCATGCACGGTCAGGAAATGCCGGGGCACATTAGGCTCCGGCTCCAGCTTCTGGCGCAGCTTTACCACGTGCGCATCCACCGTCCGTGTGTTGGGGAAGAACTCGTAGCCCCAGACCGAATTCAATATCATGTCTCGCGTGAGCGGCCGGTCCGGGTTCTGCAAGAAGTACGTGAGTAGGTTGTATTCGGCGGGCGTCAGCTTTAGCTCCTCGCCGCGCCGTGTGACCACGCGGCGCTCCAGATCCACCGCCACCTCGCTGAAATGTACGACTTTGCGCGCCTCGGGCGACGTGCGGCGCAGTACCGCGCGGATGCGCGCCAGCAGTTCGCGCGTGCCAAACGGCTTGACCACGTAGTCGTCTGCGCCGATCTCCAGCAGCAGCACCTTATCGATCTCATCCCCCAGGGCGCTCAGCACGATGATGGGCGTGACCACCTGCGCGGCGCGCAGTTGCTTGCAGATCTCCACGCCGTTCATGCCCGGCAAACGCAGATCCACCAGGATCAGGTCCGGCTTGAGCAGCAGGGATTTCTCGTAGCCCGCCCGCCCATCCGCCACCAGCACGGCGCGGAACCCCTCCTGCTCCAGCATCACGCCGATGGTATCGCGCAGGCTCTCGTCGTCGTCGATTACCAGAATGGTTTGCATGCGGGCGATGCTATCCATTGTATCTAAACGGGATTCCAAGACTTGTAAACTGCGCGTGGTAAGCTCGACAATGACGGTCACGGCAGTCATCGCATGCGGGTCACGGTCATTGGCACAGGATACGTAGGAACGGTGACGGGCGCTTGCCTGTCCTATTGCGGGCACCGCGTCACCTGTGTGGACACCGATGCGCAGAAGATCGATAAACTGCGCCGCGGCGAAATGCCCATCTATGAGCCCTGCCTGGAGGAACTGCTGCAACTGGCGGCGGCGCGCGGCGGCATCGACTTCACCACGGAACTGTCGGCGCCGGCCTCGGAAAGCGACGTGATTTTCATAGCGGTGGGGACGCCGCCGCTGGACACGGGTGAAGCCAATCTCTGCTATCTGGAAGCGGCCGCGCGCAGCATCGGAGCGGCCATGGACGCGCGAAAGTTCCGCGTGGTGGTGAACAAGTCCACAGTCCCCGTGGGCAGCGGCAACCTGGTGGAGGCGCTGGTGCGCGAGGGCATTCGGGACGCGCACCCCGGCGATAGGAAGAACATTCACTTCGGCGTGGCCAGCAATCCGGAGTTCCTGCGGGAAGGCAGCGCCATCGCGGATTCGCTGTATCCCGACCGCATCGTAATCGGCGCGGAAGAAGAGCGCACGCTGCAAGTGCTGCGCGAATTGTATGGGCCGCTGGTGGCGCAGAGCTTTCCGGCGCCCGCGTTTCTGCCACGCCCGGCAGCCGTGGCGCGGGTTCCGGTGGTGACCACTTCGTTGACCAGCGCGGAGATGATCAAGTATGCCGCCAACGCTTTTCTGGCCGTGAAGATCGGCTTCGCCAATGAGGTGGCCAACATCTGCGAGCGCGTGGGCGCGGAGGCCCCCGAAGTGATGGCGGGCATCGGGCTGGACGCGCGGATCGGATCGCGCTTCCTGAATCCCGGGTTGGGCTGGGGTGGCAGTTGTTTCGGCAAGGACATCCAGTCGCTGCTGCATACCGCGCGCGAGTACGGCTATCAGAGCCGTTTGCTGGAAGCCGCCCTGGAAGTGAACCGGGCGCAGCGGCAACTAGTCATTCAGAAGCTGCAGGAGAAGCTATTTATCCTGAAGGGCCGCAGCATCGCGCTGCTGGGCCTGGCGTTTAAGCCGGAGACCGATGACCTGCGCGACGCCCCCAGCCTGCAAATTGCCGAGCGTCTGCTGCAGATGGGCGCGCGGGTCAAGGTCTATGACCCGATCGCCATGCAGGCGTGCCGCGAGATCCACCCGGCGCTCAGAATCCAATACTGCGAATCGGCGGACGATGCGGCCCAGGATGCCGACGCGCTGGTGCTGGTGACGGAGTGGAAACAGTTCGCGCATCTGGATTTGCAGGGTCTGGCGAAGCGCATGGCGCGCGCGATTCTGGTGGACGGCCGCAACCTGTTCGATCCGGAGGCGGCGCGGCAGGCGGGGTTCGACTACTGCGGCATCGGGCGTCCGCAACGCGCCGCGCGCCACAATGGCGCGGCCGTGCCAATCCATACCAGGTAGGCGGCGCCGCTCGACCGGCCTGGCAGCGCTTCCGCGGATGGCTCACGCAACTTAGCTGGAAGGCGCCTCCCGCCGGTTTCAATCCACCCAGTTTCACCGAGCTTTGCCGTGCGGTTGTGACAAGTCCGGCATAGGCCGGCTCCGCCTGATGGGCCGTACGAGCCAGCACCCGAGTCAGTCCCGCGCCACTGACCTCCAATCCAAATCCATAAGATAGGGCTTGTCGTGGGCCCCAGTGGCAGTCCCATCTGCTTATTGAAAGGATCGCAGCCACACGCCGGCTACAACGTCTTCAGATACTCCAGCAGATCGTCTTTCTGTGCATCGGTGAGATCGATTCCGTACCGGTGGCCGCGATTGGAGTTTCCGGGAACGGAGGTATCCAGGCGGAAGCCAACAGCCGCGGCCTCGGGCCCGTCGGAGATGAATCCTACATTGACCGGGTCCAGCACGTCATAACCGCGATAGAAAACTCTCGGGCGCTGATCCTCGGGCATGAGTAGCGCGCGCAGATTGGGCACCGAGCCGTTGTGCAGATAGGGACCGCGCAGCCAGATACCGTCGATGGGCACGCGCGAATAGCCGTTGGTCTTGCGGTAGGCGGTGAACACGAACGGCGGCTTGGTGAACGTGTGGAAACGATCCACCAAACCCTGGCTGAACGAGCTTAGCCGGTTCGGGTCGGTACCGGTCTGCGCGATGTCCTCCACCTGTCCCACGCCGGCGCTGCCGAAGGCATGGCAACTGGCGCAGGCGGTTCCGAAGACCGTGGCTCCGCGCCCGGCCTTGTCCTTGTCGACAGGAAAGGGAAACGGCGGCGGCTGCAATTGCAGCAGGTAATCGGTCACGCGAGTAAAGCTGTCCGGCAGCACGGAACTAGGCGTCGCCCCCACGGCCATGGCCGCCGCGTAGTTGCGTTCGGTGATCTCGTTGTTGTTGCCGTGCAGCCACATGTGTTCGCGCGGTTTCTGGTTCCACACCTGCGGAAGGTCGGTGGTGCCGATGGTCCCATCGTCGGGCATGTGGAAGACCACGATCTTGGTGGGGTTGAAGGTGTCGGTGCGGCCCCTTCCCTGCGGTGGCCGGCTGTCCTGCCAGGCGTACTCGGCCTTCTGTTTCCAGCAGCGCAACCTTGGTGGCGGGAATGATCAAGTTGCGGCGGATGAGGCCGCGATGAATACGTGCGCCCCGAAAATGGCGCGGTTGCGCCAAGTTGGCGTTAGACTGGAATAACCGATGGCAATAGCGAAGCGCGGCAGCATTCGTGATGACACGCGGGAATACCGGCTCGTTTGCGCGGGACTAAGCAAAGAAGAACTCTTTGGACTTTATTACGCGCTCCAAGCCGAAGTTGACGCCAGAGCAGGATTTCGCAACCCCTTCCCGCTACAGTTCGGCCCGCATACGGTTCACGAAATCTTGCTCATAAGCGGACCGATAGCCGGTGCCGTTGGGACCAAGGTCCTTGATCTCATTACGGCAATCGTAAAGCGAAAACTAGAGGAGAGCGACGCGGGTAAAGGCAGCGTGACCATTTACGACCACAGCGGTAGGCCATCCGTTGTTGTCGAGACGAAGCCTCCGAAACGGAGGCGCTAGTCTTCGTCGCCGAACCCCATCTCGCCGGCATTGCGAACTGAGAACAAAGGTGGCTGCTCGCTCCTTGTGACGGTTACGGGCACGGCGTTCAAGTATCCCACTCCTTGTGTAGCAGTGTTTATCACGGTTGCTGGGCACTCCCAGGAATGATTGAAAATATTGAAAATGCAGGGGAGTAAACGTTGAAAACAGACAAGCCCCCCGCCCTTGTTTCTTCCTCGCCCTCAATCGGGGCTTGCGTTCTTGGGAGGTCCGCGCGCCACAACCGGGGTTTTCTTTGATCTCTTTGGTTAAGGTACTTGCGGTACCCAAGGCGCGCCGGGCGTCCCGCATGATATCAACAGTACAGGCGGTCCGTCTATGACTGAAGAGGAGCGGCGTTCGCAGATCCGCAGGTGGTTCGACATCCCGAAACCGGAGTTTCCAACTCGCGCCGTCGTGATTGGAATCATCATGGTGGCGGCTGGGTTCGCTCTCGCTGGCCACGGCGTGTTTGGGATCTTGCTCCCAGTTGCGGGCCTGGTCGTGGTGGGCGCATACGCCTTCGCTTATCGGAAGGGGCGGCGCGAGTACCTGAGTCGTCCAGCAGTCGAAGCAATGCTCGAATGGCTCGATCAAGACCTTGGACAATTGAAGGTGGCATCAAGCTGCGGTTTCGGCCTCAACGCGGGCGAACTGTCGCAGGATAGCGCCCTAGTTGTGGGGCCAGAGGAAACGCCCGGGGCACGGAAAGTGTACGAGGATGACGACGCCTCCCCGCGTCTCTATCCCCGTTGGAAGCTTGCGATGTTTCATTTCACTCCGGGTGTCGTGGCTGTCCATCAGTGCGTGTACGACTGGCGTTCCAACAATGCTACAGACGAACGGCGCGAAAGCATCGACTACCAACACCTGGTGACGGTGCGGACTGACGCGGATGGCGTTGGTGCGCGCCAGTTCGTTCTATCCCTTTCAAACCAAGAGCATACCGAGATTCCGCTGCGAAGCGGGAGGCATACTCCATTCAATGAACAACAGTTAAATGCCTTGGCGGATCGGGCAGTGCAAGCGATCCACACCGCCAAACGCGACTGGACGGCCGGAACGCATTCGCGCGGTGCGTCTGCTGCTACTGCGTCCATCCCTATACCATCAATCCCGTCGGTCGGGAGTCGCGGTCGGTTTTGTTCAGACTGTGGTCGGCAATTGCAAGCCACAGAAAGATTCTGTCCCGGATGTGGTGCGAGGGCCCAAACGTATAGATGATTTGGGATGGGGGTAAACCGCCCCTTGATGCCCAAAAAGCCGAGGCCTGTGAGAACGGCGAGTGATAGCCTTGCTGACTGCGTAGCGCGCCGCTAGGCGGCAATGAGCCAGCCCCCTTTGTTTCTACAGCTTCTCGGCAGAACCGCGCGTATTATACTCAATCTGCATTTGACATAGAGCGAGCTGTTCCCGCAGTCTGTAGGCGAAGCCCTTCGCGCGTCCAATCATTCCTAAGACCGACCCGAAAATCAGCGCGAGCACGATCACAGTGGCGGTGTGAGGGTCAGCCGGAGGACGCAAATCGCCATCCCTCCAAAACCAGACGATGGTGGGTACATAAGCGAGAGCTGCACCGATTCCCGATCCAACGCAGGCGTAGCCCACCAATATCCACGACGCTCTATCGTACAGGCGTTGGGCGTACTCCTCAAGCATGGTCGCCTGATACTTTATCAATTGAAGCCCCCGATCATGAACGCACCGTTCGGAATCGCGGCGCTCGCTGTGCGCGGAGGCCCTCACGAGAAGCACGGCGGGGACGTTGCGCTTCGCCTTCCGCCCCCTCTATCAGAACGGCTCCTGGCGGCCGCCGCCACACAGATCCACGGCGTGCTGTAGCGCCTTCGCGACCCGGTTAGCCAGCGTTTCGTCATAGAACTTAAAATTGCTCTCCTTGATGGCATCTGAACGTTTGAGTATCAGCACGAATACGGGAGGGTCAACCTTAACGCTCTGTTCTGGGTGGCCGGCCTTGGCGCGTACCTGCTGTTGCCGCTGATCCATCGGCATGACCAAGATCTCTTGAACCTGCCTTAGGTCAACCCAGCCGTCCTCATCAAACCTAGTTTCCCCGTTCTGAGTCATCCGCCAATGGTCATCGATACGGCAGCGACCGGCATCGGCGGACACGTTGGTCAACTCTAAGCTCCCCTTGAGAGTCCCATCGATTCCGGTGACGTTGTCATGGATGTACAGGATGTAATTCACCTTGCCGGGAAGCTTGTCCTGGATGAATTTCATGGTGTCCTGCAAGGTAGCCGCGTCTCCTCGCATCGGGGGCGGCGGGGGAACGTCCTGCGCTATCGCCGATCCAACACATGCCAGCGCGAGCGTCGTAATCCAGAATGCCTTCATTGCCAACAATTTTAGAGGCGGCATTCCGCATGCCGCAATGCTGTCCTTTGTTAGCGCCGAAGCGAGATCGTGTCCAAAAAGATACGCCGGGCCGCCGGGTCCGGTCACCGCCTCTGCGTCGCGTTGTTAATTAATTAAGTAGCCTGGTCGACGAAGAGGCTATTTCGGGCTGTGCGGCGGCCCGGCTACAACGTCTTCAGATACTCCAACAGATCGTCCTTCTGCGGGGCAGTAAGGTCGATTCCGTACCGGTGGCCGCGATTGGAGTTTCCGGGAACGGACGTATCCAGGCGGAATCCGACACCCGCCGCTTCAGGCCCGTCGGAGACGAATCCTACATTGACCGGGTCCAGCACGTCATAACCGCGATAGAAAACTTTGGGGCGCTGATCCTCGGGCATCAGCAGTGCGCGCAGATTGGGCACCGAGCCGTTGTGCAGATATGGACCGCGCAGCCAGATGCCGTCGATGGGTACGCGCGAATAGCCGTTGGTCTTGCGGTAGGCGGTGAACACGAACGGCGCCGTGGTGAAAGTGTGGAAACGATCCACCAGGCCCTGGCTAAACGAGCTGAGCCGGTTCGGATCGGTGCCGATCTGTGCGATGTCCTCCACCTGTCCCACGCCGGCGCTGCCGAAGGCATGGCAACCGGCGCAGGCGGTTCCGAAGACCGTGGCTCCGCGCCCGGCCTTGTCCTTATCCACAGGAAAGGGAAATGGCGGCGGCTGCAATTGCAGCAGGTAATCGGTTACGCGAGTAAAGCTGTCCGGCAGCACGGAACTAGGCGTCGCCCCCACGGCCATGGCCGCCGCGTAGTTGCGTTCGGTGATCTCGTTGTTGTTGCCGTCCCAGTGCAGCCACATGTGCTCGCGCGGCTTTTGGTTCCACACCTGCGGCAGGTCGGTGGTGCCGATGGTCCCATCGTCGGGCATGTGGAAGACCACGATCTTGGTGGGGTTGAAGGTGTCGGTGCGGCCCCTTCCTTGCGGCGGCCGGCTATCCTGCCAGGCGTACTCGGCCTTCTGTTCCAGCAGCGCGACCTTGGTGGCGGGAATGATTAGGGAGCGGTAGATCAAACCCTCGATCCAGGAGAATTGGTGTTGCTTGCCGATGGCCTCCATCAGGACCGAAGGGTTGAATCGCGGGTCGGCCGCCGCGCTGAAGAGGAAGCGCTGGAAGCCTTGCAGGTCCATGGTGTGGGCAGGCCCGCCGGGCACTACCACGGGCTTGGCGCCGGGGGCGGTGCGATACTGCGCGGTGTGGCAAAGCGAGCAGTTCGCCTCTAGACATTCGTAGCCGAACACGCGCTTGGCGAAACCCACCGGCCGATCCGCGCCTTCTTCCTGAATGAGTCCCAGCGAGGCATAGCCGCCCGGACCGGGCAGCTTGTCGGCGAAGACGTCGGGCAGCACTTTGAAGATCCAATAAGGAACGCGGCTGGAGGAGCCGAGGCCGATGGCGGCGTATTTGTAGTGCTGCACGATATCGGAATAAACCAACTCGGGCTGGTGGCGCAGCAGGTTGTCGTAAAGCACCCATCCGGCCAGGAGCAGCACGAACAACACCAGGACTGTGACGACGCGCACGGCAGTGTGCCGGGACGCTGCCTTGAGACCCGCGCCGATTCCGGCGAATAGTGAGCCGAGGATGGCCGGCAGCTTCTCGTGCGCGGGCAGGGCGGCTTGCAATAGAATGGCCTGCACCAGGCAGAACGCCCCGTCCGTGGCCAAGTAGGAGCCGAAGGATCCCTGACCGCTGGCCAGGCACCAGGCCCACAACACCACCGCCGCCAGGCGCGACACCACCAGCATCCATGAGTATCCGGGATAGCGCAACGGATCGCGGGCGGCCGGAATATAGAGGATGGTGAGCGCCAGCACCATGATGCCATGCGCGCGGTTCCACACGGTGGGGAAGCCCGGCGCAAGGCCCACGCCGACGTTGATGAAGTCCGGCGCGAACACCTCCATCGCTACGAAAAAGAGGTTGAACACGATCCCCAGCCACACTACCCGGCTAAACCATCGGGCGGCTGAGTTGGACGAGATCTCAGGTTGAAGTTGCGGTGTCATGTCTTGACTTCTCCTGCGGCAAGATTTCCAGTTTGCGCTAATGAGCGGCGGCCGCGGCGCCGAAGCTCTCCACAAACATGGGTTTATCTTCGGGGTCGCTGTCCTGGTAATAGGCAACGTGCGCCGCCGGGCCGTCCAGATCCAACACGGCATAGCCGTGGGAATGAAACTCGTCCCCCTTAGTCAGAAAAACACTCTCCATCGGCACGTCGAACTGCGGCTTGGCGGGGATCTCGTCGATACCCACGGGATACGCGCCGTGGCCCAAACATCGCGCCAGCACGCCCTCCCAATACTTGTAGATCACCTGGTTGTGCTCGTGCCCCCAGAACCACACGGCCACTTGCGGCAGGATGGGCCCGATCTGGCCCTGCAATCTCACGTTCACGCTCTGGCCGCCGATGTCCTCAATGGCGGTGAAAAGCTGGTGATGGCTGAGCAGCACGGTGCGGCGGCTGCCGGCTGTGGCCATCTTGTCGTTGAGCCAGGCGACCTCGGTGTCTTCAAGGTAGGTCGGCTTGGCCGCGAGCGCATCATCGTCGTGCAGTCCTGTGTCGAGCGCCACGAACTGCCAGTCGTCGTTGCGCAGGCAGAAGTAGCTGGCGGGCTGGCCCAGATCCTGGATCAGTTGGTAGTAAGGAACGCCGCCCGAGTACATATCGTGGTTGCCCGCCAGAGTGAAGGTGCGAATCTTACTGAGATCGAGGGTGCTCTTCCAGATGTTCAGGAAGTAGTTCTGCATTTCGAACTCGGTGCCCGCGTAGTAGATGTCGCCGAGGTGAATCACCAGATCGGGATTCTTGCGGGCGATGGCCTGCAGAAGGGCCTGGGCGTCGGCTTGCCCTGTTCCCCAGTCACCCACGATGGCGATGCGCGCGTTGGCGGGCACCTTCCAATCGATTATGAAATCGCTCAGCTTCTGCCAAACCTTGTATGGGGTCTTGCCTTGGTTGAGTTTGAATGCCACGTATTGCTCGGCGGCCTGCGCATAGCGCACGTCGCAGGTGCTGAATTGGCCAAGCTGGGCGCGCCAATCCTGTTCCGCCTGGCGGTTGCCCTCCACCTGGGCCTTGGCGATTTCCCACCAAATCGAGGAGCAGTACTTGGCCACGCCATCGCTGTCGTCGACGGCTCCGGCCTGCGCCTGGTGCGCGGGCGAGACGCCGGCTTTAAGATCCGCGGCAACCGTGCTGGTGGCCTGGATCATGGCATGCGCGGTTTCGCCGCGGACTTGGTCGACCACGCCTGCGGCTTTCGCCACGGTCTGCTCTACGGCCGATTGCCAGAGAGAGAAATCGGGGTGATGAAGCTGCGTAAGTATGGGCATAAGTTTCTCCCGAAGCCGGCACTCAGGCGCCGGCCGCGCTGGTCCGGGGGTTGGCGTGGTCGAGGGCGTTCAGCACGATCGGAAAGATGTCGACCGAGGCGTTCTTTCCGAAGATGCAGTCGATATGCCCGTAGCCCGCGACCACGTGCCGGTCGTAGAAGCTCGTGCCATTGGTCTTGCGCAACAGGTCGTAGGTGATCTGCGTGCTTGCGGGCTCGAAGCATTCGTTATCCGCGCCGTGGATGAATGTGATGGGCAACGCCAAGCGGTCCAGATGCGGCAAGTATACATCCTCGCCGGCGAAGTTCAGCAGGTGCCCTTTGTTGGTCAGCAGGGCCAGGTGCTCGAAGGCTTTCATGTTGGCCACGCCGAATGTCTCGTAGAGGGTCTCATGCGTCGATTCGTTCAACTGCGCATGGTCGTAAAGCGGCGCGTACATGAACGTGATGCGGTGGCAGGTGAGATTCCGGCAACGCTCGCGGGCCTGGGTGGGATAAAGCCGCAATGCGCCATCGTAGACCTTTTCGATAAGGCTTTCCTTAGTGGAAGCGAAGGCTGAGAGGGACCTGATGCCCAGCGCATCGAGGAACGAAGGCACATGCAAACCGGTCTTCAGGTGAGTGGCCGTGGGCGCCACGATGTGCGTGGCAATTTGCGAGCAGACCACCGAACGGACGCCCTGCAGCCCGGCCAGCATGGCCATGAAAAACGTGGTGGAACCCCAGCAGTGCACCACCATTTGTACGTCGGGCGCGCCAGTGATTTTGCGAACGAAGTCCACGGCAGCCGGATAGTCGTTGAGCGCCACATCGTCGCCGGAGGACTGCTGCGCAGCGTCGGAGGGCAACGCAATGGAATCGCGGTAGTCCAGCAGCCATACGTCGTACTCGTGGGCGTAGAGATACTCGAGCATGTTGGTGTCGATGGTGTCCAGCGAGAAGATCAGGCTGGAGACTCCCAGGCCATGCGACAGGATCACCGGGCCTTTGGATCCGCCCTGGTAGCGCGTGAGGCGCAGCGGCACGCCATCCTTTGCCGGGAACGGGTATACCACGGGAGCGCCCACCCGCAGGGCGCGTCTCTTGCGCGGCGGCGCGTCGGGATTGAACGCGGTGGACCGCGCGAAGATGCCGCCGTAGGTTTCAAACAGAGTGCCGGCGAAGAACCCGCCAAAGGCGGCGAGGGTTTTCAACCGTTCGGCGACGCTGGCGGCGTTGGTCACCTGCATGGTCGTCATCTGCTTTACGAAATCCGATGGCTCGATGTGCAGAATACCTAAGCCGGCTACGGGACCGGTCTCGTCGTTCTCGCGCAGCGTGATATAGAGCGTGCTGGTGTCGGGCCAGATGGCCGTCACGGGGCCTTGGTGAATCACCTTGAACCCGTCGAAATACCAGCGCTTGCCTTCCTCCGATATCAGGGTCATGCGGTAGCGCATGTTGCGAGTCTCGACGTTGTCGGGATCCACCACAAAAAGCTGGAAGACGCCGTCATTGACGGTCAGGGGTTTCGCGGAAAGGCGGGGAGCCAGCACGGTGCCGGCCATACGCGCCTCGTGCCCCGGCTCGGCAAGCATCCGGTTGACGTCGTCGCCGCGGATGGTGAGAGTGAACTGCAAAGCGTTGAGTACGCCCTTGCCTTGTTGCTCTCCGGCCGCATAATCGGCGGCGCCTTTTTCCCAGAAGCCCTTCATGGTTTCGGTGAACTCGATGCCCGCCGTAACGGGCGCCGCGGGCCGCCGCGGCTGGGACCCCAGCGTGTAGTCGATGGTCCAGCCGCGGTCCCGCGCGATGAGCGCGCAAGTGCGCTCGGCCACCGCCGAGATGGTGAGCGACGGATTCACGCCCAGCGGCCGGGGCAGCACCGCGCCATCGTCCACATAGAGGTTGGGGTAAACCGCATCGCCGGTGGCGCCGGCGAAGACCTGGCCTTTGTGATTCACCACGCCGCCGGCGGCGTCTTCCCCCATCACGCAGCCGCCCAGCGGATGCACGCTGACCAGCGATTTCGACTGCAAAGAATGCCACGTGGGGTTGGGAGCGTACACGCCGCCCAGGGGTTCGGTGGCCTTTACCAGATTGTTGTTGGCCTCGGTGAAGATCGGCTCGCTGCCCACGCCCGGCCAGGAGATCCGCAGCCGATCCTTTTCCAGGTACATGCGGCCCTTGCCGTTGTCATGGGTCATGATCAGGTACGTTTGCGTGTTATGGATCGCGCCGACATAAGGGCCGCCAATCAGGCTTTCCAACTCGCGCTTCTTCATGGAGAGGTTTTCGTAGAGGGTCTTGGGCTTGTTGCCGCCCAGGATATCCGCGGCTTCGAGGGCTGCCGGCAGCAAATCGCCAATAGCTCCTGGGATGGATCCCTCTTCGATGACCATGCCTTGATTGAGTTCAGGCTGCTCGCGCAGATCGATGACGCTGGTGATACACGGACCCACCTTCGGGCGCCCTTGCGGATTGTGGCTGCCGAAGCCGACGCCATTGATCGGCGTATCGGTGTTGTAGCCGAAGCCCAGCACGTCGCCATTGCCGGTGAACCGCTGGCCGGCGATCGGCGAAAGCGGCAAGCCCTGCTGCGCCGAGCGCAGCAGAATCTCCGTGGATCCTAGCGCGCCCGCGCCCAGGATCACAATATCGGCGGCCACGAACAGGTCCGGCGCGCCGAACTTTTCCCGCCCCACGCCCAGCGGCTGGAAATGCACCAGCCAGCCATCGCCCGAGCGCTCCAGATATCGTACGGAAACCTCGGTAAAGATTTCCGCTCCGAAATTCACTGCGTCCGGCAGGTAATTCATCAGCGTCGTATTCTTGGCGTGGAAGTTGCATCCGGAGACGCAATCGCCGCAACCGATGCAGGCCTGCTGCGGAACGCCGAACGGATTCAGGCCGTCCTTGGGGTCCTGGAAAGTAACATAGATCGGGGTGCGGTACCACTTGGCGCCCATGGACTGGGCGGAGCGCTGCAGGGCCTCCATCTTGGGCAATGGATCATAGCTGGCGGGGACGGGTTGCGGCTGCAGTACCTCTTCCGCGTGGCGGTAACACTCTTCCAGCAGCGCGGTGTCGTTGCGGAAGGCCGCGGGCCAAGCGGGGTCCTGAAACACGCGCGGCTCGGCGCGCAGGCCCACGTTGGCGTTAATCAGCGAAGTGCCGCCCAACCCGCAGCCCAGGACGACATTGATATCTTCGTTGACCCGCAAGTCGAACATGCCGGTGACCGAACCGATGTGGGCCTCGGGGGTGTCGGCCTGCAACTCGTCAGCCGCCGCCTCAGGGGTATTGGGGTATTCTCCCGGCTGCCGCTCCTTGCCGCGTTCCAGCACGCACACTTTTTGGCCGGCGCGCGCCATGCGCGAAGCGGCAATGCCGCCGCCATAACCTGAACCGATCACGACAACTGTATAGCGATCTTGAATTTGCTCAATGGGCAGAGAAATTCGCGGCATAAATCTCCTTGTTGCGGGGCAGCTTGGCAAACTGCCCGATAGGCACACTAAATATTATGCCGGACGACCATTCTTGTCAATAAGCAATTTATCTCTTGACTTTCGAAGAGTACAAGCGAATAATGGCCTAAGCCGGAGGGCCACATGGTACAGATCGACGTGCCGATCGCTCTGGGCGTCGGCAGCATCTTCGCGGATGCGGCCAATCGCCAGCTACGCAGCGGACGCGCTGAATATCATTTCCGCGCGTTCTACAAGAACATCCTTTTCCAGTGTTTCTTCTTTAGCTGGATTCCGGTGTACTTCCTGTGCAACTACTTCGGGTGGGAGACGACCCACATGTGGTGGCACGCGGGATCGGTGTCCGCCTATCCGTATTTTCTCCCCATCTTTCTGCTGGTGTTCTTCGCCGCGGCCGTCTCGGGTTTCGCGATCGGCGCCTGGCTGGTTGGGAAAGGCAACTTGTGGGCGAATCGGGCCGTCTACATCGGCATTTTTGTCTACGCGGGAATATGGATATTCAGCCAAACCAACAGCACCTTCCGGGTGGGCACCTACCAGGAGTGGGTTTCCGGCAACGCGCCGTGGTTCTATACCGACCCCACGTTTGTCCGAATGCTGGTTCTTACCCTGGTGATCTGGGCGGGAGGAGCGGCGGTGTTCGCCCTCCAGCTTTGGAACGAGGGCAAGCACCTGGACCCGCCGCTTGAGGCGGGGCGGGCGAAATCCGCCGGCGCATGAAATGGCAGCCATTCTCATCGTCGTCGTGCTGCTTTTCGCGGTGGTCCTTCTGTTGTACCGCTTCAACGGCGCATGGATCTACCTGTGGGACCGCGCTAAACGGAACGGCCGGGACCGCATCGCGCCGGAGTATGAGCTCCCGCGGTATTTCAAGCTGAAGCCGGACGGCACGCCGGATTATGCCGCCAAGTGGCCCGGCTGGGATGGCTGGTATTTTTTCGCGATTCCGGACGATCGCGATTTTCCCGCGAAACTGGTGCGTGCCAGCCTGATGACGGGACTCTACGGGCTGGACGGGATCGACAACTATGAGCGCCTCCTGCTACGCCTGTCGACGTCCCAAGCGGCGGAGTACCTCTGTATGGCGCCTACCCTCATGCGCACGCCAGCGGGCGGCGAAAAGAGAAACAACTTCTCGCAGCACTACCAGCCCAAGCAATACGACTTGGGCATGGCTATCGACGAGTTGGACACCCGCATCTCCGGGGAAGATATCGCGGCCGAAACCGATTTCCTGCAATACGGCAGGATCTCGGGAAAATGGCCGGATTACCGCTTCCAGTTCTTCAATCCGGACGCCAATATCCGCCTGGATCTGCGATTCCACGGCGAAAATCTGATCTGGTGGGCCGACCTGCCCGACGTCTTCACGTACTTCATCTGTTTCGGGGGGATCGAAGGCACTATCACTTACTACGACGGGACGGAGAAACCAGACCCGCACAAGATCCCCGACCGCCAGGAGACCTACACGATTCGGGGAACGGGTGGATTCGAGCACGGCTTCGCGCAACGGCTGTTCAGCACCAACCGTCTGTTTCTGCCGGTCCGTCTGCTCAACTACGCCTTCCCCTCATTTCATCCCATCCGTTATCATTACGAGGTGCTGGTTGGCGATGCAAACGGCGATGCAAACGGCAATGCAAACGGCAATGCCGACCTGCGGGGAGGATTCATGCTGGCGCGGGCGTTCGGCGTAAATGTTCGCGATCGCGGAGGGCTTTACCTGAATGGCCGCTATATCCCCGTCAACGGCATCCGCATCCGGTATGCGGAGGATCCCGCGCCCGATCTGGTTGCCATGCATTGCCCGGACAGGCCTCCGGTAGCCTTCTATCGGAAATGGATGGTCGATGCCGAAACCGCGGAAGGCGTCCTCAGTTATACGGCATGGCGGGAATGGCCGCCCGCGCCGGTGGCCCCGAATATGACTTATTACCAGTTCACCTACGATGGCTCGTACCAGGGAAACGCCATCGCAGGCCGAGGTTATGGAGAGTACGCGCATATCTGAGGGGGCGGCGAACCTACTAGGGAGCGCGACCAGGGGGGCGCGCTCCGACGGGGGCGTCCGCGCTACCGTGGCGCATTTGCTGAGACGGGAATCTAGATGGGTGAGGCAACTTACAAACGGATCTTCTTCATCGGTGCGCTGTGGAACGTTCTGGGCGGCGTATTTGTAGTGGCCGCCACGGGATGGATCTTTGGTAGCGCTGGTTTGGCCGAACCAACGCCGACGGTCTACTACTACGGGTGGATTGCGCTCTTCATGACTTTCGGATTGGGCTACTATCTGGTCTATCGCGATTTGTACCGCAACCGCGACATCGCGTTGCTCGGCGCAATTGGAAAGGTCGCCTTTGCGGCGGTTTTCCTCTATGGCTTCTTCGCATATCCGGGTCAAGTGCCCCTCTTTTTTCTCATCCCGGTGGCCGGCGACTTGGTGTTTGCGGCGCTCTTCGTCATGTTTCTGCGGTTCGCCGCCGGGAAGGAAGGGAGCTAATGCGATCGGCCTACGAAGTGGCGATCGTCGGTTCGGGTTTTGGCGGGTCGATCCCGGCGATGCGATTGGCCCAGGCGCAGAAAGCCGCCGGGAAGCCCGTTTCCGTGTGCGTACTGGAAAAAGGCAAGCGTTACAACTTGGGCGAGTTCCCCCGCGATCTCGACGCGCCTAAGGAGTGGTTCTGGCGGGAGGAAGGCGAACATGGCTGGCGAGGTCTGGTCGACTTCCGGACGTTCAACAACATCAGCGTAGGGTGCGCCAGCGGCGTGGGCGGCACGTCTCTGATGTACCTGGACGTGCAGATCGACGCGTTCGACTCCGATTTCGAGGTTGTCACGGATGGCGTCCGGCGCTGGCCCGCTTCCATCCCGGATTGGAAGGCCGAACTCGCGCCTTATTACCACCGGATGCGGCAGATGATGCATCCCTCGCCCATGCCGGAACCGAATCTGAAGGCCCGCGCCATGCAAGCCGCGGCGGCCGCTGTGGGCTCCGCGGAGCGCTTCCGGATGCTCGATCTGGCCATCTACTGGGGGCGCAACGGGAGCGAGCCGGGCGTGCTGAATCCGGATCCGTACGGTTGGGGCGGCCCGCCGCAATACGGTTGCTCGAATTGCGGCGAATGCTTCATCGGATGCAACACGCACTCCAAGAACACACTGGACCTGAGCTACCTATGGTTCGCCGAACATCTGGGCGCGGAGGTCTATTCCCAGCACCAGGTCCTGAGCATCACGCCCCAAGACGGCGCATACCGCGTGGCCTTCAAAGACATGCGCTGGGGATTCGAAGGCTCGCTGCTGGCGCGCCGCGTAATCGTCGCCGGCGGCTGCCTGGGCTCCAGTCAATTGCTGCTGCGCGCCAAGCATGGATACCGGCGCGGCGGGCGGCAATATGCCGCCACGCTGCCGAAGCTCAGCGACAAGGTAGGGCAATACTTCTCCGGCAATGGCGATTTCGGCGCGGTCGGTTTCAAGACCGGGCGCGTAATTAATCCGATGGATGGACCCACCATCACCTCCACCATCGAATACGGAGACTGCCGCGACAAGCACGGGCGCAACATCGGGTTCATCGTTGAAGACGGCGGATTTCCGGATCTCCTGCGCGGAAGCCTGCAGACTCTGCCCGGGGGACTTTCCACCGGTCGACGGCTCTTGCGGTGGTTGAAGGACCTGCTGAGTGTAACCGGCCAGCGTAAACTGGCGGAGGGTATCTTCGATCAGTTGGATTTGGAAGCGTCGCGCGACGCGCTGCCGTTTCTGGTGATGGGCCAGGACGCGGCGGACGGCGATATGACCTTGGACGACCATGGCGATCTTCAAATCACTTGGCCCGAGCCCGCCAGCATGCCGCTCTGGCGGGCGATGGAACACACCTTGCGCGGGCTGGCCCAGACCCCCGCGCCGGGGCTGGGCGGCAATCTGATGCTCAACCCGACATGGTCCGCGCAGAAGCAACTCATCACGTTGCATCCTCTGGGCGGCTGCCCCATGGGGGACGATCCCGCGCATGGGGTGGTCGACGCTTACGGAGAAGTGTTCCACTACCCCAACCTGTTCGTAACGGACGGATCGGCGATCCCTACCGCGATCGGCCGGAATCCATCCAAGACCATCGGCGCATTGGCCGAGCGCGTATCGGACAAGATCGTCGGGAGAGGTATCTAAACTGCGCGCCTGGATCGCGAAGCATCCAATCCGAACCGGTGTCTACGCCCTGCTGCTGGCCGCCGTCGTGGCGGGCGCCATCGACGTCCTGGCCATGCATTGTCGCGTGGGCGGGGCCGCCGTGGCTTGGATCGCCCGGCGAGTTGTGCCGCGCGACACGCTCCAATACCAGTCCGCACGATTCTCGTGCTGCCAGGCGCAATGCGGCCTCTCCGCCGAGCTGACCGGGGTCCGGGCGGCTCTGCCGCAACTGCAAAGTTCGGCAACCACGATCGACCACGCGCAGTTCTGCTCGGCAGGCGGGACGGTTCTCGAAGGACTCGCCACGCACGGGTCTCGCCAGCCCAACCTGTTTTCGGCCGGCAGCATTCACGTCAGCCTTGCCCTGCCTGCGGTGAGGGCGCACATCGATCGTATATCGGTGGGCGGAAACCCGCCGCTGGCGGCTGTTGGCACGGTGGATTCCAGCGTGGCCGTGGACGCCAAACGGATCGCCGTCACGGGAACGGATGTGCGCGGCATCCAGGTTGCCGGCGAGTTGCTAGCAACCAAAACCGTGTCCGTACCGGAAATCGCGATCCCGCGTGCGACCCATCCTGAAATCGGCATACCGCAGGTGACCGTGGGTACTTCTGCCGTTCATCTCGAACGCCGGCGCGACGGAACGTGGAGCCTTCCCGCGCTGGCGGACGTGCAGGCGACCGCCGCCGACTTCCAGGATTTGTACAACGCGCTGCTGGCGAGCTATACCGCTCTCGGGCCGCGGTTGCACACTTTGGCGTTGTGGATTCTGGCGATCGCCTTCGCGATTACGGCGGCCGCGAAGCTGGCTCTGACTT